>CAZKRL010000071.1:0-2339 GCA_964555295.1 uncultured Comamonadaceae bacterium | reverse complement strand
AAGATTATTTCTGATATGAATATAATGGTCACGGGCGGCGCAGGTTTCATTGGAAGTACCTTAATCGATAAACTATTATCGTCGCGCGAATGCTATATAATCTCAATCGATAACTATGATGATTTTTACGATAAGAGAATTAAACAACAAAATCAGGCACAACATTTTTCTTCTGAGAATTTTGAATTTCATGAAATTGATATCCGTGATATTTCATCTTTTACACCCGACCGAAAAATTGACTGTATAATTCATCTTGCGGCTAAGGCGGGTGTAAGACCAAGTATTGCAAACCCGAAAGATTATTTCGATGTTAATGTTAATGGCACTCTCGAAGTTTTGGAATTTGCTAGAAAGCATGAAATTAAACAATTTCTTTTTGCATCTTCGAGCAGTGTTTATGGTGTCAATCCGGATGTGCCATGGACAGAGAGCAATCTTGATTTACAACCTATAAGCCCATATGCGTCGTCAAAACTGGCTTGCGAGAAAATGGGATACACTTATAGTCATTTGTTCGGAATTAGATTTGTGGCAATGCGGTTTTTCACTGTTTATGGACCTCGTCAACGTCCCGATCTTGCTATCAATTTGTTCTTCCAAAAAATGATGAAGGGAGAGGAAATTGTAATTTTTGGTAATGGTGAAACCTATCGTGACTACACCTACGTCGACGATATTGTCGAGGGTGTTATTAGCGCTATTGCCTACAAGGACTCAAATTATATAATAGTAAACCTCGGCAATAATCACCCCGTGAGTTTGAATAGTCTAGTCTATTCCATCTCCTCTGTTTCCGGAATAGTTCCGAAAATTCGGAAGGGAGAAGAGCAGATGGGTGATGTTCCGCGCACTTGCGCGAATGTGGATCTAGCAAAAGAAGTATTTCAATTTAAACCGGCCACGGATATTGAGAACGGTCTCGTTAAACAATATGAATGGGCGAAATCTCTACGTTATGATTGAGAGAATCTTACACAATGAGTTGCTATTAGGCATCATTTTGCGTGTCAGTTTTGTAAAAGACGGCATCGAGTTTTTTACTTCCGATGACAGCTCCCAGCAGCTCGGATACATGAATCGCCCCGAAGGTTATGTAATCCCACCTCATCGTCACAATATTGTTCGCAGGGATGTTCATCTCACTCAAGAGGTCTTGTTCATCCGTTCAGGAAAAGTCAGAGTTGATTTTTTTGATAATGACCAGAATTATGTTGAAAGCACTATCCTTCATGCAGGCGATGTGATTCTTCTCGCTGATGGTGGGCATGGTTTTAAAATGCTTGAACAAAGTGAAATTATCGAGGTGAAACAGGGTCCTTATTGCGGCGAAAGAGATAAAGTGCGCTTCGAAGCGATTGATGATGGTCTTGTAATATTGAAATGATTATGTCGAATTTCGGGCTATACTCCAAGTACTATGATTTGCTTTATCGTGAGAAGGATTATTCCGGTGAATCGAATTATGTGCTCGATTTGATTGATCGTTACGGTGAAAATACGTCGCGTAATGCTTGGCACTTACTCGAGTTGGGTTCAGGAAGCGGAGGCCATGCAGCGTTTATCGCCCCTGCCATAAATCAATTGGTAGGCGTGGAGCGAAGCAATGAAATGGCGATACAAGCGGCAGCAAAGAAAATTCCTAACTTTCAAATCATTGAAGGTGATATAACCGCGTTAGATTCCCTATTACCCATGGAATTTAGGCAGGAAAAATTCGATGCAGTGGTATCGCTGTTCCACGTTGTCAGCTATCTCAATCATAACGATCAGCTCAAACGTTGTTTTAAGGCGGTCTACAATTCTCTGAAGCCGGGCGGCGTTTTTGTCTTCGATGTTTGGTTTGCTCCTGCGGTATTTTGGCTGCGGCCTGAAAAACGGGTGAAGCAAATGCATGATGAATTTATTCATGTAACACGTCACGCAAATTCTTCAATTGATGTAGTATCAAATGTTGTAACCGTGGATTTTGCCACGCACATCGAAGACAAAATTACCGGTGAAACCACAACGCTCAATGAAACACATCCGATGAGGTGTTATAGTGTGCCTGAGATATCATTGTTGGCTGAGGATGCGGGTTTGCATCTGGCCTGTGCCGAGGAGTTTCTCACAGGTAAACCAGCGGGCGTGGAAACTTGGGGTGTATGTTTCGTACTAAAAAAAAATAAATGATTCCAGTTAATACTCCTTTATTAGGCGGCAACGAGTTGAAGTATCTCACCGAGTGTATAACAACCGGTTGGATTTCATCAGAAGGGCCCTTTATCACAGAGTTTGAAAAGCAATTTTCGGGTTATGTAAATCGAAAGCATGCTGTGGCGGTATCCAATGGCTCA
>CAZKRL010000070.1:0-2358 GCA_964555295.1 uncultured Comamonadaceae bacterium | reverse complement strand
TGACAGAACCTTGGGATTGGCAGCAGCGCAAACTATTATGAGTTGAGGGGTGATGAGGCTTTGGAAGAATTGCACAATCGTTATTCAAGCCACCTTCCATGCGTATGTTTGTTTTTTGTAATCGTTGCATTTACAAAAAGACTTTTTCTACATTGAGTGCCGTGATAAAAAAGGGTCTTGCAAACTCGGATAATCTAATATTGTTAGGTTGCTGCAAAGCGATTATTGCAGTTGTGCTGGTCTCATGTAGCAACCAACATAGTCAGACCGAATCGAAGGGGGAGGCTACTGTCAAAGACACGCTCACAGCCAAAGTGCGCCCCATGGTTTCGGAGCTGGATCAAACAACCATCGCGTTATACGCGCTTACCAATCCATGTTATCTTCCATTGCTTAGAGATACTACCTATTACTTATCCGGTAAACCGGCGGGTTTTAGTTTCAGTGAATTGTTCAACGATCGGCTTCCCGTTGGACACCCTTTCGGAAATCGTTACCTTGTTGGTGACTTTAACGTACTTGATTCATTGGGCAATCCGAGAGGGGTTGAAGAGCGTTATCCTGAATTATTTGATTTGGTGGAATTCAATACATTGAAGAGTGAGGTATTTGCGTTGCTTGATTCGGCTCGACTGAAAAAAATAAGTGAAGACACGTTGCCTGGCAGATTGAAAATGTTGGGCATTCAGACGCCAGACACACTGTTGAATTTTTATCATAAGGTATGGAAATTCAGAACGCCGCCGCTTACTCGTAAATATGGGATTTCTGGTCAGGCGGTGTATGCTGCAGGACAAAAACTCTGCATGTGTGAGGCGCGACAGGATACGCTTGTTTTTCTCGGGCAATTTGCCATATCCGCTAAGAGACAAAGTCCAACGGAAGATGGCGGAATGGTGGAGTCGTTGCCATTGGGAAAAGCAAGAAAGTATTATGGAGCACGGTATTATATCTCCTCGAAGAATTGGGAACGGCAACGTAAATACGAACCGCTTGATATTGCCCGAGATAGTGCAGTGGGAGGTGGAAACAATCAAATCACAGTTTACAAAGGCAAGGTAGAGTTGCCCAATTTCATGTTACTTGAGCCACACCCCACCTTCAAGGGCGCGATGAGAAGCAACGGAATCCATGAAGTTGCACTCAGTCAGTTGAGCAGGGGAATGTTGGGTGCACCAAATAGCATTGGATGTATCAGGGTTACAGACTTTGGGTCGAAGTTTCTTCGCTGGTGGACACCTCAGGATTGCAATTTTTTTATCCTCTATCAGGAAGATAAATACGTCAAAAAAATGAGCGACGTTAACGCTGCCGACCTTAGGCCGTTTAAGAATCAGCAAGACGGTGATCGTTTTCGCACCTGGATCAATACGATGATGCCTGAGCAGGCGGAGTATCTTGAAGTAGATCCCAAGGGAGATTACAAAAGTGAGTACCTAATTGACGCATACATTGCACACAAAGAGGCCTATGATCAATGGCTGAGTTCGCAGGCTGAATAGCTCTTCTAGGAAGTCCAGTTGACTTGACTTTACAGCTCAAAAGATTTTAAGTAACGCTAGATAATGCATGCAGAATTGGATGCAAGCGCAGTAAAATCAACAATGGCAATTATGACTTTGAATATTTTTTAAAATAAAAAAGGCCCAAAAGGGCCTTAGGGTGATCGATGGGGCTCGAACCCACGACAGCCAGAACCACAATCTGGAGCTCTACCAGCTGAGCTACGACCACCGTTGAAAACGGGGGCAAATTAAGCCTAAATCCGTTGAGAATGCAATGGAAACTTTTCGCCTCGATAAATCCTGACGTCGAAGTTGAAACATTGGATGGAAGACAGAGTTATTCCACACCTTACATTTGAGCGCTTCACAACATTATGGCGAGAATTCTTACAGGTATACAAAGCACGGGAGTGCCGCATCTGGGCAATATCCTTGGTGCCATTTTGCCCGCAATAGAGGAAAGTAAGCACCCTGAAAACGACTCTTTTCTATTCATTGCTAATCTTCACACACTCACGCAAATCAAAGAATCTGCCTTGTTGCGTGATCATACGTATGCAGTTGCAGCGGCGTGGCTCGCCTGCGGACTTGATATTTCGAAGACAACATTTTATCGGCAGAGTGATGTACCGGAGGTTACTGAGTTGACTTGGTATTTGCAATGTTTTACCCCTTATCCGATGCTTGCCAATGCGCATAGTTTCAAAGACAAAAGCGATCGGCTGAGTGATGTCAATGGTGGGCTTTTCTCCTATCCTGTGCTGATGGCTGCAGATATTTTGCTATACGATGCCGATGTAGTACCTGTGGGGAAGGATCAAATACAGCACCTCGAAATAACAAGAGATATCGC
>CAZKRL010000069.1:0-2368 GCA_964555295.1 uncultured Comamonadaceae bacterium | reverse complement strand
TATCAGGGTCAGCGTGGTCCGACACCAAGTCGGTATTTCGAAAACTTTTTAAAGTGAAGGTTCAATTGTTACTGTTGACCTGACAGTCACCAAAGCAACGGCTAATTTGGGGATATGAGTGTCTCCGACCATTACGATGCAGCCGCGGCTAACTATCACAAGCAATACGAAGAGGAAACTCTCCGAGATTTGGCTCAGGAATATCCTGCGAACTACTTCCGCCTAAAACTTCTTTTGAAATCGTTTAGAGAGAATTCAATTAAACGAACGATAGAAGTTGGAGTCGGCGAGGGCACACCTCTTTCAACACTGGCCAAAGAGGGCATCGAAGTCTCAGGATTTGACATCAGCCACGCAATGGTCAAACGAGCAAAAGAGTCAATTGCCGCAACCGGCCAAAACCCTAACAACATTATTTGGGGAGACGTCCAAGATCGAACTAGCTACCAACCCCTTTTGGCAGGTGGCCTCTTTGATGGGTTGATGGCAATGGGTGTAATGCCACACGTTGAGGATGATGATCTCTGCCTTCGCAACATGAAGGACATGATTAAACCAAACGGCATGGTGTTTATCGAATTTAGAAACTCCTTATTTTCATTGTTTACTTTTAACCGATACACGCATGAGTTCATCATGGACGAACTTCTTAGTGGAGTTTCGAGCGAAGTTAAGAACACTGTTGATGGTTTTTTGCGCTCAAAATTAGAAATGTCACTTCCAGTACAAAGAGATGTAATTGAGGACAACCCGAGCGCTGTCGGATATGACGCAATTCTCTCGAAATTTCACAACCCACTGACCATCACTAAGAAATTCGAAGAATTGGGATTCATTGATGTTGAGCTGTTGTGGTATCACTTTCATCCTGCAATGCCGCACCTCTCTGCGGGAATCGAAAGTGAATACAGAGAGGAAGCAATTCGACTCGAGTCATTCAGCGATGATTGGCGCGGGATGTTTTTGTGCTCGGCATTTGTAGTTCAAGCCCGTAAGCCTGCGTAGAGCTTTTTTGACTGAGACATTAGACAATGGTGCAGAAATGCATCAATGGGCAACAGAATTATTTCCAATTTGTCGAAGCATTACAGGAGATGGTTTGCGTGAATCCCTTCGGTATATCGCATCGCTGATCCCCGGTTTCGAAATTCAGGAAATTCCAAGTGGAAACACAGTGTTTGATTGGGTTGTACCCGATGAATGGAACGTGATTGACGCGTACATAGAAGATTCATCTGGAACCCGCGTCATTGACTTTAAGAACAACAGTCTCCACGTTGTTAACTACTCAACAGCAGTTGATACGACCTTAACCCGTACAGAATTGGAGCCGTTTTTACACACGCATCCGTATTCTGAAACCGCAATTCCTTATGTCACCTCGTATTACTCGCCGCGTTGGGGATTTTGTCTTTCACAGAATCAAAAAAAGTCGCTCGGTGACGGTCCGTTTCATGTGGTGATTAACAGCAGCCACACAAAAGGCTCTCTTTCATATGGTGACGTAGTTATTCGAGGTGAAAGCGAAGAGGAAATTATGTTTTCCACTTATTTATGTCACCCCTCAATGGCCAACAACGAACTTTCTGGCCCAGTTGTATCGGCAGCGCTGGCACGATTTCTCCTTCACATGGAAAGACGGCACTATACATACCGATTTGTGTTTATTCCGGAAACCATTGGGTCAGTTGCGTATTTATCTAAACACCTGCAACATCTAAAGAAAACCGTGCGAGCAGGTTGGGTTCTCACATGTATCGGCGATGAACGTACATACTCCTTTTTGCCATCGCGAAACGGCAACACTCTGGCTGATCGTGTCAGTAAACAAATGATTAATGAAAGCAGCGATCACTTTGACTGCTATTTGTATCTGGACCGTGGAAGCGACGAACGTCAGTATTGTTCTCCTCACGTTGACCTTCCTGTAGCTTCCCTAATGAGATCTAAGTACGGAACGTACCCTGAATACCACTCGTCATTAGATGACTTAAATCTGGTAACTCCGGCCGGACTCCAAGGTGGTCTGAATATGATGAAGTCAGTGGTGAAAATTTTGGAGAATGAGAAGCGATGGAATTCGTCAACAGCCTGTGAAGCTCAGCTTGGTAAACGCGGTTTGTATCCAAGCCTCAGCACAGCAGAAAGTGCTAAAGAAGTTGCCGGTCTCGTTAATGTACTTGCCTATTGTGACGGTACTTGGTCTGAGCGTGAAATCGCTGAATTATGTTTGCTGTCACCGAGTCAGGTCCAAGAACACATTGCGGTGCTGTCCCGAGCAGGCTTAATCCACTTAGGCCTTTGATCGGTGCTTATTCGCCAGCAACTGGCGCACTGAGTGGCGCAGCACCAGCAGCACGAATTCGCT
>CAZKRL010000068.1:0-4038 GCA_964555295.1 uncultured Comamonadaceae bacterium | reverse complement strand
TATTCGAGATACTTGTGTTTACAGTATTTTGGCAGATGAATTTCCAGCAGTAGATACTAATTTGAGTTTTCGACTGTCTATTTCGTCGCTCTAACCAGCTGAGCTAATTCACCAAATTGTGGACTGTAGCAAATTGGGGATTTTTAGCTGACAAAGCTACTCTGCAGACTTATTCTGATGGTGCTAAGCTATATCTATGTTTAAAAGATTATTGCTTGTTTCCTTGATTGCTCTAATACCTGTCCAAGCGTGGGCGGTATTGGATATGAGCATGCAAAAACAGATTGTAAGTGCCGTGACTCAAATTCATGAACCGGTGGTATCCCATCCTTGTCATCAAGATGGCAAGGATGTAGCCCAACACTCGATGGATGATCAGCAAGCAGTTGAGGTGAGTGGAGATCGATGCTACTCCTGTACCTTGTGCATGGCTTTTGGCTTACTTCCTAATTCTATTGGTTCGGTAGTGGCAGGCCGATACATACAAACTTTTTATACTAATCACAAAATACTGACGGGTATTGATCTCGCAGTAGTCAATAAGCCACCCATTCTTTAGCTCCCCTAGGATTAGTCCGCCCAAATTTTGGGTTTGATTTCAATCGGAGAGTTAAATGAGACGAATTATTTTTAGTTTATTAGCAAGCATAGCTTTACAGGCACACGGCAATTCAGCCTGGATAGAGCAAAACAATCTTGTTGGCGAAATTGGTGGTTGGCGCACTTACGCCAAAGAAAAAGCACCAGAGCAATCCATAACTTCTGTTGCAACATTTACGCTAAATCATGCCATTGACCGAGCTCTTCGTCAGCAATTGGATTCCATAAATTATCTACCTGGATCGGAATCAATTGAAAACTTCTATGTATTAACTTCAGCACAACGTGCTGCCCTTCAGCAGCGTTACAACATCATCTACGAAACCACTAAATCCTATTACGAACTCGTGGCTTTAATAGAGAAGTCGAAATACATGGAAGATGTTGTCAGTGCGGTTCAGGCAGCCTCAGAGCTTGCTAATCGGATGCTAAAAGTTGGCAACATTAATCAGTTAGCACAGCTTAAGCAACAAAAAGAACTGCTCAAGACCCAATTAGAAATGCAAGCATTACAAACGAAAACCAAAGAAGCAACGGAGCGTTTTATTCAGCGGATGAATTTCGATCAGCGTGATATTAAATTGGATGTAGAGAAACGCTTGCCAAATCCTCCTAAAGACCCTCGAAAACTAATGCAAAAAGAGCAGTTAGCAATTAATTTTGGTAATTTAAATAATCCAGCCACTGTCCAAGTTCGCTCCAACGCACGAATTGCATATGAAAATTATTTAGAGGGATTTAAAAAGGTGAAAACGTATCACACTGAACTTTTGCCTAATCAAAAGAAAATTTCAGAGGAGAAACTGCTCCGCTATAACGCCATGCTAATTGACGTATTTCATTTACTTGAGGATGCTGAAGATCAGCAAAAAATGGTGATGCAGTACATCGACGCAAATTTTGCTTTCTTAGTTCAATCGGCGCGTCTAGAAAGAGCATTAATTGATGCTCAGATGGATTTTTCAAATATTAATGCGAGGTAAGTCATGAATTCACGTAGAGCTTTCTTAAGTGGTGCGGCAGTGACCATGGCAGCCGCAGGAGTTAGTCGTCATGCCCTAGCTGGCCTACCTGAGCCTGTTATTCAAACCAGCCCTAATACACAAAATCCACTGTTTCCCAAAACCGGTCGAGAATACAACCCTGTCGTAACGCTTAATGGCTGGACGTTGCCATGGCGAATGAATCAAGGGGTAAAAGAGTTTCACTTGGTGGCAGAACCTGTGGTGCGGGAAATGGCACCTGGCTTTAAAGCCCACTTATGGGGCTATAACGGTCAATCACCTGGACCCACGATTGAGGTTGTGGAGGGCGACAAGGTTCGTATATTTGTTACCAATAAGTTGCCAGAGCATACTTCGATCCATTGGCATGGACAGCGCTTACCAAATGGCATGGATGGTGTAGCCGGATTAAATCAACCTGCGATCCCATCCGGTAAAACGTTTGTTTATGAATTTACGGCCCGTCGGCCCGGCACATTTATGTATCATCCGCATGCTGATGAAATGACCCAAATGGCAATGGGCATGATGGGGTTTTGGGTGACTCATCCCAAGGGAAAGAACCCAGATATTGATGAGGTCAATCGGGACTTTTGTTTTTTACTCAGTTCCTACGATATTGATCCTGGCAGCTTTACACCCAACCCAATGACCATGCTCGACTTTAATATTTGGTCTTGGAATAGTCGTGTATTTCCTGGGATTGATACATTGAATGTGCGTCATAACGACAAGGTACGAATACGGGTTGGTAATCTCACCATGACAAATCACCCAATTCACTTGCATGGCCATGAATTTCAGATTACCGGAACTGATGGTGGACCAACGCCAAAGGCAAACCGGTGGTATGAGGTAACCGCTGATGTTGCGGTAGGCCAAATGCGACAAATTGAATTTTTAGCCGACGAGGAAGGAGATTGGGCATTTCATTGCCATAAAAGCCATCACACTATGAATGCAATGGGGCATGATATGGCTAATCTTATAGGTGTCGATCATCGGGGCATCGCAGGAAAGATAAAAAAACTTATCCCTGACTATATGGTGATGGGTGAACGAGGTATGGCTGATATGACTGAGATGGAAATGCCGCTACCTGAAAATACGATTCCGATGATGACGGGTGACGGCCCTTATGGCTCGGTTGAGATGGGCGGAATGTTTAGCATCCTAAAAGTTCGAAAGAATCAACCGCACAATGACTATAAAAATACCGGCTGGTATAAACAAGCTCCAGGAACACAGGCATATGAATGGAAAGGGAAACAACCTGTAATCAATCGCAGTCAGTCTGCAGGATCGTCTGCCATGAACCGTGTTCATGAACAGCCAGACGTAGAAGTAAAAATCAAAAAGCCTGCTGGAAATTCAAAACATAATCATTAGGAGAAAGAAATATGTATATAAAAATTCTGTTTACCATCGCAACACTCACACTAACCCCATTGACATTTGCTCATGGGGATCAGCACAAAAAATCATCGCAGCCTGCAAATTTTATTCAGGAGGCATGGGGAATTGGTGCTAATAAAAATGAAGCAAATCGAACAATAGTGATCACCATGACCGATAAGATGAGATTTCATCCAGAAAAAATTGATGTGAAAGTTGGTGAAATAATTCGCTTTCAGGTAAAAAATGAAGGGAAACTAATGCATGAAATGGTGATCGGTACTAAGCCAGTACTCGATAAGCACGCTGAACTGATGCTCAAAAATCCAAATATGGAGCATGATGAGCCTTATATGGCCCATGTGGCACCCGGTAAAACTGGAGAAATTATTTGGAAATTCAATCGTTCTGGTAATTTTGAATTTGCCTGTCTAATGGCGGGGCACTATCAAGCCGGAATGATTGGAAAAATTGAGGTGAAATGATGAAAAAATTCATCCTCGTCATTTTTATGGCATTAAGTTTTTCAGTTTATGCAGTCGAGTGGACTAAGGGCGAAATTCGTCGAATTGATCCCGATAACAAGAAGATCACAATTCGACATCAAGAAATTAAAAGTTTAGATATGCCAGAAATGTCGATGGTATTTCAAGTTGAGAATATAGCTCTATTGCAAGGGCTAAATGTGAACGACCGGGTTGAGTTTGTTGCTGAAATGAAAGATAAAAAATATTTTGTCAAAGAAATTCGAAGAAACAATTGAAAGTCGTTTTAAACGACACTTTCAAATTCGAACTACAAGAGATTTCTCACACACAATCGCAGCACATTTTCTCGTGGACTCCGCGTGCCTAACCCACCAGCCTCTCACCACAAGGATTCCAAGATATGTGTGGTCAAGTGTGAGACACAGTGTGTAAGGCACCTATTCTTGTGGTGCTGTTATGTCTTTGAAACGATTGGGGATTTCCCTGAAGCCTAGGAATTATGATTCCGTCGCTCTAACCAGCTGAGCTAATTCGCCGAACTGAGAATTGTA
>CAZKRL010000067.1:0-4274 GCA_964555295.1 uncultured Comamonadaceae bacterium | reverse complement strand
TTCAGGTGCGTGTGTCGCAAGACGTGAGGGTTCGAGTCCCTCCTTCGGTACGACAACAAAGATGTCCGGCTGATGCCGGCTTTTTTGTTCTTAGTGTCTTTACACGTGAGTCATTTTGTTTTCGCAGGAAATCCGACAGAATTAACAAACCCGAAACATTAACGCCCTCCTTAAACCGAAAATTATATAGTTTTTTTTCGGGTTGAACCGAAAAATATATAGTTTTTTTTCGGTTTGACATGGAGTGTTTATACCTTTGTTGTATGATTTACAGGGACTTAACCGATGCAATGGGTAAATACCACGAAGAAGGTAAGGCTTTCATCATTACAGGACCCCGTCAGGTAGGAAAAACGACCTTGCTCAAATCGATTGGGGGAGGTGATAAAAGCATACTTTGGCTGGATGGTGATGACGCTTCTTTGAGAGAAAGATTGAAGAATGCGGGTACGAGTTTTCTCAAGTCATTGATTGCAGACCATGAAATCGTGATTATAGATGAGGCGCAGCGCATTCAAGATGTGGGACTCATTGGAAAACAAATCGTAGATCAGATGCCCCATGTGCAACTCTATATCACAGGCTCATCGGCCATCGATGTGTCGTCGGGGACAGGCGAGTCTATGACGGGTCGTAAGTGGTCATTTCACCTCCTGCCGCTCAGCTTTCGGGAGATGGTGAAACATGACGGGCTGCTCGACGAGATCTCCCTTCTTCGTCAACGACTTATCTACGGCTATTATCCGGAGATTGTAACCCGAAAGGGCAAGGAAGAGCAACGTCTCAAAGAACTTTGCGAGAGTTATTTGTACAAAGACATATACGCCCTTGAAAATATCAAGAAGCCCGAAAAGTTTGAGCGCCTGTTGAAAGCGCTCGCGTTTCAAATTGGTCAGCAAGTATCCTCCAATGAACTTGCGCAACTTACCCAAATGGACGTTTCCACGGTAGAGCGTTACATCGATATGTTGGAGAAAGCCTTTGTTGTTTTTCGGGTTCCAAGTTATCTGGGCAATAAGCGAAACGAGTTGAAGAAGTCGCGCAAAATCTACTTTGTAGACAACGGATTTCGCAATGCCATCATCAACCAATGGAACCCTGTTGACGCCAGAAACGATGCGGGCGCACTTTGGGAAAACTGGATGATGAGTGAGCGACGAAAGTTGCACAACAACAATTATTCTCAAGTCGCAATGCATTTTTGGAGAACCACTGCCCAACAAGAAGTGGATCTTATTGAAACGACCGAAAACAGCATGAAAGCATTTGAATTCAAGTGGAGCACTCATGGGAAAAGCAGTGTAAGCAAGGCATTCACCAACGCTTACCCCGAGGCGATTGCTCAGTGTATCACACCGCACAATTTCGATAGCATTTTGCTTTGAGCCGATGGCCATTCACTTCCGTTCCGTAAGCAATAAAAAAAGAGCTAGACCAAATGAACGTTTAACGATGGTAATCAGTTTGTAATTACAACTTCGCGACTACTTTCGCGCCGTACCAAATAGTATCAATACTTATGTCAAAAGGTCTATTCGGAAGTTCATTGATGAAAAAATTCTGGATGTCCGTAACGGGTATCTTCCTCATCACCTTCCTCATTGTTCACTGTGCATTAAATGCTTTCATCTTTGCTAACGATGGAGGCGAAACATTCAATAAGGGGGCTCACTTCATGGGCACCAATCCCATCATCCGCACCATGGAGATTGTGCTTTTTCTCGGTTTGATTTTGCACGTTGTGGATGGCTTGATGCTCTATTTTCAGAATCGCAAAGCGCGCCCAATACCATACGCAAAGGAGAGCGCCGGAAGAAGTAGCCAGTGGTACTCAAGAAGTATGGCCTTACTCGGCACGCTCATTCTGCTCTTCCTCATTCTTCATCTTTACCATTTTTGGTTGAAGTCGAGAATCACCGGCCTTACTACAATCCCGCATACCGTTGTCATCGACCGCATTGAACATGAAGATATGTACGGAGAAATGAAACTGGTTTTCAGTCATCTGTGGGTGGTTATCGTTTATGTGCTCGGATGTTTCTCGCTCTTCTGGCATCTGCTTCACGGATTTCGCAGTGCGTTTCAATCGCTTGGATTCAATCACTCCAAATACAAAAACATCATTGCCTTTGCAGGCGAAGCGTTTAGCGTTGTTGTTCCAACCATTTTCGCTGCGATGCCCGTGAGTATGTATATGAAATGGATTGTCTAAACCCATATCTCTATCACCATGAACCTCGATTCCAAAATACCCGAAGGTCCTATAGACCAAAAGTGGACCCGCTATAAAAATTCTGTTCGGCTTGTCAACCCAGCCAACAAACGAAGTATTGATGTCATCGTTGTGGGCACAGGTCTTGCCGGTGCCTCAGCCGCGGCATCACTGGCAGAAATGGGCTACAGCGTGAAGGCCCTGTGCTTTCAAGACTCTCCACGTCGCGCGCACAGCATCGCTGCGCAAGGCGGAATCAATGCAGCCAAGAATTATATGAACGATGGTGACTCGGTTTATCGTTTGTTTTATGACACCATCAAAGGTGGCGACTATCGCGCAAGAGAGGCCAACGTTCATCGCCTCGCTGAGGTAAGTACCAATATCATTGACCAGTGTGTTGCACAAGGCGTTCCGTTCGCTCGTGATTACGGGGGGTTGCTCGACAACCGTTCATTCGGCGGAACGCAAGTATCGCGGACGTTCTACGCAAAGGGTCAAACCGGGCAGCAACTTTTGTTAGGCGCCTATTCGGCATTGTCGCGACAAGTGGGCAAAGGGAATGTGCAGATGCTCAATCGTCATGAGATGCTCGATGTGGTGATAGTGAATGGCAAGGCACGCGGCATCATTGCGCGCAATCTTGTTACAGGTGAAATTGAAAGACACTCAGCTCATGCCGTGGTGCTTTGCACGGGTGGATATGGCAACGTATTCTTCCTCTCTACCAATGCAATGGGCAGCAACGTAACCGCTGCATGGCGCGCTCATAAACGAGGCGCAGCTTTCGCCAATCCTTGCTTCACGCAAATACATCCTACATGTATTCCAGTCAGTGGCGACCATCAGTCTAAACTCACATTGATGTCTGAGTCATTAAGAAACGACGGTCGCATATGGGTGCCCAAGCGAAAGGAAGATGTTGAAGCGATCAAAGCGAAGCGACTGAAGCCACAAGATATCCCTGAAGAAAATAGAGACTACTACCTTGAAAGAAGATATCCTGCTTTTGGCAATCTCGTGCCGCGAGATATTGCATCACGTGCAGCCAAAGAGCGCTGTGATGATGGCTATGGGGTGAATGCTACAGGTGAGGCGGTGTATCTCGACTTTTCATCTTCCATCATCCGATATGGCAAGGCGCAAGCGAACGTAAAAGGAATTCACAATCCTACACAAGAACAAATTGTAGATTTAGGCACGAAGGTCGTTGAGGAGAAATACGGCAATCTCTTTCAGATGTACGAACAGATTGTTGCCGAAAACCCATACAAAACACCGATGATGATTTATCCTGCGGTGCATTACACGATGGGTGGTTTGTGGGTGGATTATGAATTGATGACCTCAGTTCCCGGATTATACGCCTGCGGTGAAGCAAACTTCAGCGATCATGGAGCAAACCGACTCGGTGCATCGGCACTTATGCAAGGACTTGCCGACGGCTATTTCGTTCTTCCATACACCATCGGAAATTATCTCGCCGATGAGATACGCACCGGAAAAATTTCTACTGATTCTCCTGAATTCGCAGAAGCAGAAAACCACGTTAAATCACAGATTGATCGCTTGTTGAATAATGGCGGCACCCAGCCGGTGGATCATTTTCATCGTCGATTGGGAAAGGTTATGTGGGACAAATGCGGTATGGCGAGAAATGAAAAAGGATTGAAGGAAGCCATAGCAGAAATACAAAAGATTCGCGAAGAGTTTTTCAGAGACGCGCGAATCCCGGGCACAGCCAACTACATGAATCCCGAGCTGGAGAAAGCACTGCGTGTTGCGGATTTCATTGACCTTGGTGAACTCATGTGTCTCGACGCTTTGGATCGCAACGAAAGCTGCGGCGGGCATTTCAGAGAAGAGTATCAAACGGAAGACGGCGAAGCCCTCCGCGACGATGACAAGTTCAAATACGTTGCTGCATGGGAGTGGACAGGCAATCCCTCATCACCAAAACTCAACAAAGAAGAACTGGTGTATGAGAATATCAAAGTGCAGCAGAGAAGTTATAAGTAGTGAAGTAGAGGAATAGTTGAGTAGGATAACAGAGCAAACAATT
>CAZKRL010000066.1:0-4579 GCA_964555295.1 uncultured Comamonadaceae bacterium | reverse complement strand
TACATCACTAAATACAATAAATTATATATTTGACTGTAGCTAATTAAGGGTAGGCGTATCTTTTATCATACACAGATAGGCCTATGGGTATATCTCGATCAACATCACTGCGCAAAGAACCGGCTTCAATTTTTTGTTCACTTACCGTCTTGGCTTGCACTTTTACTCCAGCTGTTGTGATGGATGACGCCAACACCGGAAAAGACTGAACCCAATCCTTGCTGTATTTACCATAGGATTCCTTGATGAATAAGGTAACCTTCATGTTGGCGGCTACGAAGGTTTTTTTAACGAATAGATCAAAAATGATTTCACGCTTTTCTCCCGGCTGAAGCATGGGAACGATGCCGGTTTGTGGCGATGAATACACCACGTTTCCATCATCCTCTACCTTCAATTCGTATGACACGTCGGTCGCAACGCCGGGACCTGTATTCTGCATCATTAGGGTGAACGAGCATCTATCATTTTGATGAATATCACCTCCCGCGTCAGAACTTACCAGGAAATCAACTATCCGCACATCAGGTGCTCTGAGACTTCGCGTGACAATATCAATTGGGATGATGTTTGAATTGATGCCATTGGGCTCTTCCACTTCCAACAGTATTTGAGCATTTCCATCTATCGTGTTGATGTCGGATTTGAAGCTACCTTGAAGTCACGTCCTAATGATGGTTTGAACTTAAACGTAAAACAACAATTAGCTCTGCTCGCCGCTGGGCGGTCCTATGAATATGAGGTGAGCTGTGATATTGGCAGCATCTCCTTTGCCTTTATTGTTGAGGGTGAAACGCACCTTGCACGATTCGCTGGCATCAATCGTGTAATTGCCATCGTTATCGATGAAAGACACAGAGGCTTCATCAATCCTCAGATAGGGCAATTCCATTTGATCCCGTTTCAGCCTGAAGGAAAAGTCAGGACTTGTTATCTCTGCTTGGGCGAGAGCTTGCAACGTAATTACGCAACACCAGAATACAGAAATAGCTAATGTTTTCATGCTATGCATCATGTGCACCAAATGTATGGAAAATATGAGTTGAGCATAAAGGACCTTTACCTTAATGCTTGAATTTGGTTGTGATGATAGAGGTGATTGAATTAGGCGTAACAATTTGTTGAATGGAGTGAACCAAAGTCAGTCCTTATCCCTATTATTCTCCTCTCTCCTCATCATAGTTTTTCTGAATACCTAGTCTGCTCCAAACATTCTCTACCCAATCCTTTTGGGTCCCCCTTTTCGAATAGTGAGGCAGATAGTAGACTTTATTGTGAGGAAAATGCTTTTCAAAATACTTGTCATAAAGATCTCGGGCCATGCTTCCGAATATGATGAATTTGCTTGTAGTTTTTATTCCTACCAATTTCAACTCATCGCAAAATCTCTTGGCCTGACGTACGCAATAAGTATCTCCCTTTAATTCAATTTTATCTTTTAAATCTTGACCATCAGTAGTAATCTCCATGAACAAATCAGTCATGTAAGCCCCTCTTATCTCCTCACAAGAATTGAATGCAATAACGAGATTGTAGTTTTTTAGGCCACGGTGGAAATTTGTCCAATCCTGAGTACGTTCCGATCGATTTAAACCGATGAGAACATATTTGGCATGCAACGATTTTAGAGACTTATCTATAATGTCAACATTATTTACATCGGAATAATCCCAAATTGCCCATGAGCTGTGCTTTCCGTATTCGCGCTTTATTTTTTCTAGTTTAGCTTTACTGAACATTGTTTGTGTGTATGATATGCTAAAGGTTGTTTACGCCGCGTAACATAAATACAATATGTGATTCATCCGCAGCACCCTTTTAGCGTTTTTCGCGGCTGAGAAGCTACTTGAAAGTTTGTAAATTGCATTGCCCACAACAAGGTGCGAATCCACCATTTTGTCCTCTTCGCACCCTCCAATTTCGTGCATCGATTTTCACCCAGGAAAATTTCAAAAACCCCAAAAATGTGGCATAAATGTGGCATAAATCGCAATAAAAAATCCCGAACTTATTGATATTCAACAATTTCGGGATTTAAAAAGTGGAGATAATCGGATTCGAACCGATGACCTCTTGCATGCCATGCAAGCGCTCTAGCCAGCTGAGCTATACCCCCGGGGGCGCAAATATACACATGCATTGCGTTTGGCAATACGGATGGTGCTAAACACAAATAGCCACAAGCGTCTGCCGTCAGTTATGTATATATTCGACGCATGAAGTCTCAAGATCTAACCCTCCACGATACGATAGATTGCGTGAAGAAATTCCATGATGCATTCGGTTTGCCCGTGCGTCATTCTCCCACGACTGAACTGAGCGAGAAGGAAATTACATTGCGTTTTAATCTGATGAAGGAAGAAAATGAAGAGTATCTCGCAGCTGCACAAAATGGTGATCTCACAGAGGTGGCCGACGCTCTAGGCGATATGCTATATATACTCTGCGGCACTATCAACGCGCATGGTCTCCAACATAAAATTGCAGAGGTGTTCCTGGAAATCCAACGCTCAAATATGTCTAAGCTCGATGAAAATGGTCGACCCATCTATCGTGAAGATGGCAAGGTGCTGAAGAGCCATTTATATACGCCGCCGAATTTTTCGGATATACTGAAGTAATTTTAACTCCTGCAGCTTTTAAAGGTTGGTGTAATATTGATTTATATGAATAGAATGAAAAAGCATATACTCGTTTTCAGTGCCGTCATGGCAGGTCTTTACATGAACGCACAAATGACCAATGGTAAATACACTTATTTTAGTGGTGATTGGCAGATTTTGTTTGTTGTGGAAAATGAGGGTAGAAATATTCCCTCCTTTGAGCTTACCGATATGAAGACAGGCAAACTGAAAGCGGGTAAGGGCTCATGGCGCAGTCTTTTTATTGCTGCTAAAAACGAGAAAGGCGAAACCCCCTCCAAGGGTAGTGAAGTTATGTTTTATGAGGTAATGGTCGATGGCGAAATTTTTCGGTTCGAAGCCCCTCGCGGCGGAGCACTTATGTTCGAGTTTCCAGATGGTAAAAAGGTCGGCATGAAGGAGAAAAAATAGTTCCCACTACAGAAATTGGTAGCCCTTTTATAACAGTGGATTCGTTGGTCGTTTTTAAGTTCGGTGGCGCCTCGGTGAAGAGTGCTGCAGCTGTCAGAAATGTTGCGGGGATATTATCTTCCCATGCTCAACAGCGTCTCATGGTGGTGGTTAGCGCTATGGGTAAAACCACAAACGCCTTAGAACGTGTTCATCAACTCTGGCGCGATGGTGATGATTATTCAAAGGCGTTGGATGAGATATTCCAATTTCATCAACAACTCTCCGATGAACTGTTAATACCATCTGCCCATTGGCATCAGCATTTTCATGAGCTGAAAAACAAATTGAATGCTCGAATTGAGGTCTTTTTCGATGCCAGCTACGATAGTGTTGTGTCCTATGGAGAACTATTCTCGTCATCCATATTATTCTCGTATTTGAGCAGCATCGGATGTGTCGTGCAGTGGATGGATGCTCGGAATGTCATTCGCACCGATAACCGCTATCGTGACGCACGCGTTGATTTCTCTTCATGCAATATGAGTGTATTGCACGATTGGAAAAGGGCAAATTCCATAGCTATAACACAAGGATTTATTGGGGCTGATGCTTTAGGTAATACTACCACCTTAGGCCGAGAGGGGTCTGATTATTCAGCAGCAATTCTCGCTTTCCTTTTGAATGCAAAGGAGTTGGTTATCTGGAAAGATGTTCCCGGTATGATGAATGCTGACCCGCGCTGGTTTCCTGAAGCACGGGTGGTGCCTCATATCAGCTTTCGTGAGGCAGTAGAACTTGCCTATTATGGTGCTAGTGTTATTCATCCTAAAACAATTAAACCCTTGCAAAACCTGGGAATACCCCTCTATATCAAATCATTTGAAAACCCCACGGATCCGGGCACACTGATTCATGGAGATGGGGAAGTTGCCGATCCTTCATATCATCTTATTCTCAAAACTTCGCAAACATTGATTTCTATCTCTCCCACGGATTTTAGTTTTATCGTGGAAGACAATTTGCGCGACATTTTTAATGCATTGAGCGCGGTGGGGATTAGGGTGCGTTTGATGGAGAATTCAGCCATTAGCTTTTCATTCGTGACCGACGATGATGAACGCAAATTGCAAGAATTGAAAAAACAATTGGATGGTAAATTTGTAATGCGGCTCAATCGACCTGTAACACTGCTAACAATTCGTCACTGGACTCCAGAGATTGTGGATGTTCTTACTCATTCACGTGAAATCCTTTTAGAACAAAGAAATCGAACCTCGCTGCGACTTGTTCTGCGCGCGACTACTGCGGAATTGGTTCCACAGAAATCATGACAAATGAAAAAATTTAGTATTCGTCTTCGTTGAAGAAAAAGTCTTCTTTGGTTGGATAATCAGGCCAGATATCTTCGATAGTATCAAATACTTCTTCATCGTCTTCAATCTGCTGTAAATTTTCAACCACTTCCAGCGGGGCGCCCGTGCGCATCGCAAAATCAATGAGTTCGTCTTTGGTGGCCGGCCAGGGAGCGTCTTCTAAATATGAGG
>CAZKRL010000065.1:0-4955 GCA_964555295.1 uncultured Comamonadaceae bacterium | reverse complement strand
GGTATCTGCTGGTTCTTCCGGGGAAGCCCATGATCATGGAGAAATCTCCTTCTTTCACTCCGTCGATGTTTACAGGCAAGAAATGTGCGGGCTTATAGGGCACGTTTTCGGCACTGTACTCTGCAGGTTGATTGTCTTTGCTGGCATAAACTCGGAGCATAGAAAAATCTCCGGTATGTCGAGGCCACATCCAGTTGTCGGTGTCTCCTCCGAATTTACCAACGCTCTCCGGTGGTGCGCCTACAAGACGGATATCCGAGAAGGTACGGTATACCATCATGTAGTATTCATTGCCATAGAAAAATGATTTGACATCAACGTCATACTTACCGTCTTCACCATGTGTCTTTTGAAGCTCTTTGGATTTTTGCATGATGGCTTTCTCGCGATCCTGCTCACTCATACCAGGTTGCACTGCACTCAGCATTTCAGAGGTTATATCATCAATTCTCACAAGAAATGAAATCTTGAATCCCGGAATCGGACGCTCCTCGGCAAACGACTTGGCGCAGAAACCATTGGTGAGGATATTGTCTTCCAGAGTGGATAGTGACTGAATGGCATCGTAACCGCAATGGTGGTTGGTGAATATCAGGCCATTCGGACTTACCAGCTCGCCGGTGCAGCTGCCATAATTCAAACGCGCAATGGCATCCTTCAGTGATGCATTGTTGATGCTGTAAATTTCTTCTTTGGTCAGCTGTAAACCGAGTCCTTTCATCTCAGCCTCGGTGATGCGATTCAACAAGCTGATGAGCCACATGCCCTCATTGGCGAATGCAGTCGTTACGTGCAGAACAGCCGCAAGTGTGATGGTAAAAATTTTGGTTTTCATAAAAAATATTTGGGTAAAATTAATTCTGCTTTGGTGTCCATGTCGTTTGAGCAATGAGCGTATCAATGCGCTCGTAGAGTTTATCCATCATGGCAGGTCCACGGTATCTGTCATACAACCATTTCAATCCATTCTCTCCTCTTATAGCAGTTGTTTTCATGGGCAAATCGGTAATTCCAGGATTGTCATAGCGTTCGTCCAAATTAAAGTATCCCATTGTAGTGGCGTCGGTGATGAATTCCTTCCACGTTTCGCCTTGCTTGGCACATTCGAATAACCCCGTAGTTTCATTGTTAGCGATGGCCTCATAATGCGCGGTGCCATCACCCGTGATGAGCAATTTATACACCTTGCAACGGCCATAGCAGTATGAGCGGTGATGAAAAAAAACAGTATCGGAAGCGGTCAATGTTGCTTTTTGCAACGTTGCATTTTTACAGGTCGATGAGCTAATCATCCCTGCGGCTAGTATCAGTATGACCAGCGTAAAAAGCCTCATTTCTTCTTGGCCTGTAGTTTTTGTCGTTGCATTTTCTGCGCCTCTTCAAGTCTTTCCATGAATGAACTTTTCGTCTTTGGCTTCTTTTTGTTCTCTTCAATTTTGGCGCGTATGGCGCTTTCATTGATGAAGTATTTACGTATAGCCCACATCTGACCAATCGATACCATGTTGGCGATGAAGTAATACAAACTCAATCCGGAGGGCTGGCTATTGAAGAAGAACAACATCATCACCGTGAATATATTCATCATCACAGTCATGTTGGGCATGCCCGGTTGCTGTGCCATCTGCGGCTGGCTGCCCATGCTCATTTTGGAATAAAAGAAAGTGGAAGCACACATGAGAATTGTGAATCCGCTTATGTGATTGCCATAGATCCAGCTCAACAATGGAATGTCTTGAGACCAGCTGAAAATACTGTCGTACGCGGCGAGGTCCTCTGCCCATAAAAACTGTTTGCCCCGAAGAACAATTTCAGCTGGGAAAAACCGGAACATCGCATAAAGTATCGGCATCTGAATCAATACAGGAATACATCCGGCAAAAGGATTTACGCCCGTTTCGCGGTAGAGCGACATAACTGCTTGTTGCTTTGCCATCGCGTCTTTGCCATCGTATTTTTTATTGATCTCGTCGAGCTCGGGCTTGAGCACACGCATTTTCGCTCCACTCAAAAAGTTCTTCCACGTAATTGGGAATAGAACGGTTTTGATCACGAGGGTAACCAGCAGAATGATAAGACCCCAGCTCGGAATGAAAGATTGAAAGAACCAAAAAAGCGGACGAACACAGTAGCGATTTACCGTTCCGATGATGGCCCAGCCATAGTCAATGATGCGGTCAAATTCATCTAAACCGGTTGCAGTGAGTTGACTGTATTCATTAGGGCCGAGATACAGACGAAACTTATCGGTGCGGTCTCTTCCCTGTTTGACAGGCAATATCAAACGTGCTGCATAATCTTTGGTAAATGAAGAGTCTTCACGATTTCTTACGGCCATTTTGCTGCCCGTCTGAAAATTTTCTTCACTGATGATGGCTGCGGTGAAATAATCTTGCTTGAATGCGATCCACTTAGAGTTTTCTTCCGTGGTATAGTCATCATCGCCCGACTCGCTGAGATAGTCGCGATCGCCTTCACCTTCGTGATAATAGACCGAACAATGTGAACGCTCAGCAGCGATTCCCTTTTCATTGGAATGGCCGGTGATTTTCCAGTCAAAAGCTGGAAGTCCATTGTTAGAACTCATGCGATCACCAAGACCAACAACATTCCAGTCCATATTCACCACATAACCATCATTAGAAAAAAGATATAGAATCTCGATGTATGATTGGGCATCGGTGGTGGGCATGCGCATACTCAGTTTGGCCGGAGATGTTGTGGCGTCTATTTCCGATGCGCTGGGGTCGAAATAAAATTGCGTCGTTGAATACGATTTGCCATCGAGGGCGAAATCGAGTTGCATCTTGCTCAGTGAATCACACCAGAGTGAAACGGGTTTGCCCGTGTGATAGGATTTATATTCATCGTTGAGCGAAGCCGATTTTAGCATACCGCCTTTCGTTGAGAAAACCAAATCCATTTTGGAGGTCTTCACTTTCACCCAACGTTCTTCACCCTTGGCGGCGGGGGCAAGCACACCAAAACGATCGCGCAATTCCTGATCTTCTTTTGCGAGGGCGTAGCTGTCTGCCGCGGCAATGGTGTCGGGCTTTGCCGGAGGAAGCTGCGCCTTGTACAGTGAATCAGCCACGGCGACCTTTCGGAGACTGTCGGCCATGGTTTGTTCAGCGATCATTTGCTCTTTCTGAAGATTGCCCTGATACCAGGTAAATCCTATCATCATCGCCACAAGAAGCACAAAGCCGATGACCGTGTTTTTATCGAAGTTCATAATAAAATTGAGGGCGCAAAATTCGGCAATTGTGACCTTGTGCTGAAATCTTGATGGATATTCGATTACATCATTCGCGAATACATGATATTTGAGCCATGCATATCCGGCTTACTTTATGGATTTTGATGGTGATTCTCGTATTGCTGGAACTCGCGTTGGGCAGTGTACACCTCACCATTTCCGAAGTGCTAGATGTGATCACGGGCCATTCCGATTCAAGCATGAACCGAGAGATAGTGCTGCAATCGCGGTTGCCCAGGATTCTAACGGCTATTGCCTCGGGAGGGGCGCTATCACTCAGCGGCTTGCTTATACAAACACTCTTTAGAAATCCGCTTGCAGGTCCATCGATTTTGGGAGTTACTTCTGGCTCGGCACTGGGAACGGCCTTGGTGATCATGGCCGGTGGCACGCTTATCCCTCACTCTCTTTTTTTGCTGGGCACATCGGTGGGGGCCATTGTTGGCGGACTTTTTGTACTGGCTATTGTAATGTGGTTTTCCTCACGTGGTGGTAGCGATGCCGTGGTGTTGATTTTTGGAATGATGACATCGCTGATATGCGGAGCGCTGGTAGATATCATCATTCAGCAAGCGCACAATCAGGACCTTAGATCATATGTGCAATGGGGGTTTGGCAGTTTTGGCCAAACGGGGTATGCGGGCAACGTGATGCTATGGACAACCCTAGCGCTTTCATTGTATGTGGTGATTTCAAAAGCGCGCTCCATGGATGCTTTGTTGACGGGTGAAACGTACGCGGCAAGCATGGGCGTAAACGTGAAGAGCACGCGTATGTGGGTTGTTTGTTCAGGCGGTATTTTGGCGGCTCTTGTAACTGCATATTGCGGGCCTGTTGCATTCATCGGCTTGGTTACACCGTATCTCACACGAGCTCTAATGAAATCATCGTTGCATCGAAAGATTACCTTTCCTGCCATGCTCATCGGGGCCAATTCAGCTCTGCTTTGTGATTTGCTTTCGAGGATGTTTGCTGTGCCTTTGAATACGGTTGCCTCGCTCTTGGGTGTACCTGTGGTGATTGGGATTTTGTTCAACCAGAAAAACATAAACAACTGAACATGCAATCGGCATTACTTGATTTGCGTGAAGTGCTTTCGGGGTATTCCGGAAAGTCCGTTCATGCCCCGGTATCATTTTCCCTGGAGAAAGGCGAGGTGCATTTGTTGAGCGGCCTCAATGGTAGTGGCAAAACCACTTTGCTGAAGACCATTGCCGGACTATTGCCTGCGCTAGGGGGCTTGGTTTTACTGAAAGGAAATGACATTGCAGGCATGAGTTCGACCTTGCGTGCGGAGCAATTGAGTGTGATGTTCACATCGCGTATTGGCGGACTTGGAATGACCGTTGAAGAGTTGTTCGAGGTAACGATGCATGGCCGCGTCCCACGGATTTCGGGAGAAAGCATGGAGGAATGCATCCGAGAATTTGACTTGCAGCGGCTGCGTCACAAATCCTTATTGCGATTGTCGGATGGAGAATATCAGCGGGTGATGTTTGCCCGAGCCATTGCGCAAGGATCGCCACTGATCTTGCTGGATGAACCTACTGCGCATCTCGACTACAAAGCGCGGGAAGAATTTTGCCTGCACATACAACGACTTACCGCCGCGGGCCGACATGCGTTTGTGATTGCCACGCATGACAGAACCTTGGGATTGGCAGCAGCGCAAACTATTATGAGTTGAGGGGTGATG
>CAZKRL010000064.1:0-5823 GCA_964555295.1 uncultured Comamonadaceae bacterium | reverse complement strand
ATGCTTGATCAAAGACCCAGTCTTCCGACTAATCTCCTTGATTTCTTCTTTTAATTGACGATACTGTTGATCGTTGATGTGACTGCGATCCAACCCTCTGGCCAATTGGCTTTTGACCTCGGAACAGGACCTTTGTGTGTAGGACAAGAACCTCGCAAATTCAGCATTAGAGCCACCATCAAAGCCTTCAGCAATGTTATCCATCACAGAACCCGACGCACGATTGATTTGATCCATCAAAGCAAAATCCCTACAAAAAGAACCTGATTCAATCAGCTCCCAGATCCGGCGATTGAATACTCGTGCCTTTTGCCAAATTTCTATTTCCTCAAAGTCCGTCCAACCCATAAAACTTATTTATTAATCATATAAATACTCAAAGCACGAAGCACGAAGCACGAAGCACGCAGCACGCAGCACGCAGCGCAAGGCAAATTAAAACTGAAAATAAATAAATCCTTGCGGGGGACCGGAGTTCGTCAGGATGAGGAAAAGCATGATACCATACAACATCGCCTCTTTCCATGAACCGCGGAAACCGGCGAATGATTCCTTGCGATGCTCGCGCCACCAGCCGGCCGCATGATAAAGAACAACCGCGGCGCCAAATATTGCGGAAGTGTAAACCGCTGGTCCTGTCATGCGACCGGGAATCGTCAATTCGCGAAAGAAGTATCCGATTTGCGCCATGTCAGGCATCAGAAATGTCAACCAGAGCAGGGTCACGGCGTGAAACGTGTAAAACCAACCAGCCACTGCCCTCCACGCGGGACGCGGGGCTTTCGAATCTTTCTGGTTCCGGAAACAGAACCGTTCGACGCCAAGCAGCACGCCGTGCAGAATACCCCATAGCGCGAATTTCCACTCAGCTCCATGCCATAATCCACCGAGAAACATCACCAAGAACAGGTTGATATAAGTGCGCATTTCGCCTTTACGATTTCCTCCAAGCGGGATGTAAAGATAATCACGAAGCCACGCCGATAAGGACATATGCCAGCGACGCCAAAATTCCGTGATACTGGTCGAAAGATACGGAAAATTGAAATTGATCGGAAACTCATAACCAAACATCGCGGCAAGACCAATCGCGATGAGAGAATAACCCGCAAAATCCGCGAAGATCTGCATCGTGTATCCATAAAGAAGCATGACTAGATCGATAGGGCTGAAGGCATTCAACCACGGTTTGGTGAGACTCACCGTCTGCTCCGCCAGATTATCGGCCACGACCATTTTCAGGAAAAAGCCGAGAATCAGGGATCGCACCACATGGACCCAGCGGATATCAGTCCAGCGTTTCGCAGCGATCTGTGGCCAAAATTGTTTGGCTTTGACGATAGGACCTGCGACCAGTTGAGGAAAAAACAACAAATAAAAGCCAATGTCACGCACGCCCTTGGCAAAGCGAGACCCGCGTGAAATCATGGTGTCACTCTCACGCGTCACCTCGCCACGGGAGACATCCACAATCATGCTGATACCGTGGAAAGTATAAAACGAAATGCCGATCGGCAGAGGAATCTCACGCACGCATTCGATCCAATGCTGTGGAAGAAATGGGATCATTCCTACGACAAAGGGAAGATACTTGAAAATCGCCAGTAACAAGAGATTGAGGATCACCGCGAGACGCACCCACTTTTTCACGAGGGCCTCATCACCCTGAACTTTGTAAAGAATGATACGCGCTGTTGCGATGCTGTTGCCCACGCAGGATATGGCCAATAATCCCAGAAGCTTGGGATCTTCCCATCCGTAAAAAATCACGCTGGCAACCAATGCCACCATTACCTGCCACGCCTTACCATGTCGACCTTGAGTCCATGGCAGATAATAGAGCACAAGGGTAACCAGCAGAAGCCAGAGAAATTCCCAGGAATTAAAAAGCATAGGAGTAAAGAGGTGCGAGCAGGGAGTCGCGAGTTTTGGAGCAGGCAGAAGCGCCTTTGTCGTGCCGGTCAGCGTGACTAGGTAGGGTCAGCAGGGGTCAGAGGTCGGAGGGATAACCCGATATCAAATATAAACAATCAGAAATCATCAATTTCTTGCCGTTCCCCCGCTCTCCTAGCTGCTCCATGCCCATACTCACGGCTTTCCCAGCACTTTACTGCGCTGGCTGCGAAACGTGGATGCGCAGGAATCTCCAGCGACTGGTGTTCGGCCAGGAGATTTTCACGGTATTCTCCGTCCGAGTGATCACCGTGTTCGTAGGTTGGGTGGCCGTCCAATTTTTCAGATCGTAGGACCAATGGGGAGTGAATACCACGCCATCCGCTTCGGCCGATGGGTTGATTCGATACTCAACCGTGTGCTGTCCAGCAGATACGGGCGCAACAGCCTTAGGCATGTGGGATAAAACCGGTGGCGACCCCAAAGGCCCGGATCCAAAGGCATGATGCAATAACGGAATGTCTGATGCAGAAGTTGATTCCGTGACGAACGGAGGATCGGGTTCAGGAGCAGGTGGAGGAATGACAACCGGAGGAGGAACCGTTAGCGGACCCCACGTAGGATTGGACTGCGAGCTATTGACTGTCAGCGCATTGGGATAGGAACTGACAATAAACCAAACAATTTGTTGGATTCTGGCAGCAACAGCCGAATCAAAATTCACAACATTGTCGTTGTAGAAATTTGCATCAAAGCCGCTGAATGGCAGCCCGACTGGGGATTTTTTCATAATCGTAGCATAGTGAGTCAGCGCGACGGCGTATGCCCCCAAGTTGCCTAAATGGAGATTATCAATATAGAAATTGTTCCGTGAGAGTGAATTGTTGGTGTTATAATCTTTTAAAACTCCTGTTTGTGCATCTTCCAGAATCGCTCGGATCACTTGACCAGCAGGGATGATCAACGCAGGTTTCGACGAGTTCAATGAGATGGTTGAGCGAATTTGTTCAAAAGCTGAATTGATATTGTTTTGTGTTGAGATGGGCTGACTCAACCAAGGCCAGCCTTGGTATAAATAAACCTGGGAACCGGCGGCATCAGCCAATTGGTAAAATCTTCCGCAATAGTCGATGGCGCGTGACAAATTCGCGGATTGCCACTCGTCATTGAACGGCTGTATCACCACCACATCGTAGGAGCCAGTTGGAATTTCATGACGCGAAAAAGAACCAGCGCCGATGGTTCCACTGAGGCCATTTTCCCAGTGATATTGAGAGTTTTTACCACTTGTGACCTGCCACTGAGCAAAAGCGTTGCTTCCCGATGCAATCTGCAAATTTTGAAACTGACGGGGTATGTTGGGCCATTGTGTGAAGCTACTCCCGATGTGGATGGAAGAAAAGGTGTTCGCATGACGGACCGGACCAAACCACGCAGATTTGCGGGTCTGACCAGAAATGGTGCCGCTGCTTGCTCGAGGAGCAACACAGAGTCGATAATAATAGCCCAGGTCTTGGGTAGCCAACAGACGCGTATTACCTGATTGCACAGGAACGATCGAGGGCGCGGAAGTCGATGCGGTATTCAGGGTTTTTTCCCAAAAAACATTGGATTGATCTTCGGGGTCATTTTCAAAATCACTGTAGACATATCGTCCTGCCATCACAGAGCCGACTTTAAGGCTACCAGCAACGTTCAACTGATCTGCGTTGGGAGCCAAGTTGATGTCATTCAAAAGATCCAGTTTTAAAATCCCTAGATAGGCTTCATCGCCCTGGTGCCTCTTGACACTGATTCGGATTGTCCCATCTGAGGCTGGCTGTATGCTCGGAATTACCGCAGATTGTGATTGATTTGCGTTCGTTGGTTCGATGGAGCTCAGGTTTAATCCACTTGTCTGCAAAAGAACGTTCTGCGACACATTACCGTATACCTCGTAGCGCGTGATACGGGTCTGATTGCTGGGACTGCTGGCGAAAAACTCGAGCCGCACTTGGGATTGCGGAGGCAGATTGGACACAATCAAATCCGCTTCATAAAGGTGATTGATCAGGAGCCAATCTCTTGCAGCGGACGTCACATTCAAGTCGTTGGGTGCGCTCGTAGCAGGCGTCGCAACCCCCCACTGATTAAAATTAATCCATCCCTTTGTCGCTCGCATATCAAGCGCAATGCCACTTTTGCGGCCATCAGTCGCGATTAAGTTGCCGATGCCGGAAGTGGTGTATTGATGAACATTGTTCCACAGCCTGCTATAGGCATCTCTGCCAATTGTTTGAGCGGAATCGTTGCCAAAATCAACAAGACACGTAACCTGCGAATCAGCCGGCGAAATCAAACTGCAAAAGGCAGCAAAAAATACGGCCAGAAAAGAATGATATTTTCGATTCATAACAGGCGTGAAACAAGTTAGCTCAAAATAAACCCTTGGAAGAAAAAATCAAATTAAGCGTTCCTTGAAAGCTTTTCTCAGGAATTCTGAGATCACAGAGCAGACGATTGCCACTACGATCGCGCCGGTCAGAATGGCGAAATCCGGCGCAAAAGGAGTAACAAAATTGATGACAGGCTGTGATATGCCACGCAACATGAAGGGATGTAAGCAATAAACCCCGAGTGAATTGCGCGCAAAAAACAGAATTGGCTTGGGAGCTCGTGTCTTGACTCCAAGACTCAGCACAATCACTGCCACAGCAGTCAAATGAACCGAGGGTCTCGCATGCTTGGGCAAGTAGGAGCGCCAATACAGATGCAGTTGTTCAGCTGCCGAGAACTGCCACTCCACTGCAGCACTGATAGCTGCCAGAACCAAAAACACACAAGCTATTTTCCAACGCAACTTGCTCGACTGGCGCAAATCATGGATTTTGGGAGTCAGCCACACTGCAATGAAAGGAGCAAGAACGAAACTGGTAGGAACCCAATAATACATTTTCCTTGTCCATTTTAAATCATCCACCAAGTAAGCGAACGTTACTATGATGACGAGGATCGCTAAAATAGGACCGATCCAAACATTGATTTTTTTCAAACGCTCAGCGACGCAACACATCGGTGTTAGAAACATCAATACGAAAAAAGTGTATAAAACCCAACCACCTCCACGTGCGAAAAATTCAACAATGCCATAAATGCTCAACTCAGGCCGAAGCCCACTATGGATGACCCAGGCGCCAACCCAGAAACCATAGAGGTACGATAGTTTGACAATGCGGTTCCACGCCCTAGCCCACGTGGGAGTTTTGACACAAAACAACACCATCGACATTAATACAAAAGTAGGAACCGCACAGGACTGAACCTGTAAATAGAGCAGATCCCAAATATTCATACCCCTTCCGTAAAGGGCATCGTGCTTATTTCCGAAGTAAGCGAATAAATCGGTATGAGCAAAAAGCACCATGACCATGAAAATCATGCGCAAGTAGTCGAAGCCATCGAAATGAGAATCCGTGTGACGGATTTGGGATGGAGTGACCTCTGGTGAACTGATTTTGGGCGTCACAGGTTCGGTGTTTGGAATATTTTGGCTCATCGTGTTTGGGGATTCACTTTTCAGTTGGAATTTTTGATTGATCCGGATGTGTTGATACTGGCAAAAATTTGAAAATCAGCTTCGTAAACTTTGACAAAAAGATCGCAGTAATGATGGACAGTGGTAGCCCGAAAAAAACAGAAGAGAAAAGGTTCAAATCGAGACTGAAGGATAGAAAGAGTCGCTTCAGCAAATGAATCACGAGCATGTGAGTCAGGTAAATCTCGTAAGAGATAAGACCGATATATTGAAAAAAAGGCAGTGTCCCGATTTTTTCGCAAATTCAGTTTTGGTCTATGATGCCAATCTGGCTTGGATTTGGTTAGTTGGTTTGATTTTCGTTTGTTCTATTTCTATCGGCTTAGGAAAGTTGTCCACAAGGTTCCGAGGCGAGA
>CAZKRL010000063.1:0-5879 GCA_964555295.1 uncultured Comamonadaceae bacterium | reverse complement strand
TTACAACAACAGTGAATGCGAACCTTCCTGCGAGCGTAAACATCACATCGAGCGATGCCGACAACACCATCTGCTCGGGCGCGAGTGTCACCTTCACTGCAACAGCGGTGAACGGCGGAACACCTACGTATCAGTGGCGACTCAACGGAAGTAACATTACCAATGCAACTTCTTCTACTTACACCACAACATCGCTTGCCAATGGCGATGCCATCAGTGTGGTCATGACCTCCACGGCGACGTGTGCAACGGGATCACCGGCAACATCGAATAACATTACAACAACAGTGAATGCGAACCTTCCTGCGAGCGTAAACATCACATCGAGCGACGCCGACAACACCATCTGCTCTGGCGCGAGTGTGACCTTCACTGCAACAGCGGTGAACGGCGGAACACCGACGTACCAGTGGCGACTGAACGGAAGTAACATTACCAGTGCAACTTCTTCTACCTACACCACAACAACGCTTGCCAATGGTGATGCCATCAGTGTGGTCATGACCTCCACTGCGACGTGTGCGACAGGATCTCCGGTAACTTCGACTAGTATTACAACGACAGTTGCCAACAACATCACTTACTACCAAGATGCCGACGGGGATGGCTTTGGTTCTGCTACAGTAACAACTGTAGGATGCACTGCGCCTGCAGGCTATGTGAGCAACAACACCGACTGCAACGACAACAACATTGCGATCAATCCTAGCGCGACAGAAATATGCACCAACACCATCGATGACAACTGCAATGGACAAGTCAACGAAAATTGTTGCGTACTCACACTGGCTGCCATTACTTCCAATGCGAGCTGCAGCGCAGCCAGTGACGGCTCCATCAATCTCACAACAACAGGAGGAACCACCTACAACTATGCATGGAGCAATGGAGCCACCACAGAAGATATTTCGGGATTGGCGCCTGGAACTTATAGTGTTACTGTCACCAGTGGCAGCTGCACAGAAAGTGCAACCTACACCGTTGGTAATTCCAATATCCCATCACCCGCAGCGCCCACAGCGATTTCCGGACCCGCCGGTGTTTGTCGCAATGCTACCAATCAAACATTCTCGGTTGCTGCGGTGAATGGAGCCACCTCGTATATATGGACACTTCCCACAGGCGCGACAGGTTCGTCGACCACCAATAGTATTACACTAAATTTCTCATCCACCTACAACACTGGCAACCTATGTGTAAGAGCAGTGAATTCGTGCGGACAAAGTGCAACCTATTGCAGATCGGTTGTTGCATACACCACCAATCCCAATATCCCCGGCACGATCAGTGGACCGTCTACCAATGTGTGCGCTGGAACCACCCAAACCTATAGTATTGCAGCTGTCACAAATGCAACGTCGTATCAATGGACAGCACCTACTAATGCTATCATTCTCAGTGGTCAGGGAACGAATTCAGTAGTAATATCCTATTCCTCTACCTTTACCTCGAGTGGCACGCTTGCGGTCAGATCCGTAAACTGTTTTGGTAGCAGTAGCAACAGAACCAAGATGATTTACAGCGTACCTGCTACTCCATCGGTCATCAGCGGCACCTTGAACAACGTATGTCCAGGCTCGACATTTACCTACAGTATATCTGCAGTAATGGGTGCATCATCATACAATTGGACAGTGCCATCCAATACAACCATTATCGCCGGCCAAGGAACGCCTAGCATCACATTGAGTATTGGCAGCAGCTTCACGAGTGGCAACTTAAGCGTTGCGGCCTCAAGCAGTTGTGGTCAGAGTGCATTGAGAACAGCGACACTCACCAAAAACCCCATTGCCATTGCAAGTTTGACAGGACCTACCAGTAATTTGTGTGGCGGTGGACAATTCACCTACTCTATCAACGCCATACCTGGAGCCATCACCTATAACTGGGTCGTACCAAGTGGATGCAGCATCGTAACAAACAATGCAAACACCATAACCTTAAACATACCTGCCACATTTATATCGGGAATACTCTCTGTAACTGCTGTAAACTCATGCGGTGGAAGCTCTTCAAGAAGCGCTACACTCACGCGGTTACCATCCACACCATCGAGTATCAGCGGACCCTCCAATGCATGTTCCAATCAAGTGGGTCTTACCTTCTCCACGACAGCTATTGCGGGAGTTACACCAACATGGACCGTACCCGCGGGCGTCACTATCACATCGGGCCAGGGCACTGCCACAATGACCTGTAACTGGGGAAGTGCATCCGGAAGTGTATCGGTTAGAAATGGCAATGCATGTGGCACATCTGCTTCAGTTTCAAAAACGATAACCCTGATAGCATGCATGGAAATTCACGAGGAAACCGAATCGCAGGAAGTATCTGAGCTGATTGCATACCCCAATCCAAGTCGCGGACCGGTAACCATAAAGAGCAATGCATATGTTCAGGCGAAAATTGTGAATGCAGTGGGCCAAGAGACACAAACCTTGCAGTTGAATGAAAGCAATAACTACTCAGTAACCCTATATGATTTACCTGCTGGGATGTACTTCGTTTATGATATCAACTCCAACGAGCCGCCGATTCGACTGATACAACTTCGATAAAGAAACAGAACTTAATTTCGTCTCAAATCGTCGGGAATGATGCAGACCGGAATCGGCTGCATCTTGTGTTGATTTGCCGCATGAAGTCGGCGATACAATTGCAGAGTTTGAGACTGCTCGGCTGAAAGGTTGCTCTCGTTACAATCTGCCATTGCGGTGAATTTCATTGCCCATTCGAGTGCATCATAAGAGGCGCCGAGTTGATCCTCGTCTGTGCGGTCGTCGCCCCATAGACCATCGGTGGGCGCGGCCGAAAGAATGGAATCACATATACCTAAAGATCTTGCGACAGCATAAACTTCCGACTTCATTAAGTCGGCGATAGGAGAAACATCTACCCCACCATCGCCATACTTCGTATAAAAACCCACACCGAAATCTTCAATTTTATTTCCCGTTCCTGCTACCAGCAGCCGGTTCATTCCGGCTACATAATAGAGCGTTGACATGCGCAAACGAGCACGCGTATTTGCCTCGGCGAGTTGTCGAGTTTCTTGATTTACATCAAATGAGGGCAATGAACTTTTCAGTGACTCGAAAGAAAAAGTAAGATCTATACTTAAGGAATGAACGTTTGGATGCCTGGACTTCAGCCAGTGAATATGTTCTTGTGCACGAGAAACCTGCGATTGCGCCTGATGAATGGGAAGCTCCAACAACATAACCGTTTTACCTGTGAGAGCGCAAAGAGATGATGTAACAGCAGAATCAATTCCTCCCGAAACACCGACTGTAAAGCCATCCATACCTGCCTTGTCGCAATACACTTTGAGCCATTGCGATATGAAATAAGACGTTTCCTGCTCTTTAACCACAGATCAAAATAAAATTCCGAAATTCAATGAAAATACGCGGCTTACTGCCTTCATCGAAAACTTCTCCGGAGTGCCGGCAACTACATCCGGTGCTCCGGATCCGTTATCAGCTACAGCTTTTGATTTAAGAATATTGTTCAGACCGTTATTGTAACCTACACCTGCGACCAAGCTCGTATTACCGCTTAGGTTGTACTCAATTCCTCCTGCCACAATAAATCCAAGGCGAAAGACACTTATCGCGTCGTTAACATCAATATCATTCACTTCTCCATCCCTGGTTGAATTATCACTTTCGAATGATTCTCCATTCTGTTTCATAACTACATCGTTTTCATCATCTGCCGAGGCCTTAATTCTGATTCCAAGTCCCAAACCCATTTGTGCCCAATAAGTGATATAACCAATTTCATTGGTGCGCAACTTCAACGTCAGTGGCACCTCAAAAAACTGCATATCATAGTTTCGAGTTTTATCTACAATTACAATGGTAGTGTCATTCAGGCTCGTTATTCCGGCATCCTTTGCATTTGTCTCCTGAAAATACTTCAACCCGCCTCCCATGCGCACAATATTGAATCCAGTACCTATCGCATATCTGTCTGTGAACATTTTATCTACCGCCAGACCAAATCCAAAACGCATTTTTGCTCCAGTATTGGTAATATTGCTTTCAGGTTTATACCAGGTAATATTGGGATCAAACCTCAAACCTATTTTCCATTTTGAAGTTTGAGAAATCGCTGCATGACAGAAGCAAAAAAACAAAGAGACCCAAAAGACCTTTTTCATAGTAATTATAATTGGACTATAAAATTCGAAATAATGCCGCTTAAGGAGGGCTCAAAATGCAAAAAAGTTATTCAATTCATTTTATGCATAACGATACTTTTGAGTTGTGGACAACCTAAAACGCCCTACACTGAAGAAATTCCTAAAGAGGAAAGAAATGATCTTTCGTTGTCGTTTCGCCGGTTTGACCTCGATCTATACAGAAACAGTTTCAAAGACGCAACAGGATTTACAGATTCACTCAGAAACTCATATGGCCAGTTTTTCTGTGATTTCGTTGAGGCGGATATTCGGATCGGTGGCTGCAATGATTCTGTGACAGCGTTTGAGTTGGAAAGATTCAGGAATCATCCCGATATTCTTTTCACCCATGAAGAGATTGAGAGAGTATTCCCCCGAGAAAAGATGTCGATAATAGAAGAGGCGATTACTGAAATGATGCAAAGAAAAAATCATTTCTTTCCTTCGACAAAAACTCCAGAATTCATCTTTTATCAAGCGGCCTGGAACAATAGAATCCATGTAACAGATTCCATCATAGCCATTGCACTCGATTATTATCTTGGGCGTGAAAGCAAGGCGATATCATTCCTCAGTCCTGATCTATTTCCGCAATACAAAAAAAGAGACATGACACCGGAAATGATTATGCCTGATTTGGCCAAATCAATTGCGTCATATTTCTGTAACCCTTTTTATAATGAGCAAGGAACATTGTTAGACGAGATTATCATCTTTGGCAAGATGCTCAGTATAAGTAAAGCACTATTGCCAGAAACTGAAGATAGTCTGCTGCTATCCTACACGCAAGAGCAATTCGAATGGGCAGAAGCGAATGAATGGAATACATGGAAAATACTTGCAGATAACAGAACTATCTACAGTAAGCAACGCCGTGATATAGATCGTTGGTTCATTGAAGGCCCGTTCACCGGCGTTCCTGGCCTACCCCAGAATTCAGCGCCTCAGCTTGGAGCATTTATTGGATGGAAAATGGTGAGGCAGTACGCTGAGAAACATCCGGAAATTTCCCTTCAAGACGTGATAGCATTGAACGACAGCAAATTATTTTTAGAAACATATACCCCTCAGAAAAAATGACACCCTCCAAAATAGAAGAAATTAAAATCAAAATCGGCCTTGATGTCAATAGAATTCCGGAAACCATGACCTGGTCAGCCACTGAAAACCAAAGAGAATCAGAGATTAAGGCCCTTATGCTTTCTGTTTGGGACAAAGCGGAGGGCAATACAATGCGCGTGGACCTTTGGAATAAAGAAATGTCGGTCGATGAAATGAAACAATTTGTTCATCAGACTTTACTCACCATGGCAGACAGCTTTGAAAGAGCCACCGGAGATGGTAAAATGGCAGCAACTATGAGAGATTTCTGTTCCTATTTCGCAGAAAAAACAAATCTTCAGTCCCCCATGGGCTGAGGTGTTTTGACTTGGATAAATAAATAGCAAACCACACTACTACTCCACCACCAGCTTCGTTAGCACACTTTGTTGTTGGCTAAATATATGCAGTTGATAGCATCCCGCTGACAGACCTCCACGATGTATCACCTCACGCTGAATACAAGACGAGCGCTTAAGAACCAAACGACCCGACATATCATAGAGCATGATTTCGAACACACCCTCTGGCAACAATACGGTGGTTTCATTGCTCATTGGGTTGGGGAATACAAGCACATTTCCAGCTAAAT
>CAZKRL010000062.1:0-6152 GCA_964555295.1 uncultured Comamonadaceae bacterium | reverse complement strand
GCAATTTTCGGGTTATGTAAATCGAAAGCATGCTGTGGCGGTATCCAATGGCTCAGCAGCTCTCGACATTGCTTTAAAAGCTATTGGTATCAAGCAGGGTGACGAGGTAATTATGCCTGCTTTTACTATCATATCACCCGCACAGTCTGTATATTATGCTGGTGGCCGACCAGTGCTTGTGGATAGCGATCCACTGACTTGGAATATGGACGTTAATCAAATTGAAGCGAAGATTACCGAAAAAACTAAGGCCATTTTGGTAGTGCATATTTATGGTTTGCCGGTGGATATGGACCCTGTGTTGGCCTTGTGTAAAAAGCATAGTTTGAAGTTGATTGAGGATGCTGCAGAGATGCACGGTCAAACCTATAATGGCCGTATGTGCGGGAGTTTTGGTGATATCAGCACGTTCAGTTTTTACCCTAATAAACATATCACCTCAGGGGAAGGAGGAATGATTGTTTGCAATGACGATGAGCTCGCTGAAAAATGCAAGAAGTATCGCAATCTTGCTTTCGAACCCAAAGGACGTCGTTTCGTTCATGAAGAACTCGGCTGGAATTATCGAATGACCAATATGCAAGCCGCCCTTGGTCTTGCGCAATTAGAAAGAATTCATCATCACGTTGAGCTGAAAAGAAGAATGGGCAATTTTTATATGCAGAATCTTTCTTTTCTATCGAATATGGGAATTCAACTTCCGATGGCAAATACGGACTATGCAGAAAATATATACTGGGTTTTCGGAATGGTTTGTCCGTCTGAGGAAATGGCTTCGCGCATGGTCACTGAACTGACAGATCGGAAGGTGGGCACCCGTCCTTTTTTCTGGTGTATGCACGAGCAACCGGTTTTTCAAAAAATGGGTTGGTTTGCCAACGAGAAATATCCGGTGGCAGAAAAATTGGCCAGAAATGGTTTTTACATACCGAGTGGTTTAGGACTCAGTGAAGATGAGCAGGCACAAGTGGTGAACTATATGAATATAATAGTTGAAAATTTGTAGTGTCAATATATGATACAATATAATAGTGATTGTTACAAGTTGTTTGGGGTTTCTTTTGCTTCAGTACTGAATATAATAATCGATTAATAATAAGACGTTGGCAAGACTAGGTGTAATCTTCGGCAGAGCAACATTGGACGGACCTCGTTTGTTGTTTATGCCTTTTGCGCTGAGTACTATCAAGAAGTTGATGAATGAAGGCCATGAGATCGATTTGTATCTGTGTGAGCGCAGTAATGAAGATTACAATGAAATATTCAGTGATAGTGTGAAGATTATATTCCTCGATAATGCATGGGCTTGGAAATGGGGTAAGGGAAGAGGACTGTTTTATTTATTGAACCTATTAATTATACGATTAACTTATTTCAAAAAATATTCGAGTTTTTGGGGAATAGGTTTGGTGGGTAGCAGTTTGGCAGGAAGGATGGCTGGGTTAAAGGGAATTGATTACTATTATTTAAGTGATGAATTTCCTGATATCAATTATTTGAAAATATGGGTAAATGCAGAAAAGCGATATGCGCGTAAGGCCATAAGATGGATTGTTCCTGATGAATCAAGGGTTGAAATCACCATGCAGCAAATACCCGGGATTTCAATAGACCATGCAGTTGTACTGCCAAATGCTCCGCTGAGCGAGACTCCAATACAGCCAACTGACATAAATTGGAATTCTCGATTAAATATACCCGTTGGCTCGTTATTAGTATTGTATGCAGGGGGTATCGATCGTGAGAATAATATTGAGTTGATATTGTCTGTTTTCCCTTTCACATCAAATGAATATTATTTGGTAATGGTGGGCAGGAATAGAGGTTATGCATCGAATCCATTATATCGCCACGAGAGAATTGTTTGGATCGAAAACCCACTTAGTGATGAGGAATTGTTATCACTTCATCAATCTTCTTTATGCATAATTGCGTTTTATTCTTCTATGATGTGGCTTGAATATGTTGGTAAATCCTCGGGAAAGATCATGCGTGCAATCTTGGCGGGCTGCCCTGTGATTAGCACAGATTTCCTCTCTCTGCAATTCATCAAGAACTACGGCTTTGGAGTGCTGATTCATCAGGCACATGAGTTGGTTTCAGCACTGAGCGAAATCAAAGACCACCAACAGCAATACCAACAGAATTTACTTGCGTATCGGCATGAAGTTTCCTTCGAGAAATACTGGGAGCGTGCTAAGTTGTTAAGGTAATGGGTCTTAATTAGACGGTTTGGATAACAAGCGGTTCAGCTGAGTATTTTGATGTAGCACATTGGATACTTGATCAATTGATATTCTCTCTTGCCTCATGCTATCCCGCTCCCTTATCGTAACACAATTGTCCTTCAGTGTCTCATGATCGATGGTAATACAATACGGGGTGCCGATGGCGTCTTGTCTGCGGTATCTTCTGCCAATGGCATCCTTGGCGTCATATTGTAAATTGAAATCGTATTTGAGTGTTTCAACAATCTCTCTTGCCTTCTCGGGTAATCCATCTTTGTTGAGCAAGGGGAGCACTGCAACCTTTATGGGTGCCAGTGCGGGAGGTATTCGCAACACGATACGCTCGGAACCATCTTCCAGTTTTTCTTCCACGAATGCGCTCGTAAGTACCGCAAGAAACATGCGATCAAGTCCGATAGATGTCTCAATGACATACGGCACGAAAGTTTCACCACTCTCGGTTTCATGATACCGCAATTTCTTACCCGAAAATTTTTCGTGATTGCCCAGATCGAAATCGGTGCGCGAATGAATGCCTTCAAGTTCTTTGAATCCCATTGGGAAGTTGAATTCTATATCGCAGGCCGCGTTGGCGTAATGCGCAAGCTTGATGTGATCATGAAACTTGTAATTTTCTTTTCCCAATCCAAGCGAAAGATGCCATTGTATTCTGGCATTTTTCCAGTATTCATACCATTCTTTATCAGTGCCGGGTTTGATGAAAAACTGCATTTCCATTTGCTCGAATTCACGCATTCTAAAGATGAATTGACGTGCGATGATTTCATTTCTAAAAGCTTTCCCGGTTTGCGCAATCCCAAAGGGGATTTTCATTCTAGCACTTTTTTGGACGTTGAGGAAATTGACGAAAATGCCTTGTGCAGTTTCAGGCCGGAGGTAGATGGTGGCCGCATCACCTGCAACTGAGCCGAGCTCGGTGGAAAACATGAGATTGAATTGCCTTACATCTGTCCAATTCCTCGAGCCTGTCTCCGGGTCGGCAATTTCAAGATCTTCTATCAATTGTTTTACGGCAATAAGATCAGAATTCTCCAGAGCTGCTTTCATCCTTGCCTCCACTGATGAGATTTTCTCTTGATTTCTCAGTACATTCGGATTGGTGCTGCGGAATTGCTCCTCATTGAATGCCTCGCCAAATTTGTTGCGGGCTTTTTCAATTTCCTTGTCATTTTTAGCTTCAATTTTTTTGATGTAGTCTTCCAGAAGAACGTCGGCGCGATAACGCTTTTTGGAGTCTTTGTTATCAATCAAGGGATCATTGAACGCATCAACGTGTCCGCTTGCCTTCCATGTTGTTGGATGCATGAAGATGGCTGCATCAATTCCGACAATGTTTTCGTGCATTCTTGTCATTGCTTTCCACCAGTACTCGCGAATGTTGTTCTTTAACTCCGAACCGTACGGACCGTAATCATACGTTGCACTGAGTCCGTCATAAATTTCACTGGAAGGGAATACATACCCGTACTCTTTGCAGTGCGATATTATTTTTTTGAGTTTGTCGTCATTGTTTTGCATGGCGCGAAAATAATGGTTGGATTATAATCGTCTGTTTAACAGTAGGGTCATGGTAGTTAGTCTTGCAACCTTATTAACCGATGGAATTGTATTTCTCATGCATTTTGTGTTTCTATCTTTGAAGATGTCTTGCGATATTTGAAGAGAATATCAGATTTCTGATTTCACCTAACCAAACAATTTGATTATGAAGTTGACTCGTACTATTGTCGCGTCGTTTTTAGTAACACTATCTACTATTACGTTTTCTCAGAACATTTCCATTCCTGATGCCAATTTTAAAAACGCTCTTTTGCAGAATCCCGCTGTAAATCTTAACCAAGATGGGGAAATTCAGGTTTCGGAAGCACAAGCGTATAACTCTCCGCTTGCGTTGGATTTTCTTGAAATATCGGACCTTTCTGGCATAGAAAACTTTATTCATGTTTCCCAATTGTTTTGCAGAGGCAATCTTCTTACCGCTTTGGATGTGTCTGGGATGACAGATCTAACAGAATTATATTGCAATGGCAATCAAATTTCATCATTGGTATTATCGTCGAATTTGGTAAAATTGAATTGCTTTGAGAACAGTCTGTCAACTTTGAATCTAATCGATAGCCCGGCTCTTGAAGAATTACTTTGTTATAGCAATCAACTGGTGAGTTTGGATCTTTCATTCAGTCCAAACCTCAGAGTGCTTGGTTGTTTTGATAACCTTCTTGACAATCTCGACGTATCTCAAAATTTACTTTTAGATATACTTTCTTGTGGTGCGAATTTTATTAGTAGTCTCGATGTGTCTTTTAATTCTCAGCTTACCACTTTAGCTTGTGACGGTAATTTGTTACCGTTTTTGAGTGTAACGAATAACCCACTGCTAACCACTCTTCTTTGTCAGAACAATTCCATTACCACTTTAGAAATCGCAGGTTCAAACGGTCCTCAATTGACACTGGAGTCACTGAATTGCAGTGGGAATCAATTGCTTTCATTGAATTTGTCTGATTACCCCGCTTTGAGCTATATCATTTGCAACGACAATCCTTCTCTCGTAGAATTGAATATTCGTAACGGAAATAATATTAACATGGTTGAAATTGAAGGCCGCCCTATTGCTTTCAATGCTCAGAATAACCCGAATTTAAATTGTATTCAGGTAGATGACCTTGCTTTTGCGTTGAGCCGTCAAGATTGGCTTAAGGATTCTCAAACCAGCTACGATACTCTTTGCCTATGCAATATCAATATTCCTGACGTGAATTTCAAGAATGCCCTTCTGGCAAATGCAGAAATCAATACCAATGGCAACGATGAAATCGAATGTTTGGAGGCTATTTTATTTTCAGGTACCATGAATGTGTCTAATGCAGAGATAACGGATCTCACCGGGATCGAGGCTTTCACTTCACTGGGCCAATTGGATTGCTCTTTCAATCAACTTACGAGTTTAAATGTTTCTGCACTCCAGAATCTCAGTCAACTGCAGTGTAGCAATAACCAAATCACATCGCTCGAGCTATCCTCTAATCAATCTTTGGAATTTGTTGATTGTTCCAATAATCAAATCGATGTGCTGGATCTGTCACAAAACCCTCTCATCAATTGGGTGATATGCAGTAATAATGACCTGCAAAGCCTGAACATACGCAATGGCAACAACGTGAATTTCTTTAACTTCAGTGCGGTGGGTAACCCGAACTTAAGCTGTATACAAGTGGACGATGCGGCATATGCTCAGTCTGCCAATGACTGGAACAAGGATCAATCGGCCTTCTACAGTGAAAATTGTAATTGTGTTCAAGGTGAGTCTAATTATGTCGTGGGGCTCTTTGATGCTGCAGGTAATGGTTGGGATGGTGCTAATCTGGTAATCTATGATTTGAACTCATCCAACGAGGCGGTGAATGTTTCTTTAGCCACCGGTGGCGTCGGCTTCGTAGACGTTTGTCTTGGTGCTCTATGTTATGGAATCACTGTTGGCGGGGGAGTTGGGGATGAGGAAATTTCCTGGTCGATTGAGGGCAGTAATGGTTTTCTCCTCGCGGGGCCTGCCAACTTCCCTGTTGGCGACATTTTTACAACCATCGGAACGGTGGGATGTACCGATGTCACTGCCTGTAACTTCGACAGCACATCCGTTTGTGATGACAACAGTTGTGTTTACCCTGGTTGTAATGATGTGAATGCATGTAACTATAATGAAGCCGCAGGATGTAATGATGAGTCGTGCACCTACCCAGGTTGCGCAATTGTAGGCGCTTGCAACTTCAGTGTATCGGCCGGATGTGATGATGGCTCATGTGTGTTCCCCGGTTGTATAGACACTGCCGCGTGTAACTACGATGCCACAGCGGGTTGTGGCGATCCAATAGATTATTGCCAATACCCAGCGTGTCAGGATGT
>CAZKRL010000061.1:0-8285 GCA_964555295.1 uncultured Comamonadaceae bacterium | reverse complement strand
GCAAGAAGATCAAACATCCAAGTGAATTCTGTCAGCTCAATGATAAACTCGAGGTAGTTGTTCAGGAGATTGATAAAGACAATCGTCGTATCAGCCTTGGTCACAAACAAATCGAGGAGAACCCATGGGATGTTTTCGAAACGGTATTTGTTCCGGGCTCTAAGCATCAGGGAACCATCGTAAGAAAGGAGGGCTCGCACATGGTGGTAGCATTACCTTACGGATTGGAAGGATTCGCCATGAACAAAAACCTTAAGAAGGCCGATGGTTCAAATGCGAAAACCGATGAGACTTTGGAATTCGAAATTCTTGAGTTCAATAAGAATCAGCGCAAAATCAATGTAAGTCACTTACACACTTGGAGTGCTGAAGCTATAAACGAACAAGCAGCGGCTTCAGCGTCAGCCGCTCCAAAGCGTGGCGGAAGATCTAAGAGCTCCGACGGTAATAGCGGAGATCAGCAGGCTGTTAAAGCCGTGAATGCTCAGGTAGAGAAATCTACATTGGGCGACATCGGAGCGCTAGCCGGTTTGAAAGAAAAGATGGAAGGAAACGAGGCCGATAAAAAGGGCGAGTAATCATTCCTCAAAATGAAATTGTAAAAAGGTCGCTTCGGCGGCCTTTTTCATTTGTAGGCGCATAAAATCTCGGCTGCTGATGGGTTCGTTGAAGAACCCTTTATATATGCCTTACTATGCGACTGTTATATAAACGACATCCCATCTCTGCAATGCATGTTGTAACATCGCTGAATTTCTCACAGAGGTAATGTATGCTAAAGCTGTTAGAACAAAGATTCAACTCGCTTTCTGAAGTCGTCTAATATGATGGCTGTTGCTCCCCAGATGATGTGATGATTTAAGACGAATGCGTTTACTGCTATTTCATTTTTGCCGCCGCTTGGCATTACCACACATGTGTTTGATTTTGCCCTTACGATATCCTCCAAATCAATCCAGAAAGCTGTTTCAATTTCATCGAAATCAATTGTCAGTTTTGGCGGCTCATCGATGATTACTGCATAGGGCTGCACTACAAATTGACTGGGAACAATGAACACCTCAGCCAATGGACAAATTAACTGATTTTCTGTTATGATAATGCCCGTTTCTTCTTGTAATTCACGAATGGCGGTGGTTTGAAGTCGTTCACCCAATTCCCTGCGTCCGCCCGGAAAAGCAATTTGACCGCCATGAATGCCGAATGCACTTCTTTTGATAAATAACACACTTAATCGACCTTCTATAACTGATATCAAAACTGCTACTGCTGCCTCGTGTTTAACAAGACCTTTGTGATGGGCTTCTGCTGGCGTTACTCTGCCATAGGGGAACAGCTCTGATGTTGTTGCACCCGAAGGAGGTATACGCAGAATTTCTTGTAGTTTTTGGAGGGAGGATGCCACTGAATAATTCGTACGAAATGACATGAGATCATTCAGAGCATGGACTGGATGCATCGAAGGCGTAACATCCTTTATACATTTCTGAGAACCAAGGCACCCCTCTAATATCTGAAGAATTGGGGTTGGTGTTGGTAAAGGATCCTGCAACAATTTGACTATTGGAAGAAAGTTGGAAATTCAGATCATCGATGGAGCAGAAGGGAGGGGCTTGCTGATTTGTCATGCCATAGAAATGATTGTTGTCATCACTCACATTGATGCCTGCATCCACTAAGCAACTTCTAAAGGTATACTGGGTAGGGGCGAGGTCGTTGAGATCCAGAATGAACTCACTAAAATCTGCGAGCCCTGCGTTATTGCCGTACATGATGCAATTATTGAATTGGGCATCATACAAAGGGCGGGTTTGAATGCGCTGATACACATCCTCATAGTAATTGTTGAGCACGAAGCAGGGTACGGTACGATTTTTTTCCTGCCAATAATTGGCAAATGTGCAGTTGTCGAAATGATATCTACCTCCCAAACCGAAATAGCCGCAGGCTTGTCCGCAGTTTGCCACCAACAAATTAACACCACGCACATTAGAGCCTTGTCCCAAAATGCCATAGCCCGCCATATTCAGGATCTTGGTATTTTGAATTTTGAGTGCATAATTGCCTCCATCAAAGTTGGCTGAGGTGGTATCTACCTGAATGCCAATGTTGCCATTTTTGAGGATTGCATAATTGATCTCGTTGTCTTTACCGGCAAAGATCCAAATACCTCCGCGGATGATACTTGCTACGCTTGGACCGATTGAGGTGCTGATGGGGCAGTCTAGCTGAATCCCCCATTGACCGGGTATTTCGCTATATTCACTTTCCAGACGATCTCCCTGGAAAACGACTTCGCTCCCCTGAAGACCATTGACTTTTAAGGTTCCTCCATTCACCCACAAACCTGATTTCCCATGACAATAGACCTGCACGCCATTATTGATATTCAGTGTAGCGCCTGAGTCAATCATTACAATACCGTAGATAACATGCGGTAAGTCATTATTCCATTGCTCGTCGGATGAGATGACCTCCGAAACAGGTAAATTGCATGAATTCAACCCTCCGTGGAAATGCGCATTTTGACCATATGCCAGAAGTTTAACCTCCTGCTGATTTCCGTTGGTTTCAAATACTAACTCGTCTTCACAGATGAAGGGCGTCATGGCATCATTCGGGTCTACAGTCACCTCTACGAAGATGAAGACACTATCATTGGGCAAGATCTCGATATTTTGCTGCGAGGGTCCATTAAGACCGTCGATATTGAAACGAAATTTTGAATTTCCACCATCGTTGAGATATACTCGAGAAATATTCGCAATCCCATTACTGCTGTTGTATGCGCGCAAATAGAATGTAGTGCTGCCGATAGATGTGAAAACGGTATCAAAGAAAATCGTGTCGTTAGAAAACGTTAGCGTTAGTGATGGGCTATCGTCGATTCTGTCGCGTCTGCATGAAAACAGAATAGTGGCAATCATGCATAAAAAAATTGTGACCGACAATAATCTCATAGAGGTTGGCAAAGATGATGCGGAGAGCACTTTTATTTCAAAAAAAATAATCACTCTTCAGCATTGTCGGAAAAACTTCGCAGCGCTCTTATTTGCATATCGCTATCGTCAAAACGATTAAGGATATTGTAATTCATTTTGATGTTCTTAGAGATGCGTAGAGATGTTAAAACGGACTAAATTGCGCGTGCTATGAATCCATTTTATCGATTTGTAAAACTCGCAAGTATTGCCGGAATTATCGGTTATACGCTATTACTTCAATCTTGTGCAGAGGGTGGTGGAACCGCAGACAGCAAATTGACTCCTACCGATAGTGTTGCCGTTGTTCAGTCAGGTTTGATGCGCTACAATGGACAGATAATTTCCATTCCCTCGCCGGTTCACATTGTGAATTTATTCAAGGAGCAAAACATCGAGTTCAAGCGGGATCTAACCAATCCGGTTGCGAGTATTCATCGCTATAATCTCGAGGCGAAGAAAGCCGTTAACCTCGGGATTCTAGGTGCGGATATGGCTTACGTGTCTCATTTCAACGATGCACAGCTTTCTTCAGAATATTTTGCAGGGCTTTATACTTTGGCAAAAGAACTGGGGCTGGATAGTCATATCGACAATGAAATAGTCGAAGCAGTAAAGCAGAATTTTGGTTCACGGGATTCTTTGCTATCACTCAATGGTCGTTTCTTTCAGGCATGTGATTTTTACTTACGAAACAATGGTAGGCGCGATGTTAGTACACTCATTCTGCTTGGCGCATGGTTAGAGTCTATGCATTTGGCCTGTCAGTATGCAGATCAGTTTCCTTTGATTATGCAGCGGGTAGGGGAACAGCGCTATTCGGCGTCAAGTATTGGCTCATTGTGTAACAGCCTCGATTCTGCACTTACGTTAAGTTGGAAGCCCACTTTGATGGAATTATGTGAGGATTTGTATTCCTTGCAGTCTGAGTACAGTTATAAACCACCCGTAGAGGATCAGCAGAATAAAATCACTTACATCAAGAGCTCTACGTCGGTTAGGATTGATGCTGAGAGAATGGCGGCTATCAAATCAAGAGTCGATGCCATTCGAAAAAGTATGATTGAGTAAAAAGAGTAAACCAATGAAGAAACGAGTTCATTTTACAATTGCGTTGACCTTACTGCTAACTTCCCTTAATGCTCAATGCGATCAGGCCACCGATTTGTGCAAAGAGTGCATCAGAAGTAATTACATAAGTGATGGACAATCTTATTGGGCATTACTGAATAACACGGATGTGGCTGAATTTCAGACGACCTTATTTGCCAATAATACTTACCGAATCGCAGCATGTGGGGGCACCGCTCAGGCGAGTATCATCTACAAAATATACGACCAGGAACGAAACCTTCTTTTCAGCAACCAGGAAAAGGGCAATGCACAGTTTTGGGATTTTTTCATTGAGAATACGATTTCGGTCAACGTAGAAGCGGAATTGGATCGTCAAAAAAGTAATTCTGGTTGTGGTGTGATCGTGATTGGATTTAAAAAGTAGTTCGTAATAATTTTAGGACATGAGTACAGGGATTTTAAGGGCATTGATGCAATTGTTTGCAATTATTTCCGGTTCTGGAAATACTTCAGCGAAAGAATTGGTAGCGGTTTTCCTGCGTCAGCAGCTCAACAAGGAACAAGTGAGCAGTTACCTGGAGTTGTTTGAGGAATTCGTGGAAAAGTTTCATAAAGGAAAGAGCAGTGAGAAGAAGACCTCAATGGCCTCTGTCAAGGTATTGCGTATTTGTTCTCAAATAAACGAGGAGCTTCAACAGAAAGAGAAATACTTTGTAGTTGTAAGGTTATTGGAGTTTTTAAAAGAATTTACAGGTGACGCAGGCGAACAGGAGAATGAATTCATTGAAACGGTTGCGGAGGCTTTCAATATAGATCAACGACTGTTTCAGCTGATTAAGGAACATGTCACCTGCGGTGAGAGTCAGCTTTCTGATCAGCCTGAATTCCTGCTTCTTTCGGGTGAATCTGACATGGCTACTTATCGGAAGCATCTTAAATGCGATAATCTCAAAGGAGGCTTGTTTTTCCTTCGATTGGAAGAAGAGAACTTATTCTTTGTTCGTTATTTCGGTACTGATGATTTGTATTTGAATAGCCAGGGGATTTTTCCGGGTAGAACTTATGTGTTCGGTCAGGGTGCGAGCATACGCGGGAATAAGACAAATCCTATTTTTTACAGTGACATTCTTCAGTCATATCTGAAGTCGGAAGTTGACAACCCAATTGAATACAAGGCAGAGAATGTTTCGTACTACTTCGCTGCTTCTAATAAGCAGGCGTTGCACCAATTTAACCTCAGGGAGGAAGGAGGGACTTTGGTAGGTATCATGGGAGGTAGCGGCGCAGGTAAGAGTACTTGTTTGAATGTTTTGAATGGTAATTACGAGCCCACTTTCGGCAATATTACCATCAATGGAATCGACATTTATAAAGAGCGTGCAAGGATTCAAGGCGTGCTTGGATATGTGGCGCAGGATGATATTCTGATTGAAGAGCTTTCAGTTTTTCAGAATTTGTACTATAACGCGCGGTTGTGTTTCAAAGACATGCCAGAGGAGGAGTTGGTGAAGAGGGTAGGGGATACCTTACAGTCCATCGGTCTTTATGAATGTAAAGACCTGCGTGTGGGAAGTGTTCTCGACAAGACCATCAGTGGCGGACAGCGCAAGCGGCTCAACATTGCTCTTGAGTTAATCAGGGAACCGTCGGTTATGTTCGTCGATGAACCCACGAGTGGTCTATCGAGTCGCGACTCAGAGAATATTATGGATTTGCTTAAGGAATTGACGCTACGCGGTAAGCTCATATTTGTTGTTATCCACCAGCCAAGTAGTGATATTTTCAAGATGTTCGACAAGTTGTTCATTCTCGATCAAGGCGGTTATCCAATCTATTACGGCAACCCGGTTGAGAGTATCATTTACTTTAAGCGACTCGCGAATCATGTGAATTTGGCGGAGAGTGAATGTCCACATTGTGGTAATGTAAATCCCGAGCAGATATTCAATATCATCGAAGCGAAGGTTGTAGACGAATATGGGGTAGAGACAGGGATAAGGAAAGTGGCACCGCGTGAATGGAATAACTTTTATAATGTGATCATTGGTAATCACCTTGTGAGTGAGAAGAAGGAATGGGAACTGCCCAAGAATTCTTTCAGCATACCGGGCGTCTTGAGTCAGTTCAAAGTGTTTGTGGTGAGGGATGTTTTGAGTAAGCTCTCCAATCGACAGTACATGCTCATTACTTTTTTGGAAGCGCCTGTTTTGGCATTGGTACTAGCACTGTTCATTAAGTTCTCGCCGATTGAGAATGGGATACATGTTTACTCTTTTATGAAGAACATCAATTTCCCTCAGTATCTTTTTATATCGGTAGTCGTAGCCATTTTCCTCGGTTTAACTGTAAGTGCTGAGGAAATCATTAAGGATGAAAAAATCCGCAAGCGAGAGCGCTACCTCAATTTAAGTCGTTTGGGTTATTTGAATTCCAAGATAGTAATCATGTTTTTCATTTCATTGATACAAACCTTCACGTTTGTAGCAATTGGCAATTCAATACTGGAGATTGAGGATATGTTTATTCCATTTTGGATGGTATTATTCGCTACGAGTTGTTTTGGAAATATCCTTGGTTTGAATATTTCTGCGACCTTCAATAGTGCTAAAGTGATATATATAATTATACCCTTACTTGTAATTCCGCAATTGCTTTTTTCTGGCGTACTGGTGCGTTTTGACAGACTTTTCCCTTTCTTCTCCAGTCACGGTAGGGTTCCTTTCATCGGAAATGTTATGGTGTCTCGCTGGGCACATGAGGCCATGGCAGTTTATCAATTTAAAAACAATGCATATGAGCGGGAGATGTTTCCTTATGAAACGCAGCTGAAGGATTTCACGTGGCGAAACGACAACTGGATTAAAGAGCTTGAAAAGCAGTTGAACATTTCGATGGGCTTATTGGAAAATGCGCAAGATCCTCAGAAACTCAGTTATCATTTGGATCTAATAAGAAATGAGTTGAAGGAGGAGTTGAAAAGGTTCCCGAACATTCAGTTTGCGAGGCTAGACGAGCTTAGCAAAGACCGTGTAACCCCTGAAACAATTGAGGCCACCGGAAATTTATTAAAGGAAATGCATGAGATGTATGCCAAATTTTTTGTGGATGTCAATGCTCAAAAGCAGAAGCGGATTGCAGAGATTGAACTCAATGGAATGGATGGCCGGGATATTACTGAACTCAGAATGGCCAGTGTGAATGAAAGTTTGGAGGATATGCTCACGAATGGTACCGAGGTGACCCGACTGGTGGAGTCGGAGGGTAGGTTGTATCAAAAACTCAATTTGATATACATAGATCCGAAGGGAGGTTTTTTGGATGCACACTTTTATGCACCTAGCAAATTGCTCTTTGGTAAGAAAGTAAGTACCTTATCGGGCAACTTGTTTTTCATTTGGATGATGGTTTCTGTTCTCGTAGTTGTGCTCTATTTCGACGGATTGAAAAAGTTGCTCAACATTTCAGAATGGATTCAATTGGGTTGGTCTAAGATTAGAACCAAGTCGAATTGAAGTAGTTAAGTCTTTATTGGTGTAATTCGGGCTATCCGTCGCCGAAGCGAAACAGGGATGTAACAGTCGGTTGGAATTTTCGGAACGGCGATGTTAGCAGTTTTGCCATTGGCTTGTTCGTACGATTGGTATTTTCACACACTCTGTGAGATGCTGCAAATTTTTCATCCATTTGCACCGCGGCGCGGCGAGCATTCTTGAGCATATATGGGACTTCGCGAGTCGGAGGATTTGCGAATGGACCGATGTAATTTCATACAATAGTTTCGTCCTGCTGTTGCATCAGAAAAATTCATTTGCTTGAAGTGTATTCAACTTTGTATTTTCGCCCCGGAGAGATGGCAGAGTGGTCGATTGCGGCAGTCTTGAAAACTGTTGACTGTAACAGGTCCGGGGGTTCGAATCCCTCTCTCTCCGCCAACCGAAAAGAATGATATAATCCCGCGATAGCGGGATTTTTCATTTTGGTATGTCCATGAGTCAGCATCCGCAGGATGCCAGGGAATGGATATACAAAAATGAAACAGCCGAAACGGAGTGAAGGCGGTATCATTCTTTTCGGTTGAAGCCCCCTCGGGATCACGCTGAAGCCTTCCCCGAAAACAGCTACGTTTATTACTACTAAATTCGTTTCAACGTATGCGCAAATCAAAATTCGCAGAAACACAGATTGTAGCCTTATTGGCTCAGTATGAAAAAGGAGTAAAGGTGGCTGACA
>CAZKRL010000060.1:0-8510 GCA_964555295.1 uncultured Comamonadaceae bacterium | reverse complement strand
CTGAGCATACAAATCATTTTCAAGCATCTTCTTTTTCTCCCTTTCAACAAGAGAATCAGCTTGGTCAGCGACGAATACGCATATGCATATGCAAAAACTCTACCTTCTATGTTCTGATTTGAGCGCGAAAAAACTTGTACTTCTTAACCCATTCTGGAATGTTGTGGTTCACTTATAGAGTATGCGCGACAACTTCAATTTTGAGGACCTTGGTAAATTTTCCTCGTTCGCGTCTCAAAGAGGTAATTTATGGATTTGTTGATTTTGTGAGACTTGTCGAGTTTTTTAGACCACTACAAATATTGTGTATACTAGTATCTCGGGTACCCCTTCACCCCTTTCATGATAGCGCCATCAAAAATCGCATTGTCAATATGTGCGCCAACCAAGCTGGCATCGGTCAAATCAGCGCCTGTAAGATCCGCATTGCTTAAATCAACTCTGAAAAAATCGAGTCCCGCAAGTCGGGCACCGCGAAGTTTGGCACTTCTAAACTCTGTGTATTTGCCAAGCGTAGCACCCAACAAATCAGCATTCGATAAATCGGCCATCCAAAAGTCGGTATGCGAGATATCTGCGTTTCGAAAATTCGCGTTTCGCAGATTGCACGAACAGAACTTTCCTCCGCGTAAATTCAATTCACTCAAATCAACATTTTCCAGATTCTCTTTCGAAACATCCCAAACGACATTATACCCATCATTTTTAATGGCAAGAACTCTTTCACGCAGACCGTTGTTCACCTTCGGTTTTCTCATTTGCCCGCGCACATAGGCCCTTTGTTCCCTTTCCGACGCTTCCTTCCGCTCCTGCTTGTTAATCAAATGATCCACTTTATCGCTTACCTCCGATACAATATTCACCCACTCCCTTTTAGCATCATAAAGCTCCTTGAAGAACACCTTATATTCTTCCATCTGCGCGCAGTCAATTCCAATGTAGAGACCGTTAGGGCTTTTGAAACTACAGGAGGAACTGAATAATTTCCTCACTTTTGCCCACTCGGCATTGGACATGTAAGCATATGACGCATGGAAATCGTGTTCATTTCCAAAGAAGAAGTAGACATGCTGGTCAGCCAATATCCATCCATTGGGTAACCATCCGAACACCTGTTCTCCAAAACAATTGATGTTCCTCTTTACCTCTGAAGCTTGTTGCTCGTTATAGCGATGAATAGGCATTCGAGTCAATCTCTGCTTATAAAGTTCATAGAACTCTGCAAAACTGTGTTTAAACCCATCGAGGAAGTACTTCGCAGAGTCCAGCTTGCTCCGATTGCACGAATCGATTTGATCAATTTTAAGGTTCCCCATTTTTTCAATGAGATGAAAGATTTTGGTTCTATTTAAATTTGAAATATCCATTTCTCAATTAATTGAATAAAGCAAGATAGGTTGAACCTATTTAATTACCCTTAATAGATTCCGCTATTGTTGTAATTTTGGAAATAGCAATTAAGTCTACCGTTACACTTCAACTCTATTGTCATGAACGTCAAAAAACTCTTCAGCAACAAAACCAAGGGCACCGTCGACATTGAAGATTTTAATCCCAACTTTCCGCAAGGATGGAGCGGTAAAGTGGATGGATGGTATTTATTCCCGCATAATGATATAGATTGTAGTCCCCTCAAATGGGTAATGCTACATGATGTAAAAACTGCCGATCTCTCTTGGGTTGCAGAGTTATTCCCCAATGTCGAAATCCTTGATATCGAATTCCAAAAAAACCAATCGCTAACCTCACTAAAGGGAGTAGAACTTTTGCCTAAACTGCATGCTTTGAAAGTTCATCAAGGCGGAGGAGAACTACAGCTCGACAATCTAGAAAACCTTCGTTTGGACTATCTCATTTTCGCAGGTAATCAATCTGACAAATATGTGCTGGATGCCAGGGTAATTGTGGACAAACCCATTTATGTGCAGATCCGATTTACAGAAGTGCATGAAATGGATCACTTAAGGAAGCTTACCTGCGATAAACTATATCTATCCGGTATGCGCGACACGGAAGGAAAAATCTATACACATTATCTGGGGAATTCAACCGGATTGGAATTGACTATAGATCCGAATTTGAATGGGTAATAGCTAACCGGTGAGGACAGTCTCACATGACTAAAGCCAGAACGTAATCAGGCTTATCCAACTCCTGAATTATCCAATCGTCCTCCTCATCATACCAATAGCCCTTTCGTCTGTTGGAGTGATGGTCGTAGGCAAGCACATACAGTTCATTTGCGGCAGCAAACTCTTTGAGTTCATCCCACAAGGGAAAATCGTCCATATTCAATTCCTTAAAATGAAATAGCACAGCAAAGGAGCTTTCAGCATCGTCCGGGTCTTCCAAATGCACTACTATACGATCAGCATCTCCGGCGTTCATCGCTATAAAATCGATACATTCCTGTTTGAGTGCTTGTTGTTCAGGCCAGAAGGTGGTGAATTCAATGGTTAGCATACGCCGACGAAAATATAATAATATTTCTACAGCTCACTAATCTCCGGTCGCATAATACGCCCTGTACTAAAGCTGATCCAACTCTCCTTTTTCTCGTCGCGTTGATTGAGCAAGTGAACGATGGCAACTTTCACCTGAAAGTGTTTATGGCAGCGCCACCATTCCGTTTGCTCTCCGTCGGCAACATAGAGGTAGAGCGATTCGTCGCCCGCAGGAATATTGGCAATAATGCGGCGGTGATTGGCCGTCAGCCGTTCAATCATCTCATCTTCCAACAGCGGATTGAAATGTACCCCCTTCTGTAATTCTTCGACTACAGGAACAGGCTCCGGATAGCCACCGCTCGACAGATGGAACGTCCATTTTTGACCATCTACCTCGGCGATGTAGCAGGGTGCCAGTTCAAGCTTGCTGCATTCGGCCAACATGAAGAGTACTGCCTTCTCCAAACACACATAAAAACCGTAATCCACCTTGCTGGGTGTTCCGTGTCCACGGGTTTTATTGCGCACGGTCACCAGCCACCAACCCAATTCGAGGAGCGTAGGCTTCTGGGAATATTTAGCCGTAACACCTGGATTCATGATGCGGATATACTTGACCAACGCTTCCACGTTTTCTGCGTCATCATAAACCACATCCAGCAAAGCGGATATTCGAGCGCCTAGAATAGTCTCCGCCGCTGCATCCGACTTCTTCCATCGTGCCAAAAAATCGGTGCAGGAACCGAAAGCGATGGCCTTGGTATCGAACGGCAGATTGCCATGAAGAGTCTTGCCATCACCTACCCGCTCGGTATGCAAAAAACCAACGAGGTAGCGGATCATACATTCCGCCACATTGAGCAGGTCAATGAATCGCGAAGGAATGGAAGGGCTCTCGTGCAACTGCCGAAACAGGGTGTTCAACTCGTAGATTCCTCTACCGGTCAATTGCTTCACCCGTTCATGATCGGCTTCTTTATACTGTTGTTCGAAGAGCTGGATGTTCTGGCGGAGGGATTCGAAGGAGGAGGAGTTGACGATGTTTTGGCGAACTAACAAGCTATCGGCTACATGGCGCGCGTAGGTGCCATCTTTATATCGATTGGCATCGCCCTCAATCGCTCCATAATCTTCATCGCTAATTTTCCTGATAATATCCAATCTCAAGCGCATCCATTGGTCATCGCCCTTAATATCTCCGAACAATGTTCCCACCTTCAAACTACACATCCAGGTGTCAATTATGACATCGGGGCGACTCAAAGCGTGTGTTAGATCAAACTCGCTTACATAGTTCACTCTGCTTTCACTTGATTCAAACAATACAATCAGATGATTACAGGATTTAACTAAATCTTTCACTTCCAGCACACCCTGTTTCTTATCCCAAAGTTTTCGTTGATTATGAAAGAAAATTGAATACGAATAATCACTTTTTTTCAAGTACATGCTACTCAACCAATCCTTTTTAAAATCGGGCAACACGCGCATCAACAAGTTGTCATAGACAGCAGGTCGCATTAAATATTCCTCACCCACAACAACAGTAAAATATTTACTCAATTTACTCGGCGATTTACGCAAGTATGGCCATATAGAAATAACACCAACAAAAATGAACAAAGAGCGAATATCAAAGCTACCTACCATCAATATCGTTATCCCGACAGCCATAAGCACCACTTGACTGGCGGAATCAGAGTTGAAAGACAACGAATTAACTCTATTTCTAGAATCTATAAAACCATAATTAATTGGATTTTTAGCGAAGCCTGTTATACCTATAAACACGCAGAAAAAGTCGATAATCCAAGTATTCAACAACAATCCAAGTGGCAATATGCTTGCCGGCGTGGACGAGCCCTGCATTAAAATAGACATTGCCTCATCCTTATCTTCCGATGATTCATAATAATCTTCACAAGCATTAATTCGACTGAAAGATGTAAAGAATGCAATCGCATATCTGCATAGAAATAAGTACCTAATAAATCGATATTCCTCAAAATATTGAACAGAAAAAAGAGCGTAAACCATGGTTGAAGTAATCAATACCTGAAGTAATAAGGACGACCACTTCAATCGAATACCATGTAAATTCCTTATTGCTTTATCCGGAAACCACCAAGATCGGGTCTCCACAATCGCAAGCAAGACAGTAAGTGTCAAATTGCAAATTCCCAGCTTGAAAAGCACGAGGTAAATGCCAAGCGAATATAATTTCATCAAGGGTGTTACAAACTTCAATAAACGAGCAACCAAACGAAAGAATAAACTTCTTTTTGGTTTTTCATCATTTGCTTGAGACACATCCATCTTCGCTTTGACTTGGTTGAATGAGCTAAAGGCTATCACGGACAATAAAAGAAACAGAACGATAACACCAAAGAAAACGAGGTGACTCTGAAAGTAGGTGGCGATTATATCGGTGTACTTAGAGACTGACTCCATAGAACGTGTTTAGGGTTGGGAAGATAATGGGAAAACACAATATTAGGCGCAGCCAAAACACGCATCGAGAAACACCTTTTGTAAATTCGTCTTATGTCCTACACCTGCCTAAACACCACTTGCGCCATTGCGCTTTCGAAAGCAACTTTTCCTGTGGCGATGAATTGCCCCGTTTGTCAACTGCCACTCCAAGAAGTGGCAGAACCTTCGGGAATAAGCGAAGCCGATGAGCAGCTCTTCTCAACACTCCCCTACGTAATCGCCTATCCGTTGAAAAGAGCCCTTGCGGAAAAACACGCCTGGACGCGTGTGAATTTGCTCAAGGATACCTTTCTGAATTACCTAAAATACCTAGGGCTCGTTGCTGCATCCGAGTTCTTCCATAGTCCGTTGAAGGATAAGAAAATGGTGGCGCTGTTTCAGCAAGCCTTGGCAGAACCTTCGTTTGGATCGTGGAATCAATACATCCGCGAAACGCTGAAGTACTTGAATGAAAAACAGCATCCTTTCTTTTGTGCGGACCTGCCGAAGTATTATGACGCAGTAGAGACCGGCAACAAGCGCAAGCTCTACAAAGGTGAAATTGAATACATCGACAGCAATGGTGATGTGCAATTGAAGAAACAAGAGGCCACCGCCATTGGCATGCTCATCAACTTTCGCAATCGGTACCTTGGCCATGGACTGACATTGGATGAAAAAGCCTCGCAGCAACTATGGGACGAGTATTTTCCGATTTTCCGCACGTTGCTGGAGCAAATGCAATTCGTTCCCAGTTATCCCATATTTAAACACGAACATGGCGAAACCTACCGGCTTCAGTCGAGTGAGCTGACCACGCAAGAGAAAGGGACACAGACACCCGCGCGCGTGTGGATGGAAAATCCGCAAGGAGAAAGCATGGACATCCTCCCCTTCTTTGTGGTTCCGGGAGAGGTTTCATTGGGTAAAGAGGACAAGGAACAAATCCTAGCATACGAATCGTACACCGGAAAAACGATTAAGTTCTTTAGTCCGGAGGGAACCGAAAAACAGACCTCCGGTAAGATTCTGGAAAAACTCAATCTCCTCCTGCGCGATAAGCAGAAGGAGCATACCTATACACCCGAAGAATTCACGAAGGAGGTTTTCTTAGCCCGGGTTGCCGACGAGAACAAGCTGATTCTCGATACCCTTGTAGCAGAGAAGAAAGTCATTCCCGGTGTGTATGTGCACCGCGAGGACATGGAGATTAAACTCCGCGAATGGATTGGCGCCCGTGCCAACATTTTTGTGATTGCCGCAGAGGCAGGCAGTGGTAAAACCAATTTGTTGGTGGAGATGCAGAAGCAATACACCGAGCGCGGAATGCCTACTTTGCTGATTCGCGCGGGACGAATGGAGAAGACCACCCTTCATGCGCAGCTATGTTACCTACTGAATATTGATGAGTGTGAAAACCTAGCCCAATACCCGGCTATTGCCGGAACACAAGAGGCCCCCTCTTTTGTTTTGATCGACGGACTCAATGAGGCGCACGACGCTGAAAAACTATGGACCGAACTATTTGCAATCTCCAAACACTTTGAACCCGGTAGTTTAAAATTTGTGGTGACAAGTAGGGCCAATACAGCTGCTGATATCAATCGCTATAGAGTAAATGAGGAACAAGAGTCCTACATGTATGGTGATAACAAAGAAAGAGATAACCAAGTAAGCGCCTACACCCATTGGCTTGTTGCCCTCTCCATGGAAGAGATGAAGCAGGCTTGGGAATATTATGTGCAGAAAGACAAGAGCAAGTTCAAACCACAATTTGATTTTGATGACCTAGCTACTTTTGATCGTGCGTTGTACAATCAAATCAGCAATCCCTTGGTGCTGCGTTTGTTTTTAGAAACCTATCAAGGCAAGAACTTTCCTAAAAAAGGAAAGCAGCATCTGGATATTTGGAGCGACTGGTTGACATCTTTTAGCGAAGGAGAGCAAGAGTTCTTCACCGCATTGGCCAATGCCATTTGGGAAAAAGGAGAAAATGAATTATTGCTCGACGATGTACTAAAAGACAACGCACTTCACCAATCCTTCACCACCGATCAACTCAACGCGCCCTATCCCCGTTTACGAAACTTGGGGTGGGTCAGTCGGTACGTTAAAGATTTGAACGCATGCGTAGGCTTTACAGTAGAAGGTGCACTCTTGCATCTTTTAGGGAAGAAACTAGAAAAGCAAGAGCCCGGAATTACCATAGCCGAAATCAAAAAACTGCTGCAAACCGGCAGCCCATTGCAACAAGCCGGTGTTGGTGCTTATATGCAACAATTGGCATTGAAGGGAGATTTGAATACCGTTTGCGAACTGATTGATGCCGGTGAGGAATTCATTGAAGCATGCGTTACCCCGATTGTCCTTCACTTAAAAAGCATAGGCGTAAAAGAAACCTTGGAAATCTTGTTAGAAAACCCGACTGAGAATGATTGGAAGGCGTTGCTGAAGGTGGATGCAACATTGAAATACTTGACATTGCATCCGTTGCGCAAGGAGCTCGCAACTCTAGGTTTACCCAGAAATGAATTTTCTTTAAAGCCAGCCATTGAATTGGGCATAAAGGGAATTGTTTTGGTTGACAAAGAGGAAGGAGAGTCCTACTTATCAAAAATCAACCTGAATCAATCCGACCTTCTTGATGATGCTAAAATCTGCAACAGCATCGGGGATTTATTTCAACACTTTGGCGAATACGACAAAGCGCTGGAGTATTATCAGAAATGCATGGATATCAAATTAAAAACCCTGGGGTCAGAGCATCCTGACGTAGCCAATTCTTATAATAATATCGGGTTAGTTTTTTACATTAAATGCGAATACGATAAGGCTCTGGAGTGGTATCAGAAATGCCTGGATATCATATTAAAAACCCTGGGTACTGAGCATCCTGATATAGGCAATTCGTATAATAATATCGCGTTGCTTTGCGCTGATAAAGGCGAATATGACATGGCGCTAGAGTGGCATCAGAAAGGCTTGGCTATTGAATTAAAAACCTTGGGGGCGGAGCATCCTGACGTGGCCACTTCGTATGGTAATATTGGTGTAGTTTTCTACCTTAAAGGCGAATATGACATGGCGCTGGAGTGGCATCAGAAAGGCTTAGCTATTGTATTAAAAACCTTGGGAACGGAGCATCCTTCCGTGGCCACTTCGTATAGTAATATTGGGATAGTTTGCGACGCTAAAGGCGAATATGACATGGCGCTGGAGTGGTATCAGAAATGCTTAGCTATTGAATTAAAAACCTTGGGAGCGGATCATCCTTCAGTGGCCACTTCGTATAATAATATTGGGTCAATTTACTACACTAAAGGCGAATACGACAAGGCGCTGGAGTGGTTTCAGAAATGCTTGGATATTCGATTAAAAACCGTGGGGGCGGAGCATCCCGACGTAGCCAGATCTTATAATAATATTGGGTATGTTTGCGCAACTAAAGGCGAATACGACAAGGCGCTAGAGTGGCATCAGAAATGCTTGGCTATCCTAATAAAAACCTTGGGGGCGGAGCATCCTGACGTAGCCAGATCGTATAATAATATTGGGTTAGTTTGCGATAATAAAGGCGAATATGAAAAGGCG
>CAZKRL010000059.1:0-9265 GCA_964555295.1 uncultured Comamonadaceae bacterium | reverse complement strand
AACAACGCTCTTTGCGCTTATGTTGATGCCAAACGTCATAATCCAATAAAAGTCCCAGCGTTCCGGGTATTTCAAAGTCTACAAGATTCCTGCCGCAATAGATATAATCACATGCCATGTCGGTAAGATTCCATTTGTCGAGCGGAACAGAGTAATTGCATCCCACAGCAAACAAACTCGCCGCAGTGATTTCACTTCTGGCCGAATAATCCATGCATACCCGCGGCACATTCTTACCGCCTATATTCACAATAGAAATTGTATGTCTTCGCTGATATTCAAAAGGATTGATGGGGGATGGAACCTCCGCAATGGGCATGTGTGAACTACGCTGACTATATCTCTCTGCCAACATTCTCGCCACCGGGATTTCTGCCTCAGGGGCCTCAGTAAGCGACACACGTATGGTATCACCCAATCCGTCTTCCAATAAAGTTCCTATTCCTACCGCGCTTTTGATGCGACCATCTTCACCATCTCCCGCCTCTGTAACACCCAGGTGAAGCGGATAATTCATTCCGGCCTGTATCATGTGATTCACGAGCAAGCGATAGGCCTGTACCATCACCTGCACGTTGCTGGCTTTCATCGAGATGATAATATTGTGGAAGTCATGATCTCGGCAGATGCGAATAAACTCCATTGCACTTTCAACCATTCCCAGCGGAGTGTCGCCATAACGTGAAAGAATTCTGTCGCTCAATGAGCCGTGATTCGTTCCGATGCGCAAGGCAGTGCGGTTGGCCTTACAGAGCTTAACCAGTGGCGTAAATCGCTCACGGATACGCTCCAGTTCTGCACGGTAGGTTTCATCGGTATATTCTATCTCTTCAAACTTTTTCTTGTCGGCATAATTACCGGGATTCACGCGAACCTTTTCAACCAGTCCGGCTGCGATCTCAGCGGCATTGGGCGTAAAATGTATATCGGCAACCAGCGGGGTTGAATAGCCATTTTCTCGCAGTGCCACTTTGATGTTCGCAAGATTCTCTGCTTCATTTTTGCTGGGGGCAGTGATACGCACGAGCTCGCAACCAGCATCGATCATGCGGATGCTCTGTGCCACGGTGGCTGCGGTATCCATGGTGTCGGTGGTTGTCATGCTCTGCAGACGAATCGGATTTTCGCCGCCGAAACCTATCTCACCAATTTTGACTTCGCGCGTAACGAAACGACGATATTGAAACAACGAATTGCAGTAGCTCTTATCGCTCATAATCGCCCGAAGGTATTTAGAATTTGAAACCCTGTGTCACACTACGAAAACAATCGTGCCTTCCGAAAGTTGCAACACCGTTTGTAAGCGAGAAAGTCTTGTTTATCGCTTCGCTTTGACATTAAGAATCAACGTAACCTCATCGTTGATAAGATCATCGCCTAAGTCTTTGAAGAATTTGCCTGAACCGTACTTCACGTTGAACTGTGCACGATCGAATAGCAGACCGCCACCAATGGAAACATCAGTACCAGTGGGCACTACAACAAGTTTTGCATCAAAGTCCTTGGTCACTCCTTTGATGGTAAGCTTTCCTTTCGTTTGATGATCAATGGCCGTTGTGCTTTGTGATGAGGTGATCACAAATCGCGCTTCCGGGAACTTTGCAACATCAAAGAAATCCGGACTTTTCAAATGACCTTCGATATCTGATTTTTCTGCATCCTTCAGATCAATGCAGTTGATGGAGTTCATATCCATTACAACTTCTCCTGAAAGAATTTGTCCGCCTTTCATTTCAATCTTCCCCGACTTCACTGCGATGGTGCCGGTATGCTTGCTACGCGTGATTTTCTCACCATACCAGCGCACATTCGAAGTGGCGGGATCCAAGTTGAAAATCCCGTCTTCCGGGGCCTTTAACTCCTTTGCTTCATCACTGGTTTGAACATTGAGTTTGGAAGGATCTACGCCATTCTTTTGAGCAATTACACAATGTTGGTAGTCCTTTTCGAACACAGAATCTTTTCTCAGCTCAATGCATTTCGCGAAATCAGGGGCGGCAGCATCCGTTACTTTGGCGCATCCACAAGCATCAAGACTTGTATTGGCATCGTTGCCACTGCCGCATGAATAAAGAGAAATTGCTATAATTGCCAGGAGAAAAAAGCTGAGGTTCTTCATTGTAATTGTTCTTGTGATTAATGAGATTTCGCAGTGGTATCTGCCATTTCACCTTCAGAATATGGCGTGCTGTGGGTTTGAAATTTAGATGAAGTTGATGCAGCTGGAGTTTCAATAACCGCTTCATGTGCTGAATCCGTTGCTTTGCACGCCTTACCGTGACCACCGGCCATATCACCCAAAAGCGGCGCAAGAGTAAGACCCACAAGACATGACAACTTGATAAGAATATTCATTGACGGACCAGAGGTATCCTTGAATGGATCTCCTACGGTGTCTCCAACAACAGCAGCTTTGTGCGGATCTGACTTCTTGTAGAAAATTTCCTTCTTTCCATTTACCTCAATCTCAACTCCTTTTTCAAATGACTTCTTGGCGTTATCCCATGCACCACCAGCATTGTTCTGGAAGATTGCCCAAAGAACACCACTTACCGTAACACCCGCCATATATGCCCCCAAAGCTTCTGCACCCATAACCAATCCGATGATGATCGGAGTAACAATGGTGATTACACCTGGCAACATCATTTCACGCAAGGCAGCGCGGGTTGAAATTTCCACACACTTGCTGTATTCCGGTTTTCCCTTCCCTTCCATAATACCCGGGATTTCGCGGAACTGACGACGAACCTCATTCACCATATCCATCGCGGCCTTACCAACGGAGTTCATTGCAAGGGCTGAGAAAACTACCGGTATCATTCCGCCGATAAATAAAGCAGCAAGCACTTTAGCATCGAAAATGTTGATACCATTGATTCCTGTGAAAGTCACATAAGCAGCGAAAAGTGCCAAGGCCGTTAGAGCGGCGGAAGCGATAGCAAAACCCTTACCGATAGCTGCGGTAGTGTTACCAACTGAATCCAGAATATCCGTCTTCTCACGAACATCGGCAGGAAGTTCGCTCATCTCTGCTACTCCACCGGCGTTATCTGCGATTGGACCAAATGCGTCAATTGCGAGCTGCATAGCAGTGTTGGCCATCATAGCCGAAGCAGCGATACCTACACCATAAAAACCAGCGAGAGCATAGGCGCCCCAGATGGCCCCTGCGAAGAGAATCACGGGCATTGCAGTTGAAAGCATACCCATACCCAAGCCCGCGATAATATTGGTTGCAGCGCCGGTAGCTGACTTCTGCACGATACCCATTACTGGCTTTTTACCGAGACCCGTGTAGAATTCGGTGATGAATGAAATGGCTGCGCCCACGAACATACCAATGAGCACCGCGAAGAACACGTTTTGCGAAGTCGTTGTAGTAGTGCTGTATTCACCTGCATTGAAAACCTGAATACTCATTTCAGCGGGCAGACAAATATTGATCAGGAAGTAGGAAGCAACGAGTGAAAGACCGATGGATAACCAATTGCCCAAGTTCAATGCACCTTGCACGGCATTGATAGTCGCCTTGCCATTGTCGGATACACGCACGAAATAGCTGGAAACAATCGAGGCAAGAAGTCCGACAGCAGCAATCAACAATGGCAGGAAAATCGGACCAAGACCATTGAAAGGAATATTGGTGAAAGAACCGCCATTGGCTTCCATGAAATCGCGGATTACATAATTCCCCAATACCATGGATGCGAGAACGGTCGCTACGTATGAACCGAATAAGTCGGCGCCCATACCGGCCACATCACCCACGTTATCACCCACGTTATCTGCGATAGTAGCGGGGTTGCGCGGATCATCTTCAGGGATACCAGCTTCCACTTTACCTACGAGGTCGGCGCCGACGTCGGCAGCTTTGGTATAGATACCTCCACCCACGCGAGCGAAAAGAGCGATACTTTCAGCTCCCACGGAAAAACCTGCGAGAACTTCGAGTACTTGCGTCATGGCCTCAACGCCACCGTTGGCAAATGAACCCTGCATGAAATACATGAAGAAAAGAATGAAGAGCATGCTCAAACCAAGCACTGCCAGACCTGCAACGCCGAGACCCATCACGGTTCCGCCGGTGAAGGAAACTTTTAGCGCTTTGGAAAGTGATGTGCGAGCTGCTTCTGTCGTGCGCACGTTGGCTTTTGTTGCAATGCGCATGCCAAAGAAACCGGCCAGTGCGCTGAATACAGCACCTATAACGAAAGCAATCACAATGAGCCAGTGAGATGTTTCAACTACTTGAGAAAGAATTCCCAAGGCGGCACCAGCAATAATCACGAACACAGCGAGAATTTTATATTCTGCCTTGAGGAATGCCATGGCACCTTCGGCCACGTAGCCGGCGATTTCCTTCATGCGGTCGTTACCCGCATCTTGTTTACTCACCCAGGCCGACTTAATGGCCATAACAATAAGTCCCAGAACACCGAGGGCCGGAACTGCATAAATCAGACTATCCATTATTATAACGATTTGGTTTTACGAGGTTAACGAAAATTTTTAACTTTTCGGGGCGCGAATATAGGGATGAACGTTACAATACTCTATCGAATCCAAGGAACTAACGCTCCCCCTTTTTGCAGAATGATTTCGCTATATCCGATTGAAAAAAAGCGGCGTCACATGGACGCCGCTTTGTCTTATCATTTAGAAAACCCCTTACAATTTCTGAAGCTGTACTGACTTCACCGATTTGTCTTGCGTAATCCTGAGGACATAATTACCAGACATCAAAGAGGTTAAATCAACAACGGCATTGCTACGGTTAGGTTTATCTGAGTATACTTTTCTTCCCATGAGATCAAACACCTCAAGCTGACTGATTACACCCTGATTATTTACCACCACTTGATAAATACCATTGGAAGGATTCGGGAATACCACAGGCAATCCCATTGAAGTGAGTTCATTTACTCTGACTTCCAATTCATCACAAATACCGTCGCCGTCGGCATCGTTCAAGCAATTGCCGTCACAATCCAAATAGGTTGAATGAACCACTTGTACATCGTCAATGTAATACAGCCCTTCTCCCTGAGCGTCATTGGTTCCGAAGAAATCGATAGCTGCGATTTGGTTGGTGCCCGGACCTCCACCATTTCCATTGAGAGACCATTGCCAGTTACCAAGTAGTTCGTTATTGATATAGACCCATCCGGAATCCATGTACATATCGGCAATCACCTTCACGTCAAACCACTCGCCTACAGGTACATCATTACCAGCGACGGATGTGCCGCCTAAAGATGCCGTAACGACACCATCTCCGCTAAAGAACACGTCAAATGCCCACTCATAGTTGGCATTGTTGTTTGCCCAATTATGAAGGAAATTGAAATAACCTCCAGCATCGGTTAGCTTCATTTTAAAGTCCGTGATAACACGACCTGTATTGAAAGGGCCAATGGGAAGAACCAAATCCGTGGCCATTCCGGAGATTAGAGCTGAATTTGAAGGACTGAATGAAACGGAATCCACGACAACAGCATCTGGAGTGGCGGAGCCGTCCCAAGTGTCCCAAACATCGCTTTGAGCAGAAACCCCATCGCCTGAAACATAACCGTCAAAATTTTCTGCAATCAGAGTATCGGTTCCTGTGCCGGTGTATGTACAACTGCCATCCGAGCAACCAGCCGCTGCGTCATAATTACAAGCCGTAGCATCATCGCAACCCGGATAGGTACATGAACCATTATCGCACTGGGCGGTCGCGCTGAAATTACAAGCTGTGTTGTCAGTGCAACCATCAGGAAGTATACAAGAGTTGTTATCGCAGGTTGCCGCCATATTGAAATTACAAGCGTTCATGTCCATACATCCAGCCACTCCATTACCACCACATACACCGCAATCATCTAATTGCAGGCAAGACCCATCATCGCAACTAGCAGCCTCATTGTAGTTACATGCAGAAATATCTGTGCAACCAGCAACACTGTTGCCTCCGCATACTCCGCATGCATCAAGACTCAAGCAACTATTATCACTTTGGGTAACAAAAGGATTGTAATTGCAAGCAAGAGAGTCAGTGCAACCTTCCAATTCCAATTCATCACAGGTACCATCTAAATCGCTATCGTTGATACATACTCCGTCGCAATCGAGAAAAGGAGCAGCTACAAAGCAAGATCCATCATCGCAACTTGCAGTCATATCGTAATTGCAAGCAGCGGCATCAGTGCAACCGCCGTAGGTACAAGACCCGTTATCACAAAGGGCCTGATCATCATAATTACATGCAAACATATCTGTACAACCATCGGGGAAGATGCATGATGCGTCGTCGCAACCTGCGAATGGGTTGTAGTTACATGCTGTGCTATCGGTACAACCGGCTACAATGCAAAGATTGAGATCAGAGCATGCGGCATCAGCATCGAAGTTACAAGCAAGTGAATCTGTACAACCCGGGTAAGTGCAAAGAGCCTCATCTGAAATACCAGCAGCAGAATTGAAGTTACATGCGGTAATGTCTGTACATCCTGTTATTGCAGAATCAAGGACAATAACGTTAACTATGGAATCACAGGCCAATTCACCTACAAAACCGGGGTATACCAAGAAGTAATTACCGGCTTCAGGGAATAGGTAGCCTTCATAAAGCACACTATCAGCATCCGCCGAAATGTATATAGTTACTGAACTTGAAGGATGTGCGACGCACGAACCATTATCGCATGCAGCTGTAGAATCATAGTTACAGGCCAATAAATCGGTACAACCAGGGTACACACATGTTCCATTATCGCAATTGGCAAGGGAATCGTAGTTACATGCGCTTACATCACTGCAACCTGCAGCAACGCAAGAACCATTATCACAAGCGGCAAGTGAGTCATAATTGCACGCATTCACATCTGTACATCCAGCGGCACCTAAACAGCTATTATCGCTGCAAGTAGCTGAAGGATCATAGTTGCAGGCTAACTCATCAGTACAACCCGCAATGCCATTACCACCACAGTCACCACATGCATCAAACGAGAGGCAGGAACCATTATCGCAGGTAGCCAACGAGTCATAATTACAAGCTGCTGGATCAGTACAACCATCAGGAAAAGCGCATGAACCATCATCACATGTAGCCAAAGAATCGAAATTACAAGCGGTAGGATCTATGCAACCATCGGGGAAAATGCAAGAACCATCATCGCAGCCCACGGCCGCATTATAGTTGCATGCGAGAGCGTCGCTGCATCCGGGATATACGCATGAGTTATCTGAGCAACCCGCGTTGCCGTCGAAGTTGCATGCATCAATTTCAGTGCAACCAGGATAGGTACAAGAGCCATCATCTTCCGTTGCGTTCATATCATAATTACATGCTTCTATATCCATGCAACCAGGAACACTAACAACAAGAGTTGACCAAAACATCACACCATTCTGAGTACCATCTCCGGTATACATCCAAGGGCCTGAAGCGGTAGCCACGAAATCACCAGCGGTCCAGATACCTGCAGTCGCAGCAACGCCTTCTCTTCCTTGACCTGCTGCACCGTATTGCATAAAGTCAACCATGTTGGCGGCACTGCCAAAACTACCTGAAGGCAGATACAGACCTACATCACTAGCATCGGCTAAAAAACCTACCCCACCATTATTGTCCCAAATGAAGGTTACACTCTCACCGGTGGATAAATTAAAATCTCCCGTTACAATCGTAATCGGGGCTTGATTCAATGTCTGATAATCAAACAATGCGCACATTCGGTAGGCGGAAATATCAACTTCCATCAAGCCGTAATTCGAGATTTGAATCTGATGATTCGCAGGATCGACCATCGTCATCCTGATCTGCGTGAAGCCTGTCACTGCAAGACAAAGCAACACAAGTGAAATGTAGAGTTTTTTCATATAGATTTTGGTTAGGTTGAACAAATGTAAAGTGTAAGCATAAAAAAAACCACCCTAAGGTGGCTTTTTTCATGTTTTGCGAAGATTACTCAGCTACTACTTCAAACTTAACGGTAGCACTTACTTCTTTATGAAGCTTGATGCGCGCCTCGTAGCTGCCTAAGGTTTTGATATTATCATCGGACAGACTGATGCTCTTGCGATCAATCGCGTGACCGGCTTTGCCCAGTGCCTCAGAAATTTGGATGGTATTCACCGAGCCGAAAATCTTTCCGGTATCCGATGCCTTGGTTCCAATTTTCAGTTCAAGCCCGTTGAGCTTCTCAGCCAACGCCTGAGCATCAGCGAGAATCTTGGTTTCTTTGTGAGCACGCTGTTTTAAATTTTCAGCAAGCATCTTACGAGCACTTTCCGTGGCCGACACGGCATAACCGCGTGGAATCAGGTAATTTCTGGCGTAGCCCGGACGAACTTTTACAACTTCGTCTTTGGCACCCAGCTTTTCGATATTGGTTTTGAGAATTACTTCCATGGTGTTGTCCTCCTGGTTATTTAAGTAAATCAGCTACGTATGGCATCAGTGCAAGATGTCTTGCCTTCTTCACCGCCTGGGCTACTTTGCGCTGATACTTCAACGAAGTACCAGTGATGCGGCGCGGCAACAATTTACCTTGCTCATTGCACAATTTTAAAAGGAAGTCGCCATCTTTATAATCGATGTACTTCATGCCATGCTTTTTAAAGCGGCAGTATTTTACCTGCTTGGTCTCGATGTCGATCGGGTTCAGGTATCTGATATCTTCTGACATAGTCTAGTTCTAAAAGGGTTTTACAATCAGGCTTCTACTTTCGCAGATGCTGTTTTTTTGTCTTTCGCCTTGTCGCGGCGGCTCTCTGCGTAGGCCACATGGTACTTGTCCATATGGGTAGTAAGGAAACGGATAATGCGCTCATCCCTTCTGAACTCCGTTTCAAACGGAGTGATGGTGTCGCCGGTTGCTTCGAACTCCAGCAAGTGGTAAAAGCCTGTCGTTTTCTTTTGGATAGGGTAAGCCAATTTTCTCAAGCCCCAGTTTTCCTCGTGCTTGATTTTGGCGCCCTTACCTTTCAAAAACTTCTTGAACTTATCCACTGTTTCCGCCGCCTGATCCTCAGACAGCACGGGAGTCATAATGAAAACAGTCTCGTAACGGTTCATTGTTTGTTATTTGTTTTTAAATTTTGGGAGCGCGAAAGTAGGCCTCATTTTCTATTCCAACAAATAAAACTGAATATCGCAAATTAAACCAAGTTTGTTTTGGTAAATATAATATTTCATGCTTGCCTGAATTGTGTCATTTCCATTTTGAACCAAACGTGATGAGAGAGGTTATTGCTACGTGAAAATTCTTATCAT
>CAZKRL010000058.1:0-10353 GCA_964555295.1 uncultured Comamonadaceae bacterium | reverse complement strand
ATCGTACTTTCGCGCCCTAACAATTTTTCAGTGATTAATTACTATGGCAATAACAATTGATGCTATCGGTGAGCTGAAGGAGCGCGTAACCGCGCTCGGGAGGTACCTTTGACGTGGAGGTCAAACTACTCCAGATAAAAGAAGACGAAAAGCTCACACAAGATCCCAACTTCTGGGAAGACCCTAAGCGCGCTGAGAGCGTGATGCGACAAATTCGCAATCGTAAAGTATGGACTGACGCCTATCAGCTATGCGCCTCCGCTACTGAAGACGCCTCAGTGATGTTTGATTTTTTTAAAGAAGGTGCTGCAACCGAGGAAGAACTCGATGTGCAGTACAAGGATGCGCTGCAGAAAATTGAAAACCTGGAGTTCAAGAATATGCTCAGCGCTGAAGAAGACGCGCTCAGCGCCGTGGTTCAGATTACTGCCGGCGCCGGTGGCACCGAGAGCTGTGACTGGGCCGGAATGTTGATGCGCATGTACATCATGTGGGGTCAGAAAAGCGGCTATAAGATTCGGGAACTTGATATGCAGGCAGGGGATGTGGCCGGCGTTAAACAATGCACCCTCGAGTTCGATGGTCAATTTGCTTTCGGTATGTTGAAGGGAGAAAACGGTGTGCATCGACTTGTGCGCATTTCACCTTTCGATTCCAATGCAAAACGGCACACCTCATTTGTGAGTGTATATGTGTATCCCCTCGTAGATGACTCGATTGAGATTGAAATCAATCCATCCGATATCACATGGGACACTTTCCGCAGTGGAGGCGCGGGTGGACAGAACGTAAACAAAGTTGAAACCGGTGTTCGTCTGCGTCACGCACCCACAGGCATTATCATCGATAATACTGAAACCAGGTCACAGCTTCAGAACAAAGAGAAGGCCATGCAGTTGCTGAAATCACAGCTCTATGAAATGGAGCTGGAGCGACGCAACGCAGCAAGAAGCGAGATCGAAGCCACCAAGAAAAAAATCGAATGGGGATCACAAATTCGCAACTACGTAATGCAGCCCTACAAACTTGTTAAGGATGTTCGTACCGGCGTAGAAACAAGCGATGTAGACGGCGTGATGGACGGGGAAATCGATGAGTTCCTAAAAGGGTTTTTGATGCAACGAGGCAAAGCAAGTAACACAGAAGAAACCATTTAATTATGGAATATAGAATAGAAAAAGACACCATGGGCGAAGTGAAAGTGCCCGCAAATGTTTACTGGGGTGCTCAAACAGAACGCTCACGCAACAATTTCAAAATCGGTGAGGAGGGCTCAATGCCTCGCGAAATCATTCACGCATTCGCAATTCTGAAAAAGGCCGCAGCTCATGCGAATCACGACCTTGGCGTGCTCGCAGCTGACAAACGCGATGCGATAAGCGCAGTGTGTGATGAGATCATCAAGGGCGAGCTAGCAGATCAATTTCCACTTGTCATCTGGCAAACAGGAAGCGGCACGCAAAGCAATATGAACCTCAATGAAGTCATCGCGAATCGCGCACATGTCAGAGCAGGTGGCAAGCTCGGTGAAGGCCAGATGTTACTCGGCGCAAATGATGATGTAAACAAGTCTCAATCTTCCAACGATACGTATCCAACAGCAATGCATATCGCCGCCTACAAGGCCGTTGTCGAAAGCACGCTCCCGGGCGTGAAGCAATTGCGCGACACGTTGCACGCGAAAAGCACAGCTTTCATGAATGTTGTAAAAATTGGCCGCACGCATTTGATGGACGCAACACCTATCACGCTCGGACAAGAGTTGAGCGGTTACGTTGCACAATTGGATCATGGCATGCGCGCACTGAAAAATACTCTTGCGCATCTCGGTGAACTCGCGTTGGGCGGTACCGCTGTGGGCACCGGACTCAATGCACCAGCAGGTTATTCTGAGTTGGTAGCAAAAAAGATTGCGGAGTTTAGCGGACATCCATTTACGAGCGCGCCCAATAAGTTTGAAGCGCTGGCAGCTCATGATGGTATCGTTGAAGCTCATGGCGCTTTGAAACAGCTCGCAGTTTCACTCAATAAGATTGCGAATGATATCCGCATGATGGCAAGCGGTCCGCGCAGTGGAATCGGAGAAATTTTCATACCGGAGAATGAACCCGGAAGTAGCATCATGCCGGGTAAAGTAAACCCAACACAATGTGAAGCGCTTACTATGGTGTGCGCGCAAGTAATGGGCAATGATGTGGCCATCACCATCGGTGGTACGCAAGGGCATTATGAACTCAACGTCTTCAAGCCCATGATGGCACATAACTTTTTACAAAGCGCTCGTTTGTTGGGAGACGCTTGCCGTTCTTTCGATGAGCATTGTGCAAGCGGCATTGAACCTAACCATGAGCGTATTCAGCAATTGGTCAATCAATCGCTGATGCTTGTAACCGCGCTCAACACGAAGATCGGATATTACAAGGCCGCGGAAATTGCAAAGACGGCGCACAAGAACGGCACTACCCTGAAAGAGGAAGCCATTCGCCTGGGTCATGTCACTGCCGAGGATTATGATAAGTGGGTGGTGCCCGCAGACATGGTAGGAAATTTGAAATAGTTCACTATTATATTTCGCATGATGCACACCGTACAGAATTTTCTCTTTTTAAGATGGGCTCTGCTGGTGATGGCTAGTATTACATTCTCCTACACAGCGACCTCACAGAAATTGTTGGAAGTCAGGGGAGAGTATAATATGGTGTTGAGAAAGGACATCACTATGAATGAGCTGGAGCGCCGTTGCATTGAACAGGCCAGGCTGCGCTGTATCGAAAGAGAATGTGGTCTCAGGGTTTCAGAGTCTACTGTCTCTCAAGTGAAGGACAATGGCGGCAAAGTATCTGACTCCTTCAACGCGCTGTCGAGCACACAGGTGCAGGGAGAGTGGGTTGCGGATGTCACCGCACCCATTGTGCGCTGGAATTGCAATGCAGCAAACCCCGGTGAATTGGAAGTCACCGCGATCGTTCATGGCAAAGTGCGTCCGCAAAATGAATCCAACCAGACCAGTATTTTTTTCAAAGCATGTTTGCCCTGTAAGCCCGCGAATTATATCGAGACGTTTAAAAACGGACAAAGTCTCGAGGCCATTTTCAAGGCGGGGAATGATGGATACTTAAGTGTGTTCTACATGGATCACACAGCGAAGATGGCGCAACGAATTTTACCTGACGCTGGTATGTCGGCAAGTGATTGGGTAGAAGTGCGGGCAGATGAAGAGTATCATTTGTTTAGTCGCCAGGCACCGAAGGGAATGCAACAAAGTTTAATTGTTGAAGTACCAGGAAATGAAACGATGGTTCAGGATGAATTGATTGTGGTATTCGCAACGCAGAAATATAATAAGCCGATGATGTCGAAGCCCGCGACGGGAGAGCTGCCCACCATTCCCACAGAGGAGTTACAGCGCTGGCTCACGAAGCTGGCAGGCGTGAACTCAACGTTTGTAAAAAAGAGTATGGCCATACCTATTACCCGATAATCGCTGATGCAACTTCACGCTATAGACACCGGTTTCTTTAAGCTCGACGGTGGAGCCATGTTTGGTGTAGTGCCAAAATCCATTTGGCAGAAGACCAACCCAGCAGACGACAACAATATGTGCACCTGGGCCATGCGTTGTTTGCTGGTGGAAGATGGTGATCGTCTTATTCTCATTGATACAGGAATTGGCAATAAACAAAGTGAAAAGTTCTTCTCACATTATTTTCTGCACGGAGACGACGCACTTGAATCGTCGCTTCGTCGCGCTGGTTTTTCTTCTGCCGATGTTACCGATGTGGTCTTGACCCATCTTCATTTCGACCATTGTGGCGGGGCCATCATCAAAGGCAATGATGGCATCTTTCGCCCCGCCTTTCCCAATGCACATTATTGGAGCAATGAGAGGCACTGGCACTGGGCAACGGTTCCAAATGCACGCGAAAAGGCGAGCTTTCTGGAAGAGAATATTGCGCCTATCAAGGAAAGCGGACAACTCAAAATGATTGAACGCGGCGCCAACGGAACTGCGGCTGCTCTCAATATGGAATTTCTTTTTGTGGATGGACATACCGATAGCATGATGTTGCCGCTCATCACATGGAAGGGAAGAAAGATTTGTTTTATGGCGGATTTGCTGCCGAGTGCCGGACACATTCCGTTGGCATATGTAATGGGGTACGATACCCGCCCGCTGATAACTCTCGATGAAAAGGCAAAGATTTTACGTCGCGCTGTAGATGAGAACTGGGCGCTATTCTTTGAGCACGATTCAGTGAATCAATGTGCGTCCTTGCTCGATACAGAAAAAGGAATTCGGGCGAACCAATATTTTAGACTAGACGAATTGTAAGAGTAGTGAATCGACTACTTTCGTTGTGATGCTTAAACCTATTGGGTTAGTTATTTCGTTCGCTCTGTGCCACATGATGGTCTTTGGCCAATCCAACACCTATGCTTTTTCACCTACCGATTCGCTGTTTTGTCCACTCAGTTTAGAAGCGTATGCCGAGAACATCATCTATGTTCAACCACAATCCTTAGACACAAGTTTTATCACCTGGCGATTGATTGAGAATACTTGTCCGGCGGGCTGGGACATACAAATGTGTGATTGGCAAAATTGTTACACCGGTTTACCCAACACCTCCGATATGGCCCCTGTGCCACCGGGAGGTAGCGGGAATTTGCGCCTGCTGGTAAATCCATTTCTTATCGAAGGATCGGGCCTCGTCCACTTTTTCGTTTACCCTACGGGCTCTCCGGATCTACGTCAGGACGTCTACTTTACGTTCAGTACTCCGCTGAAAACAAGCACAACGAAACGTGAGACTCCTGTTGTTGTTTTTCGCAACAATCATCTGAGCTATCGTGAACTACCCATGGGCGAATATGATATAGTAAACACGTCGGGTAGCACCATTAAAAAACTAACCATACTCTTTAGCAGCGGTGAAGAACACCTGAGTCTTCCGACCGGACTATACATTATTACCAATCGAAATAATATTGCAATTCAATTCTTGATTCTATGAAGAAAATTTTTACTGTCGTTGTTCTGTTGTCGGTGCTTGCAGCCGAGGCCCAAATCCAACTCATTGGACAAACAGAAACCATCACTGAGCTGGTTTGCACGGTGAGTGATTACGAAACCTCTACGCAAGGAGTGTATACGCAAATACATCTGAAGGAAGGAAATCCCATATTGCAAAAAGGCGCGCCCGATCTAGAGAAACTAACAACGGCTGTAGTCGTTGATGATGCGGCGCAAATGCAGATCAGCATCACTCATTCGGGATACGATGAATATCACGACATCTTCATCTTGCCATCCAAAGGAAATCTTTTGCGTACAGTTAATCCGTCTGATATTCCCTTTGAGTTTGGGCCGGAATATCAGAACGATGCATTTTTTCCGGGCGCTCTCGCCAAGTTGGGCAGGCCTTATATAATGGGACATTATCGCGGACAAAGTGTTCAGTTTTTTCCCTTGCAATACAATCCGGTAACGCATGTGTTGCGCGTATATCACGATATTCAGGTGGCCATTACCCCATCAACCACAGTCGGAGAAAATGCGATCACTGCAGTTTCTCATCCCGTGAATCGATTCGATGCGGAGCGATATAAGAGTCACTTTCTCAATTATTCGGGCGTGGCCGACCGTTATCAGCAAATTGATGAAATCGGAAACATGCTTGTGGTAACACATAACTCATATATCGATGAACTCGCTCCGTGGATTCAATGGAAGAAAGAAGCGGGAATTGATGTAGAAGTTGTAGATGTCGCCACTGTCAATTCGATTTCTGCAATCGAAGCGCTCGTGGCAGACAGATATAACAATGGCGGACTTTCATATCTAATGCTTGTGGGTGATGAAGATCAAATACCGGTGACCTTGCTGAACAACAGTGGTGGTCAGGGGTATTGCGACGCTTGTTATGGGTATGTGACAGGCAATGACAGTTATCCTGAAGTACTCGTTGGCCATTTTCTGGTGCACAACGAATCAGAGTTGCCAACCATCATTGCAAAAACGCTGGAGTACGAGAAGACACCATACACCGGAACCGATTGGTTCTCTGTAGCAATGGGTATTGGATCAAATGAAGGCGATGGTATTGGTGATGACAATGAAGCCGACTGGCAACATCAAAACGGCATCAAAGACGACCTATTGGGTTTTACCTATACTGAAGTATGGGAGAAGTATGATGGCGATCATTCTGCTGATTCTCCTTCCGGAGGCGCCACCGCAGATGGCACCAACAACCCGTCTGCAAATTCGTTGAGCACTGTTATCAATGGCGGCTGCTCGCTCATTAACTATACAGGTCATGGCGCACACACATTGATAGTAACGGGCAGTTACAGCAACACCAACATCAACCAATTGAACAACACGGGCATGTATCCTTTCTTTATTGTGGTGGGATGTTGCACCGGTGATTACGACGATGATGATGACACAGGCGATACTTTCGGAGAGGCATGGCAGAAGACACCCGGAACAGCGTTGACGGGCGGTATCGGCGGCGCCTTTAGTTCTGTGTATCAAAGCTGGGCTCCACCGATGGAAGGCCAAGATGAAATGAATAAGCTGGTGGCGAATATCGGTGGCGTTCAAACACGCCATACGTTGGGCAGCATTCACTGGCATGGATGTATGGGAATGAATGATGTGTATGGAACACAGGGCGATGAGATGACCGATACATGGATTCTGATGGCAGATCCATCGGTTCAGCTTCGCACAGCTATGCCGGGCACCTTGGTAGTGAGTCATGCCAATGGCGGTGTATTAGGCATGAGCTCACTTGCGGTGACATGTCCCACTGAAGATGCTTTTGTTGCAATCACTATGAACGGAGAAATTCTGGGCACGGCGCTTATCTCCGGGGGTGTGGCCAATGTGTCTTTTCCGGCAGTAAGTGTTCCCGGACAATTGGTGGTTACTGTAACCGCATTCAATATGATCCCTTACCAGGGAACGGTGGATATTGTGCCTGCAAATGGTCCATATCTGACAGGAGCCATAAATACGATCATTGACGCAACGGGCAACAATGATGGAATGGCCGGTTACAATGAAAATATTACGATGACATTACTCGTAACTAATGTGGGCACCGAAGCAAGTGGCAATGTCATAGCGGTGCTCTCATCCACGTCAAGCGATGTAATCATTGACGACAATGAAGCATCGTTTAATGCAGTTGCTGCAGGCGCTGATGTGATTATCGATGACGCTTTTGATTTTCATTTCGCTCCGGGAGTGGCAGATCAAACTGTCATCGCCTTCACAGTTGTGTTTACCGATTCTCAGGGAAATAGTTGGACCTCGAATGCAAGTGTTGTGGTGCAGGCGCCCGCGCTGGAGTGCGGTGAAATTACAATCACAGAAATCTCAGGCAATGGCAATGGCCGGCCCGATGCGGGAGAGCAGCTCGAGGTAACAGTGAATTTCACAAACACGGGACACGCCGCTACGCAAGCCAGCAGCGGTAGTTTGCAAACAGGAAGTAGCTCAGCGAGTGTTGTCTCCCCGGTTGTTACAATCGCTCCGTTGGCACCGAATTCAGAAGACAACTTCTCATTTACAGTGAACATCGACGGTAATGCAACAGCCACACAAACGGTGAGCCTCGATTTTATTATGGATATGGCCTATTACGGAATTACATGCAGTGATATGATTCAACTGAATCTGAATATGGAAGACTGGGAAAGCGGAACCGATAGCACCTATGATTGGCAATATGGCGGCAATGCAGATTGGTTCGTGCAAACGCAGACGGTCTATGAAGGACAATACGCACAGGAAAGCGGAAATATTGGAAACAGCCAAAGCACAAGTCTTGAACTTACCGTTGAATACCCCGGTGCTGCCACTGTTGAATTTATGTACAAGGTAAGTTCTGAAGAGGGCTGGGATTATTTGCGTTTTTACGTCGACAATCAAATGCAAGATGAATGGAGTGGAGAAGTGGATTGGTCATTGGCATCATATCCTGTTACAGCTGGCACTCACGCTTTTCGTTGGGAATATGCGAAGGACGAATTTGTCGCTTCCGGATCAGATGCTGCATGGGTTGATAATATTATTTTACCGGGAATGGTTACAAGTTCCGTGCATAATTCGGTTGTCGTTCTAGGGTTTGAGTTATACCCCAACCCGTGCCGCGATGTGATCAACATACGAGCTGTGTATGGTGGTGTGTGCAAGTATTCCATTACGGATGTTTCCGGCAGACTGGTAGAAAGTAGCAGTTATATAACATTACCCGCGCAGTTTTCTATACAGCATCTTCCCGATGGTATTTATCAATTAACGATGGATTACGATGGACTTGTCAAGACTTGCTCGTTTCTAAAGCAGTCGAATTAAACTGAATCTTGAACTGACTCGCGATACGTATTTCTGGGCGGTTCCTTTGGAGGCGCAGGCGGTTCTGATAATTCTCTCTTCGCCTTTCGTATGCTCACGTTGAGATCGAACCCGATCAGCACAATCATGCAGTTGACATTGAGCCAGATCAGCAGTACGAGCAGAGATCCCAGCGAGCCATAGAGCTTGTTGTATGAAGAAAAATTATTGACGAAGTATGCAAAGCCCATTGATGTAAGTAAGAACGAAACCGTTGCTACGGTAGCGCCGGCATTCCAAAACTTCCACTTGCGAAGTTTGCGTCGAGCTCCCACATTATAGAGCGTGCTCACGATTGCATAAATCAGCAGCAAAGAAATTCCCCAATCTGCGAGACTAAGTATGGGAATATAGCCGCGATCGCCAATCACACCCAGTTCATGCAGATAATTGAAAATGACTTCGCTGAAGACAATGAGAGTTACGGCGAGGGTCATCAGAAAGCCCAGTACGAAAATGAGTATGATGCTTGAAACGCGCATCATGATAGGGTGGTTCTTTCGCTCAAGATGATAGCTTTCATTGAAGCCGATGAGAATTCCATTGATGCTGTTGGAGGCGTAGAACAACACCAGCACAAAACCCACGGATAATAAGGCAGAATGCTTTTGATGGATAAGATCCTCGAAGGTTGATTCGAAAAGTGAGAACGTATCGCCGGGAAAATAAAATCGGATGCTGTCAAAAAGAGATTGCTGAAAATTCTCTACTGGCACGTAAGGAATCAGAGTGAGCAGCACGATGATGGCGGGAAAGAAGGCAAGAAACAATCTGAATGAAATGGCTGCGGCGCGAGTAGCGAGTTTGCCCTTTGCGAATGCTTCAACGGTAAAACTGAAAAACCTCCAGAATGAATAACCATCGAGCCACTTGGGATGCCATGATTTCATGCGGTGAATGCATGCGCCAATGACAGGCCAAGCTTCCATGCGTATGATGAGTTTCTCCTTCACAAAACAGCTTTTAGACTTAGGTCGAGCGATGCGATTTGGTGTGTTAGTGCACCCATAGAAATAAAATCCACGCCGGTCTCGGCGTATTCTACGACATTCTTTTCATCTATACCACCTGAGGCCTCGGTCTTGCATTTTCCATGTATGAGTGCAACTGCTTCTTTGAGTTGAACGGGTGAAAAATTATCGAGCAAAATTCTGACTGCCTTGTTCCAGTTGAGAATTACGATTACATCTTCCAGATTTCGTGCCTCCACCTCTACGGGAATATCCAGACAATTTTTCGCGAGATATTCATCGATATGTTGCAAGGCAGCTTTCATTCCCCCGCAAAAATCCACATGATTGTCTTTTACCAAAATCATGTCGTACAAACCGAACCGATGATTGACGCCACCTCCGATTTTCACCGCCCATTTCTCGAAATATCTGAAGCCCGGAGTGGTTTTGCGGGTGTCGAGCAATTTACAATTTGTGTGATGGATCATGGACTGAATGTGATGCGTCTTCGTAGCTATACCGCTCATCCGTTGCATCACGTTGAGCACCAGACGTTCAATGGTGGTGATGCTGCGGCTATCACCATGCAGAAAAAAAACTTCATCGCCGGGTTGAATCATTGAGCCATCTTGAAGGACCACCTCGATGCCGAGCGCAGGATTGAATGCCGTTATTATCTCACGTGCGGCCTCAACTCCAGCAATGATACCGGGCTGTTTCACCAGCAGTCGCGCTTTGCCTGATGCATCTGCAGGAATAGTGGCCAGCGTTGTGTGATCGCCGTCGCCGATATCCTCCGTCAACGCCTGACGGATGAAGGAATGCATATCGAAATTCATTTCCATATTGGGTCAAAGTACGGGCAAAAAAAAACCGGCCATATGCCGGTTAAAGCTATTGAGCAATTATCAGGCAGCAGCTTCTTCCTGCTTTTGCATGACAACTTTTCCTTTGTAATACAATTTTCCTTCATGCCAGTGAGCACGGTGG
>CAZKRL010000057.1:0-10366 GCA_964555295.1 uncultured Comamonadaceae bacterium | reverse complement strand
GACCAGTGACTTGCCGCATTCAGTTCGCAGTTTTTTTCCTTCCAGAATTTTCAGATTCCAGAACTCCTGTAAATAGATTTCTTGCATGCATCGAAGGTGTTGTTTACGCCTCCGGGCTTATGCCATATATTCCAATAATATTAAAACTGACTTTAAATTCCTTTCTCCTTAAGGGTTTGCGGCGCTGATGCCTGGAATAATTATGCCCGGGCCGTTACCGATGCGCAAGGTGTCACCGGTTTCACTCACATTCACAGGCACATTGCGTGTATGCATTGCATAAGGAACGCTCAACATCTGATTACTTTCTAGTACGCTATATGGACCGTTGGGGCTGCTCAATGACCTCTCAACGCTCAGGTATTTGATACCGCCATCCCAATCGATATTGGCGTAATTACCCACAATCACGATGCCCGAGCCGATTGCTGCATTGATGCGACCGCTGAGATCTGTTGTGAGCGCCTGATTTTCGCAATATTCAATGGAGCCATTGGGCGTATTGCGATGCAGTGTGAAGCGCATATATACAAGCGTGTTGGCTAATGGTGCACCGTCGGTGTTTTTGATAATCCCCTGAAAGGGAATATGCGTTTGAGGGTCTTCAATATTCGACTGAGCAGTAGCAATGAATTGAATTGTAAGGGCCAATAGAGTAAGTGGTAATGTTTTCATGATGGAAATTTATAGCTGTCCTTTCTCAGACTAAAAAATATTTTGCTCAATAAAATTCAATCTTCATAGCGTTTATGCGACCGTTTTTTTATCATGCCACCCTTGGTGTCTTTGATACTGCCCATCACCACAAAAGCTTTGGGATCGATTTTTTGTAACTCGAGATTTAGTTTACTTACCTCTAATCGGGTAATTACGGTGAATACAATGTCGTTTTCAATTGCCTCTCCGTTTTTTCCATATCCACGGATTCCTTTATATATCGTAACGCCTCTTCTCAGTTTGTTGATGATCATCAGGCGGATCTCTTCTGATTTCGGTGAGACAATCGTTACGCCAGTATATTCCTCAATTCCCTCTAAAATGAAGTCAACAGTTTTGGAGGCGGCCAGATAGGTGAGTATGGAATACAGTGCGGTTTCAACGGATAGCAAATAGGCCGCAGTGCCGAAGATGAAAATATTGATGAGCAAGATGATGTCACCAACCGTGATGCCCACTTTTCTGCTGATGAAAATGGCAATCACCTCGGTGCCGTCGAGCACAGCTCCGCCCCGCATGGATAATCCGATGCCAACCCCCAAAAAGAACCCTCCAAAAACGGAAACCAGCAAACGGTCATTGGTTACCTCCGGAAAATGAAAGAGCGCAACCACAATCGCCAGTCCGATGATACTTAGAGACGCGCGCCAGGCGAATTGCTTTGATATGATGTTGTAACCGAAAATAACGAAGGGCACGTTGACGAATATCAGTAACAGTGGTACAGGCAACTCCAAAAGTTTTGCAACAAGCAGCGAGATGCCGGTAGCTCCACCGTCAATGAATCCGTTGGGCAGTAAAAAACTTTCAAGACCAAAAGCAGCCGAAAAAATACCGACTATGTTGAGCACAATATCTTTGAGCGATGTCCACGTGTTGATCTTAAACTCCCTGAAACCTTTGGCCATCTCCAACGGAGTGTATACCCTGGTTGTGCCCGAACTGTGATGCTTGTAGCGCAACACAGTATGTATGATCAAACGCCTGACAATGTTCTGAATGGAAATTCTCTTCATGTTGGGCCAACTCTTTATGATCCGGGATCAACGTCGATAGCAATCCGCAAATTAGAGAACTCTTGATAACGCATTAGCATGCGGGTCAAGTGAATGACGTTTTCTTTCATCTCATTCCCTTCTTTGTTCTTATTCAATCGGATAAGAAATTGTTGGAGATACAAATTCTTAACGCGAGAAATCAGCGGTCGTTCGGGTCCAAGCAATCGCTCACCCAACATCGGTAACAAATTTCTTCTCAGCATTTCAGCGGCTTCATCTACCCGCTGAGCGTCTTTATGTTTCAGCGTTATTTGTATGAGACGCTGGAAGGGTGGATAGGCAAACTTGCGACGCTCCTCAATTTCTTTACTAAAAAAGGATTGGTAATCTCCCGTTTGAACCCATCCCAACAGCCAGTGTTGCGGGTCGTATGTTTGAATGATTACCTTGCCCTGATCACCTCTTCTTCCCGCCCTTCCTGCCACTTGAGTAAGTGTTTGAAACGAACGTTCCATCGATCGAAAATCGGGGAAACTCATCATGCGGTCTGCACTGAGAATGCCCACCAAACCCACATTATCGAAGTCAAGTCCTTTGGTTATCATCTGAGTACCTACAAGTATATGCGTCTTCCTCTCCTGAAATTCTGCAATGATTCGGTTGTAAGACGTCTTAGATCTTGTTGTATCAAAATCCATCCGCTCAACTATTAACTCTGGCAGAATCGTCCGCAGATCTTCTTCAATTTTTTGTGTGCCGTGACCCACCATCTTCATTACAACCGAGCCACAAACGTGACATGCTTCAACGGGTTGGGTGTGATATCCGCAGTAGTGACATCGCAATTCTCCCGGCTGTTTGTGATAGGTGAGACTGACATCGCAGCGAGTGCACGACGGCACCCATCCGCAGGAATCGCATTCCCAGAGTGGCGCATATCCACGTCGATTCTGGAAGATAATAACTTGTCGACCCGATTCAGTGGTGGCCTTAATGGCATCAATGAGCTCAGTGCCAAAAACAGATTGCATGGTTTTCGCCTTGAGTTCTTTTCGTATATCCGCCAAGATGATTTCGGGCAGTGAGACACCACCGTGTCGTACCATCATTTCTACAAGTCCATATTTGCCTCGACGAGCATTCCAGTAACTTTCGATAGAAGGAGTGGCCGAGCCAAGCAACACACGCGCCCCGAAAAGTCGTGAAAGTGTGATGGCAGTGTCGCGTCCGTTGTATCGCGGCGCAGGATCTTGTTGCTTGTAGCTGTTGTCGTGCTCTTCATCCACGATGATGAGACCTAATCTTGTGAAGGGAAGAAAAATGGCACTTCTAGCCCCGAGGATAATGTCGCATTCACCGGGTACAGCGGATAGAACCTTGTTCCAAATTACGGTACGTTCATGACTGCTGTAGCCGCTATGATACACGCCCAACCGGGTACCAAAAAATTTTTTGAGTCGCTGAGTTTGTTGTGTGGTAAGCGCAATTTCAGGAACCAGCAAGAGCACCTGCTTGCCCTCTTGCAAAGTTCTTTTTATCAACTCGGCATATACTTCTGTTTTACCACTCGAGGTAACACCGTGTAACAGGCAAACCGGTTGATATTGCCAAACCTTCACCACGTCCTGCAGTGCGCGATTTTGTTCATCCGACAAGTTGTGTAAATCAGCAACGCCCATCCAGTCACCTTCAACTCGTCCAACCTCCTTGTTTCGACTTTCCATGATATTCTTGTCGGTCAGCTTTTTGAGTGCTGTCGATGTTGCTCCTTTGGATAAAAGAAGTTTGGTTCCGATCCATTTTTTGCCAGATCGCGGCGCGCCTGATTCACGCATATACAAGAGCAATGCCTCCACCATTTTACTGGCTTTTTTTTTCTCCAATTCATTCAACGCATCAGCCAGATTCTGGTCGTCGAGATATTCATCGGCAAGGCTTATTTCTTCAATCCATTTCGGTTTGTATCCTGTGGCCAATTCCTCATGGCTTTTGAGCGCACCTTTCTGAAGCATCGATCGCACGAGGTTATGCGCGCTTTTAAGACCGAGCAATTGAGAAATCTCATCTAGGGAAATACCTCGACGTTTTTTGGCTGCACTGTGCACAATCTGCTCACGCTCATTGAGCAGTTCCTTCTCCATTTCAACTGATTCAAACTTGGTTTCGGAGCTCAGTTTCAATCCAGAAGGAAGGGCAGCAGACATCACCTCTCCCGGAGTGCAAGCGTAATAATGTGCAAGCCAATTCCAGAATTCGAGATGTGCGGGCAGCACGATGGGGTCGTCATCAAGAACACTTTCAATTTCGCGCGTGTCAATGCCCTCAGGATTTTTTCTATGTATTTCAGTAACGATACCCGCGAGCAAACGTTGCTTCCCAAGAGGCACAATTACACGCACCCCTGGTTGAACTCTGTTTTCAAGTTCAGCAGGAACGAAATAAGTAAGTGCTTTCGGCAAAAGCTGAGGTAGCAGAACATTTGCGTAGAGCGCTTCATTCATGAGCCGAAGATACTGAGGTCGGTCGTGTAGGTCTGTCTCAGGCACGTTAAACCAAAATAAAATACATGCCGGTATGCGAAAGCAGGGCGGATCTTCACGTTATGTGAAAAATGCGTATTATTGATTTTTAAAAAGTGGAAACCAGATTCCAAGAAAAAAGGGGGCGTATTCCGAAAAGCCTTATGAGTAGGAACGAATTTTAAAACGTGCAAAATGAGGAAGTTACTGATTTTAGCAACTGTGTTATTCACCTTTGGGTTAGCCAAAGCACAAAAGGTTTATTCCGTTGATTATGCGAACCAAGCGGATGTTAAAGTATTTGTTGTTCCTTATGAAAATCAAGCGGATCTTAAAGTTTATAAGGTCAAATATGAAAATCAAGCCGTTGGTAACGAGGGTAAATGGTTTTTTACAGAATATTCGAACCAAGCAAAAAAGAAAGTCTATTTCGTTCAATATGAGAATCAGGCTGATTTGAAAATATTTTTTGTGGACTATGAAAATCAAGCTGGTTGGAAGTCTTCATCCAAGAAGAGTTTATTGTATTAAAACGAGTTGATAGCATGGGCTAATCGACAATGTTGGTTCATTTGTTGAATCGCTGGTTCTGCTACATATATAAATCACCAACTGTGGGTGTCGGTACAGTGTAGTGTTGTTATGTGCCATATCGGACGACCGAAAACCAAACGACAATTGACGGCAATAAAAAAATTCAATAACTACGTTTGAATTAAGAACCTGTCCAGCCAAAGCCGACCACCTCAATACTATAAGGGCTAGTGGGTTTATGAATATGCAATGCTGCCATATCAGGTAATTTTCGACGCAATGCTTTCCGCGTGAAGATGGCAACACTGTTTGTAATTTGCGCCTCTCTCTATGGCACTCGATAGCAATACTCTGCTCAAGGCATACGGCATTATGGCACGCGCGCGCGCGATGACGAATCTTTATGAAGAGAATGCGAAATTCACGGCGAAGTATGTGCACGCTACCTCGCGCGGCCATGAAGCTTGTCAGATTGCTTTGGGACTTCAATTGAAACCGGAAGATTATCTGAGTGCATATTATCGTGACGATAGTTTGCTTCTTGCAATGGGTATGCAGCCGTATGAGCTGATGCTGCAACTTATGGCGAAGCGCGATGATCCCTTTACGGGCGGCCGATCGTACTACAGTCACCCTGCATTACGTCGCGATGACATGCCCAAGATTCCTCATCAAAGTAGCGCCACCGGAATGCAAGCGATTCCGGCAACTGGCGTGGCTTTGGGTATTCAATACAAGGAGCGAACCGGCCTTGCCGCTCCTGGGGTTTCACCCATTAGCGTATGTAGTATCGGCGATGCTGCAATGACCGAGGGTGAAGTGTCTGAGGCCCTGCACATGGCATCGCTGCGGCAATTGCCCATGCTCTACTTTGTACAAGACAATGAATGGGATATCAGTGCACATGCCTCAGAAATTCGTTTTGGTAATGCCACTGTTCTGGCAAAGGCATTTCCCGGGATAAGGGTGAAATCTTTAGACGGTACTGATTTCATTGCCTGTTTCAATGCGGTAGAGGAAATTTTGCAGGACATCAGGAAATATCGCAGACCATGGTTGTTGCATTGCTCGGTCCCCTTGCTCAATCATCACACCAGTGGAGTCAGAAAAGAATGGTACCGCCACGATTTGGCAGAAGCAGCCTTGCGCGATCCATGGCCGAAGTTCAACCAACAATTGACAGAATTGGGCTTTGATGCCGCGGCACTGAGAAGCTATGAGCAAGAAGCCGAGGAGGAGGTGAGCATTCATTTTGATCGGGCCCGCAATGCAGAAGATCCCAAACCGGAGGATGTATTGTTGCACGACTTCGCCCCCACACCGATAACATTTGAATCAGGGGAGCGAGAAGGGCAGGGGAAAGAATACACGTTGATGGTAGACTGCGCATTGTTTGCCATGCAGGAGATTCTCTCGGCTCACCCCGAGGCACTGTTATATGGTCAAGATGTGGGTCGAAGACTGGGCGGTGTTTTCCGCGAAGCTGCCACGCTGGCCGAGAAATTTGGGGATGATCGTGTTTTCAATACGCCCATTCAAGAAGCGTTTATCATCGGAAGCACAGTGGGTATGAGTGCAGTAGGTCTAAAACCTATTGTTGAAGTGCAGTTCGCTGATTATATCTGGCCAGGGTTGAATCAACTTTTTACTGAGGTAAGCAGAAGTTGCTATCTCAGCAATGGCAAGTGGCCGGTAAGCGCAATCTATCGGGTCCCCATTGGAGCTTATGGCAGCGGCGGACCTTATCATAGCAGCAGTGTAGAGAGTGTGCTTTGTAATATCCGCGGGATCAAGGTGGTCTATCCCTCAAGCGGAGCCGATTTGAAGGGTTTGTTGAAAGCGGCCTTCGCCGATCCCAATCCGGTAGTGATGCTCGAACATAAAGGGTTGTACTGGAGTAAAGTCAAGGGTACTGAAGATGCAAAAACCATTGAGCCCTCGGAGGATTATGTAATTCCGTTGGGCAAAGGACGAATGGTTAGCACCTCCTCACACCAGAACTCAGTTACAGTTATTACTTACGGAATGGGCGTTTACTGGGCGCTTGCTGCTGCCAAAGAATTGGAGGGCAGGGTAGAGATTGTGGATTTACGCACATTGTATCCGCTCGATGAAGAAATCATTTTTTCATCGGTAAAAAAGACGGGCCGCTGCCTTGTTCTAACTGAAGAGCCCGTGAATAATAGCTTTGCCCGCAGTATTGCCGGACTCATCGCGGCGCAGTGTTTTGAATATCTGGATGCACCCGTGCTTACATTAGGTTCATTGCCAATGCCCGCGATCCCGCTCAATAGTACGCTTGAGCAAGCCATGCTGCCCAATCCTCAAAGGGTATTAGAAAAAATCAATGAATTATTGGCGTACTAAACTTTTGTAAAAGTTTTTGAAGAGTGTGATGTCGAGGTATGAGTTGACCAAATTTGCAGCGTGAAGAAATCAAACATTGCTCTATTACTTCTTATTGGCATCGCGGGTGTAGGGCTCTATTGGTACTATCGCATTCCTCCCAGCATTGATTTCAAGGGTGTTGATTTTCTCTCGATGGAAAGTGAGCGCGTGTCATTTGATAGTTTACAGGAGGGTCAAGTGGTCTTGCATTTTTACGCACGTTGGTGTGGTCCCTGTTTGCGGGAGATGAAGGACATCAACGCCGAGGCAAAGAAATTATCGGCTCGAGGCATCAGAATTTTCGCCATTTCCGATGATGGAATTGCTGAAATGAAAATGATGGCAGCTCAGAGTTCGTCCGAGATAACTTTTCTACATGTGAAATCTCTCGATGCACTGGGCATTCATAGCATACCTACCACATATTTATTACAGAACGGTCAAACCATTCTCAAACAAAACGGTTTGTTGAGTTGGGAAAAGGATATCTTTCCCCCTAAATAAAATTCTCAATGACGAAAGTTTTTATAACCCTTGATGGCACAACCAAAGAAGTTCAAGTGCCCGATGGAACAACCATACTCGACGCTGCTTTGGACGCTGGTCTCGACGCTCCCTTCAGTTGCAAAGGAGGAGTTTGTACTTCCTGTATGGCGAAGGTGTCGGATGGCACCGTTGAGATGAAAGCCAATTATGCTCTCACTGACGCTGAGGTGCACAAGGGTTTTGTATTGTGCTGTCAGGCAATGCCCACATCCGAGGGGGTGAAAATTTCTTGGGATATTTGATTTACGGGTGAAATCCTGTTCTTACCTCGAAATCTCTCAATTCGAGGTGTACCGTTGTATCGTCTTCAGCGACAAGGTCGGCGTCGAACTCGAGCATGCGTAGTTCCGTGAGACTTCCTTGAATAGCATCAGGCGATTGCCCCAAATTAGTAAGTGAGACTGCCCGGTGAATGTTTGCAGAATGGATGGAGGTAAAATTTCTTCCGTTGGCATCCGTGTATTTCACGACAAAAAGTTCACGTTGTTCTTCGGTTCCTTGCGGGTAGATATGCATGGACGGCGGCAGAATGAAACTCCCTTCTTCCATGACAGAAACTTCGTAATAGCCAGATTTTTTGCTGATCGTATTAAGGTAGTTCATGCGAAATGATTGACCTTCATAAGGCATAACATCGATCTCGCCGGGTGCAAAAGATTTGCCATTGATTTCCCATTGTAATGAAACAAGGCCTTCTGGCAGTGATGCGGCAGGACGAAGTCTCCATTGATTGTTGCCAAGGGCTTCGATTGTGAAGGGCGCAGCTACATTGTATGGGCTTCCGGCGTCTACCATAGAGGAAATGATGAATCGGGTTTCTCCGCTGCTGTGCAATCTCAGGGAAATTTCATGCAGCCCATCCTCATTGAAAGTGTGACTGATAGCGCTTCCATTACCAATGGGGTTCTGTCCTGAAAACCATTCGCAAAAAAGAGATGATGAGTTCACCACTTGAAGAGCGTAGTTCAATCCGGTATTGTCGGGCAGCTTGTGCATGAAAGGCATCTCTGATGCAGACAGGATAGGGGTGGAGTCATTGTTTTCAGACAGCCGGAAGTCATCTCGCAAAATAAATGTGAAGGCGGGACCACAATCGGTGCATTGGTTAGGTGAAATATTACTGATGTATTCCGGGTAACCGAAAGGATCAGTGATGTTAGATGCGGTAATGATATGGCCATTTTGACCTGATGCCATTTGAAACGCCTCACCATTGATTTTCCCCATAACCGTAAACATGGGCTCTCCAGTAACGCTCTCCTCATAGGCCTTGCGGGTGCAGCTCATAACAAGCGCAATACCCAACAGAATGAGCCATGGTTGAATGATTTGCCTCATCGTTGCCATTGGTATTTGAGGAAGAACTGAGCCAGTGAGTTATAATGTCGATTGTTAGAAATGAATACATCATTCCGTGTTACATCTTGCAGGCCAAACTGTATTGACGCACCTGCGGAAATATTGGATGTAATCTGACGACTAATGCCAAGATTTGCGGCTAACGATACATCCCGGAATCCGTTTATATATCCTTTATCAGAAGATGATTTCGAGGAGATGATTTCATTGTTCATCAGCGTTTCTTCGGTAAGAGTATTCTCACCGGTGATTACATAGTCTGCAACAATGCCCGCTTTCACAAGGTAGGCGCCCATGCGGTGACCTGCACCCACTTCGATTCCGGCCATGTAGAGTCTGTCGGTTTGATAGGTGGTGCGAATTTCATGGCTCACGTCGCTGTAGGTTTTTTGGCTGCTTACGTATGGATTATTTAAACCGGTGATGGTGTATGCTCTTGCGGCGCTGTAAATAATATTGGCAGAACTTATGTTGTAATCAAACCCGATAGAAAGTGCAGGGTCTTTGAAACGCGATACGCCCAGTGACGAATAACCTCCCACCCCCACGGCGATATAGGGCTTCAAACGGCTAACGACCAATGGCAATACGTCGCGATGGATATTGATGTTCGGCAATGTTGATGGATAGGATAATCGGGCAGATTTCAATAGCAATGGTGTGGGAAGATTTTCGTTTGAATCAAAGTCGGCATGCTGTGATGTTTCCGTTGGAAAGAGTACCGGCTGCCTTTCTGAAGTCGCGACGCCACTACTCACCGCAACCGACAGACCGACAGCCGGTTTTTCTAATTCACTACCTTCTCTCATTTGCAAGACAAGTGGAGTTTTCAAATCCTTGGGTGTCGGTATAATTTTTTTTGAATTGTTTTTTGATTCAGCTGAAATAGTAGTTCCAGAATCGTTCGGAAGATTGTTGCTGATGATTTCGGAAAGTTGCTCGGCCTTTGCGGTGGTTGACTTTTCATTCGCTGTTGAACCTTCAGTGAGTGGCAGTTGAGCAAGAGAATCACTGACATTCGATTTGGTAAAATGAGTAATGCCTATACCTGTCAGGATTATCATCACTGCAAGAGTGGAGAACTTGAGCAGGCGACGCACCGCAACGGCTTTTCGATACCTCGCCAGAGCCGCATCAGCGAATTCCTCGCGGTAAGGGATCTCCGGAAAATCCGCATCTGAATCGATATTTTCGTGGCGTTCACTCATCTTCGTTTTGCACTCCAATCCAGTTGCGAATTTTTCTCTTGGCCTCTGAATAATGCCAAGCGCTTGTGCCTTCGCTGATGCCTAACATTTCGGCGAT
>CAZKRL010000056.1:0-11067 GCA_964555295.1 uncultured Comamonadaceae bacterium | reverse complement strand
GCAGGTATGCATACAAATAATGCAAGCATTTGTTGCCATGCGCAAAACCATTGCTAGTCTTCATACCGTCATTCAACGTATCGATACACTGGAAATGAAACAACTCAAAACGGATGCTTCCATAGAAAAAGTTTTGGATGCCTTCCATAAGAACCATATTCCACTTCAGGGTATTTTCTTCGAAGGCCAACTTTTCGATGCGCATATTTTCACGAGTAAACTAATAAGACAAGCTCAAAGCAGCCTTGTGCTTGTGGACAATTATGTGAATGAAAACACTCTTCTCCTCCTTAATAAGCGTAAAGAGAACATAAAGTGCACCATTCATTCTAAACCAAAATCTGTATTTCTGAAAGATCTGGACATCCATAACCGGCAATACACACCCATCCATTTCATTGAAAACCACAGCAGCCACGACCGTTTTCTCATCATTGATGACACCCACCTGTATCATCTTGGTGCCAGTCTAAAAGACCTTGGCTCAAAATGTTTCGCTTTCAGTAGAATGGACGAACTACTTCCTCAACTAAAGAATAAGCTTCTGATACTTTGAAAAAACGGATCAACATCGTGGTGATAAAATAACCACGGGAACTCCACCAACAGACTGTTTCTCGCCTGAAGAAGCGCCTTTCACTCAAGACTAGGTTTGCAATATGCCCGCATAATCGTACGATTACATTTCAATAAAGGAACCTCGCCGCGTTGAACTCACAAGCGAAGATTCAGAGCGATATTTTTTGTGGACACCTACCCCTTCAGCGCCTCAGCACCCGCTACAATCTCAAGGATTTCTCCGGTGATGGCGGCCTGACGTGCCTTGTTGTAGTTGAGCTTCAGCTCCTTCACCATTTCACCGGCGTTGTCGGTGGCTTTGTGCATCGCTGTCATCCGGGCACCATGCTCCGCAGCGTTGCTATCGAGAAGAGCTTTGAATAATTGCACTTTCAATGTGCGTGGTATGAGCTCTTCCAGAATTTGTTCTTTCTGCGGCTCGTAGATATAATCTTTTTGTCGACCCGTGCTTACAGCCTTCTGCTGAACCACCGGCAAGTATTGCTCGCATGCAAGTACCTGCGATGCAGCATTCTTGAATTTGTTGTAAACAAGCACCACCTTATCGTACTTGCCTGCAGCATATTGCTCCATGATACCGCCTGCAATCGCACCCGCAGCATCAAACGTGAGCTTATCAAAGATGGAATATGGCGTGTCACCAAATCCTTCAGTAGTATGCATTTCTGTCTTGCGATAAACATCAAAGGCCTTCTTGCCCAATGAGAGCACATTGACCTTGGCTCCCGACCATTCTGATTTCAGGCGCGAACGAATCTCTTTCAAAACATTGTTATTGAAACCACCACAGAGCCCTCTGTTCGATGTGATGGCAACTACAAGAATTTTTTTGACTTCCCGCGGCTTGGAAAATTTACTTTCTGAGGCATCAAGACTGGCACTTACGTTACCCAGAATTTCCTGCATCTTTTCGGCGTACGGACGCATCCGGACGATAGCATCCTGAGCACGCTTCAGCTTTGCAGCACTCACCATTTTCATGGCAGAGGTTATCTGCATGGTGCTGTTGACCGAGGTGATGCGAATGCGTATTTCTTTCAGATTGGCCATGCCTGCAAGCTATTCAATATCAGTTGTAACGAGCCGTAAGATCCTTGGCAACTTTCTCAAGTGTGCCGGTAATTTTATCATCAATGTTGCCAGCACCTAGAGCGTCCAGCACGTCGCGATGGTTGGTATGGAGGTAGTTCAAATAATCTTCCTCAAACTTTTTCACCTGATCTACCGGAACCTTTGATAGCAAACCTTTCGTGCCGCAATACAAGATGGCCACCTGCTTGTCTACCGACATCGGCTGGTTTTGACCTTGCTTCAAAATTTCCACATTGCGACGTCCTTTGTCGAGTACGAAACGAGTAGCATCATCCAGGTCGCTACCAAATTTTGCAAATGCCTCGAGCTCCCGGAATTGCGCCTGATCGAGCTTCAAGGTACCTGCCACTTTCTTCATGGACTTGATCTGCGCAGAACCCCCCACACGACTTACGCTGATACCTACGTTGATCGCAGGACGCACACCGCTGTTGAAGAGGTTCGACTCCAGGAATATCTGTCCGTCGGTAATTGAAATAACGTTGGTAGGAATATATGCAGACACGTCACCGGCCTGCGTTTCAATGATAGGCAAAGCCGTTAACGAACCGCCGCCTTTCACTTTACCCTTCAATGACTCGGGCAAATCGTTCATGGCTGATGCAACACTTTGTGTTTCATTTACCTTGGCCGCACGCTCAAGCAAGCGGGAGTGCAAATAGAAAACGTCACCGGGATAAGCCTCACGTCCGGGCGGGCGACGCAACAAGAGAGACACCTCGCGATATGCTACCGCCTGCTTGGATAAATCATCATAAACAATCAACGCAGGTCTTCCGGTATCGCGGAAATATTCACCGAAAGCACAACCGGCAAAAGGTGCGTAGAATTGAAGTGGAGCGGGATCTGACGCCGTTGCTGCCACCACAATGGTATATGGCATGGCTCCGTTTTCTTCGAGTGTCTTCACCGTAGCGGCCACGGTTGATCCTTTCTGACCGATAGCCACGTAAATACAGAATACGGGCTGACCTTTATCGTAAAATTCCTTTTGATTGATAATAGTATCGATGGCCACAGTGGTCTTCCCTGTCTGGCGGTCACCGATGATCAATTCGCGCTGACCACGACCGATCGGAATCATTGCATCAATGGCGCGGATACCCGTCTGGAGCGGCTCTTTCACGGGCTGACGATAAATTACACCCGGTGCTTTGCGCTCGAGTGGCATTTCGAAAAGTTCACCGCTGATCGGACCTTTACCATCGATGGCTTCGCCGAGTGTGTTTACCACACGGCCCAGGAGACCTTCTCCAGCTTTTACAGAAGCGATGCGTTTGGTGCGTTTCACCACTGAGCCCTCTTTGAGTTCGCCGCTGGGACCCAGCAATACAGCACCCACGTTATCTTCTTCCAGGTTGAGTACGATGCCTTTTACACCATTTTCAAATTCCACCAATTCTCCCGACTGTACGTTGGAAAGACCGTAGATACGGGCGATACCATCACCCACCTGAAGGATGGTTCCCACTTCCTGAAGTTCGGCTTCCGACTTCATTCCGGAGAGTTGTTCTCTCAGGATATTCGATATTTCAGCAGGTTTCACTTCCGCCATATTGATGTTTTTTTATGAGTTCATGTGGCTTTTAAAAATCCGCCACATATGGATTGTCTTCAAAATTTCTTCTTAATTGATTGAGGGAAGACGACACAGCACCATCGATGAGACGGTCGCCCACTTTCAATCGAAAACCTCCCAGCAATTCCGCGTCTATGCGCTCAGTAAGTTCAACGTTGCACCCAGCAATTAGGGTCGCCTGCTGCAACAACTTCGTACGGGTCTGCTCATCGAGTTTCACCGCCGAAACCACCTCTGCGCGAACAATACCACGGTAGGCAAGCAGCTGACGATGGAAACTTTCTGCCACCTCGCCCAGATAATGCTCTCTGCGCTTGTCAGTGAGCAACCTGATAAAGGCCATCGTAAATGGCGATACACTTTTGCCGAATACCTTTTCCAACACAGCGGATTTGGCATCGGATTTCACCACCGGACTTGACAACAGATTGCGCAGCTCACGACTTTCAGTAAATGCCTGATGAAGGCACTGCATATCGGCTGCGGTGTTGTCAAGCTGATTCTTTTCGATGCAGAGATCGAGAAGAGACTTGGCGTAGCGGCCGGCTATGCGAGCATTTCCCATGATTAGTTGGCTTTGATTTCAGCCGCCAATGCAGAGCTCAGGGCCTTCTGACGATCGGCGTCGTTCAACTTATCCCGCAACAATTTCTCGGCAATATCAACGCTCAACTGCGCAACCTGATTCTTCAGGTCTGTGATTGCCGCTTTCTTCTGGTTTTCAATCTCCTGTTTCGCTGAGGCGATCATTCGCTCTGCTTCCTGAGATGCTTTGGATTTGGCTTCGCCTACGATGCTATCGCGAAGGGCTTTCGCTTCCACCAAAATTTTGTCGCGCTCATCGCGGGCTTCACGGAGCAGTTGCTCGTTTCCTGCTTTGAGTTTCGACATTTCCTCACGGGCGCGATCGGCTTCTTTCAGCGCATTTTCAATGCCCTGAGAGCGCTCTTCCAGCGACTTGAGAATGGGGCCCCAGGCGAACTTCTTCAAAATGAGAAGTACAGCAATAAAGGCCACCGATGCCCAGAAAACAGTACCTACCGATACACTCAGTAATGCGTCCATAGTTCGTATTTATTTCGGTCGTAAGACCGTGTGTTTCTTATGCGAAAACTACCAGCAGGCAAACAATCACCGCGAAAAGGGCAACCCCTTCCACAAGTGCTGCTGCCACGATCATGTTGGCACGAAGGTCTCCTGAAATTTCAGGTTGACGAGCCATTGAATCGAGGGCGTGGCTACCGATAAGACCCACACCGATACCAGCGCCGATAGCGGCAAGTCCGGCTCCGATTCCTGCATAACCGGCTGCTGCCGATGCTTCCAAAAGAACAGTAAGTAATTCCATTTGTTTGTTATTTGTTACTTGTTGATTTAATGAGATTCTGCGTGATGATGTTCCTGGGTGGCGTCGCCGAAATAAATTGCGGCGAGCAGGGTAAATACATAGGCCTGAAGAAATGCCACCAGCAATTCAATCAGGAACATAAAAATCATGAATAATGTGGAGAAAACTCCGACTCCGTAGCCCATGCCCTGACTCTTCTCACCAAAGATGAAGATCAGCGAGGTGAAAGCAAGAATAATGATGTGGCCCGCATTGATGTTGGCAACCAATCGGATCATCAATACCGCCGGCTTCATAAAAATGCTCAACACCTCGATAGGCACCAAAATAAATTTGATAGGCAGCGGAACACCCGGAGGCCAGAAGATATGACCCCAATAGTGCGCATTGCCATTGATGGTGGTAATGATGAAAACCAAGACCGCTAATACGAGCGTCACTCCCAAAGTACCCGTGATATTAAAACCGCCTACAAAAGGAATGAGGCCCAAAAGATTGCAAGCCCAAATGAAGAAGAAACTGGTGAGCAGAAAGGGTAAAAATTTCTGAGCGCGCTTCTTTCCGAGAGCAGGAACGGCGACCTCATCTTTGATAAACAGCACCAATGGTTCGAGAAAGTTTTGTAATCCTTTGGGTGCCTGCCCTTTTCTTTTGTTGTAAGCACGAGCGGCAGAGATAAACATGACCACTACGAATGTTCCCATCAGAAACATTCCGAAAACTGATTTGGTGATAGAGAAATCTGAAACAGCCACCAAACCATCATGCGCATGTTCAGTATCTGCGTGCCCTGCAGATGCATGTTCATCGCTCACATGAGAATTGGTGTCAACGGCTTCTTGCAAAAAAATCTTTTCATGATGCATGACATATGTCGCACCAGATTTGCTTGTGAATGGCAATGTCGACTCATGATGATCATCCATAAACACTGAGCTCATAAAGACATCCCAGCCGTAATGCGAGTGAACGATGCAAGGCAACGGGATGGAAACATCACCAACGATATGAATTGAGTGGGCATCAGCAATGTGATGCACAATCATTGGGCCTGCTTTGAATGACTCTCCTTCCTGGGCTTTATCAGAACCATGTGCGGTTATAGCAAAGCACAACACGCAAAATGTGAGGAGGCTTTGTAGCAGTGCTGATGGACTAAAAAGTTTCAATGTCGGTTTCAAAATTCGGGCGCAAAAGTATGCGTCCACTTCCCTTTTCCAAAATACGATTTTCAGTTTTTCAAAATTTCAAGTTGTGGCGCACGTGGGGGCGTATTTTCGGGGCCTAAAATTTTTATGTATGCATTTTGATTTGTCGGAAGAACACAAAGCGGTACAGTACGCAGCGCGCGAGTTTGCGCAAAACATCCTCAAGCCCGGTGTCATTGAGCGCGATGAACATCAGAAATTTCCGGCAGAAGAAATTCGACAGCTCGGCGAACTCGGATTCATGGGAATGATGGTGGATCCCAAGTATGGTGGCAGCGGCATGGACACATTGAGTTATGCCATTGCCATGGAGGAAATATCAAAGATTGATGCTTCAGCATCTGTGTGCATGAGCGTGAATAATTCGCTTGTTACCTGGGGACTTGAATCATATGGTTCGGAAGAGCAGAAACAAAAATATTTGGTGCCGCTTGCGAAAGGAGAAAAGATTGGTGCGTTCTGTTTATCAGAGCCGGAAGCGGGCAGCGATGCAACTTCACAGCGCACCACTGCAATTGACATGGGCGATCATTATTTGCTCAATGGAACAAAAAACTGGATTACCAATGGCAGTAGTGCCAGCACTTATTTGGTCATGGCACAAACAGATGCCTCCAAAGGACACCGCGGAATCAACTGTCTCATTGTTGAGCGCGGCATGGAGGGATTCATCGTTGGAGCCAAAGAAAATAAGTTAGGTATCCGGGGCAGCGACACACACACCTTGATGTTCAACGACGTGAAAGTACCAAAGGCCAATAGAATCGGTGAGGATGGCTTTGGGTTCAAGTTTGCTATGAAGACATTGAGTGGCGGACGAATTGGTATTGCGGCTCAAGCGTTGGGCATTGCGGCAGGTGCGTATGAGCTTGCGCTGGCCTATTCCAAAGAGCGCAAGGCCTTTGGCAAAACCATTTCTGATCACCAGGCCATTGCCTTCAAGTTGGCTGATATGGCTACGGAGATTGAAGCGGCGCGACTGCTGGTATACAAAGCCGCCTGGTTGAAAGACCAGCATTTGAATTATGATGAGGCCAGTGCCATTGCAAAGCTTTACGCTTCACAGGTGGCAATGAAACATACCGTTGAAGCGGTTCAGATTCACGGCGGTTATGGTTACGTGAAGGAATACCATGTAGAGCGACTCATGCGGGATGCCAAGATTACCCAGATTTACGAGGGCACCAGCGAAGTACAGAAGATTGTGATTAGCAGAAGCGTGCTAAGTTGAACAACTACAGCGAACAAAATCGGCGATTACAACACCAGGTAAAATCCACCTACTGATGAAACGACGGATGGTAAACCTGAATATCTAAACACTCTTTAGATCAAAGGCAATCCTTACAACTCAAACGTATCCATAAACTTCGTGGTGAAGTCGCCCGCACGGAACTTTTCATCTTTCATCAATTTCTGATGAAACGGAATAGTGGTTTTGATTCCTTCGATGATGTATTCATCCAGTGCTCTTTCCATCTTGGTGATAGCTTCTTCGCGGGTTTGCGCAACCACAATCAGTTTTGAAATCATTGAATCATAATACGGCGGAATCACATAGCCCGCGTAAGCGTGCGTATCGAGGCGCACACCGTGACCACCGGGTGAATGGTAAGAAGTTATCTTGCCCGGACTCGGGGCAAATCCTTTGAACGGATCTTCGGCATTGATACGACACTGAATCGCGTGCATTTTCGGATAATAATTCCTGCCCGATATAGGGTCGCCTGCGGCTAGCTTGATCTGCTCTTTTACGAGATCATAGTTGATGACCTCCTCCGTTATAGTATGCTCGACCTGAATCCGCGTGTTCATCTCCATGAAATAAAAGTCGCGGTTTTTATCTACCAGAAATTCTACTGTACCTACTCCCTCATATTGCACTGCCTCCGCCGCCTTAATAGCAGCTTGTCCCATCTTCTCTCGCAACTCATCTGTCATAAATGGCGAGGGCGTTTCCTCCACCAGCTTTTGATGTCTGCGCTGTATCGAACAGTCACGCTCACTGAGGTGACAGGCCTTTCCATATTGATCGCCTGCGATCTGAATCTCGATGTGACGCGGTTCCTCTACAAATTTTTCCATATACATGCCGTCATTGCCAAAAGCGGCCGCGGCCTCCCTGCGCGTTTTATCCCATGCATCACGCACATCATCATCATTCTTGCAAATGCGCATACCCTTACCGCCGCCACCTGCCGTGGCTTTCATCATGATCGGATATTTGATCTGATTGGCAATTTCTATGGCCTGTTCCAAACTCTCCAGCAAGCCATCACTGCCAGGGATGGTAGGAACGCCGGCATCTTTCATGGTTTGCTTGGCACTGGATTTATCGCCCATGGCATCAATCATTTCCGGACTAGCGCCAATGAATTTGATACCATTCTCTTTACACACTTTTGAAAAGGTGGCGTTTTCAGATAAAAAACCATATCCGGGATGAATGGCGTCGGCATTGGTGATTTCTGCTGCCGCTATGATATTGGGGATCTTCAGGTAAGATTCCTTACCAGCGGGCGGACCAATACATACGGCTTCATCGGCAAATCTCACGTGCAGACTGTCGCGGTCAGCGGTAGAATACACTGCCACGGTGGCGATATTCATCTCCTTGCACGTGCGTATTATTCGAAGGGCAATCTCCCCGCGATTGGCAATCAGGATTTTCTTGAACATGTCTTTTCGTTGTTTATCGTCACTGATCAGGCCGGCTCTACAAGGAACAAGGGCTGGTCGTATTCAACAGGCGTTGCATCATTCACCAAAACCTTAACGATTTTTCCGGTGATCTCCGCTTCAATTTCGTTGAAGAGTTTCATTGCCTCAATCACACAGACCGTGCTACCCGCCTTGATATCGGTACCTACCTCAACAAAAGGCGGCTTATCGGGAGAGGATGATCTGTAGAAAGTTCCGATCATCGGTGATTTGATTTCAATGGTTTTGCTGCTGGCGGCGGGCTCACTTGCAACAGGAGCAGGTGCTGTTGCAGGCGCTGAAGGAGCAACAGGGGCTGGTACTGCTATTGCCGGCGCAGCTACCTGAGGTACTGCCACCTGAATAACTTCCTGCATCTTGCTGCGCTGATCCTGTGCTTTGATGGTGATTTTAAAATCTTTCTGCTCCAGTGCGACTTCGCTAACGCCGCTCTTGGCGACGAACTTAATGAGCTCTTGAATTTGTGCTAAGTTCATGTCGTTATCAATTGGTTGTTCAATGACCGCATTGCGGCCGGTTTGAGTTTTAGAAGTTTTGCTCAAAATTATAGGATATTAGTTTGGATTGTAAGCCCATTTGAGATAGACGGCCCCCCAGGTAAAACCACCGCCAAACGCGGCAAGCACGATGTTGTCGCCCTTGCGCAACTGATTTTCCCAGTCGCTCAGACACAACGGAATGGTTCCCGCGGTGGTATTGCCATATTTCTGAATGTTGATCATTACCTTCTCAGGACCCACCCCCATTCTGTTGGCCGTGGCATCAATGATGCGAAGATTGGCCTGATGTGGAACGAGCCACGCGATATCGTCGGATGACAAATGATTCTTCTCCATGATTTGGGCAGACACATCTGCCATGCCCTTAACAGCAGCTTTAAAAACGGGCTGGCCATCTTGAAAAACGAAGTGTTCCTTGTTTGTAACCGTTTCGATCGAAGCAGGTTTTACGGAGCCGCCGGCCTTCTGATGCAGGTATTGTCTTCCGCTGCCATCGCTTTTGAGGATGCTATCAATGATGCCATTGCCATCTTCGCATGGTTCTAGCAGAACAGCGCCAGCACCGTCACCAAAGATGATGCAGGTTGCGCGGTCGGAGTAATCAATGATACTCGACATCTTATCAACGCCTACTATCATCACCTTTTTGTACTTGCCTGTTTCAATGAATTGCGAGCCCACTGTAAGGGCATAAATGAAACCGGAGCAGGCCGCACCGAGATCAAACCCCCAGGCATTCACAGCACCAATCTTATCGCACAACACATTTGCGGTGGCAGGAAAAACCATATCCGGTGTTACCGTTCCGCAGATTACCAAGTCGAGTTCATCAGCGCCAATACCGCGTTTCGCGAGGAGTGTTCGTGCTGCCTCTGCGGCCATATCACTTGATCCTAGCCCCTCACCGCGAAGGATACGGCGCTCGAGCACACCGGTTCGGGTGCGAATCCATTCGTCAGTGGTATCTACCATAAGCTCCAGATCTGCATTTGACAATACATCCGGAGGCACATAACCACCTACTGCAGTGATGGCTGCTCTCATCATAAGTTCTAAATTGAGGGCGCTAATGTAGTACTGTTGAATTTGATATGAGCATTACATGCAGGGATAAGAGGAAACAGCGAAATAGGATTGCATGTCACAAGTTATCTCGGAACTTGAGCAAATCGACGTATCAGTACCAACGGCGTTTGACAATCATAATTGACAAGAACTTTCTATAGGCATTACCATAGTGCTTGTGAGTTTGGAAAAGTTGATTACTTTTGCCGTCCGTTTAAAAATTTTACGGCGTGAAACCGGAACGTGAATTTGTGATTCCCTTTGTCGGACTGAAAACGGGGGTCCACGAGTTCGAGCACCGGCTCACTCCTAAGTTCTTTGAAGTATTTGGCAATTCAGAAATTGAACAATGTGAGTTCGATGTCCGCATCCTGCTTGACAAACAACCCCTTTACATCGGTATTCAACTGTCGGTTAAGGGCGCTTTCGAGACCTTGTGCGATCATTGTGGCGACCCTATGCAACTGCCCGTTGAAACTCAAGCCAAGTTGGTGGTGAAATTCGGCTCGGCTACGAGCACCGATGATGATGAAGTTTGGGTGCTGGGGCCACAGGAGCATGAGTTACATCTCGCCCATTTTGTGTATGAGTCAGTAACGCTGGCCATTCCTCTCAGACATGTGCATGTCACCGAAAGTGATTGCAATGCCGAGGCACTCTCAAAAATCAATCGCTACCGGGTTGAAGAGGAATCTTCAGCGACGTGGGCGGCACTTAAGAATCTGAATTTACCTGATACCGAAGATTTTTCAGCGGAAGAAGAAGAATAAAAATCGAATCATAATAAAGTAAAACCTAAAAGTCATGGCACATCCCAAACACAGGATTTCACAAACCCGTCAGGCGAAAAGGAGAACCCACCATAAGTTGGAAGTACCCAACGTGGCCACTTGTCCAACCACCGGTCAACCTCACCTCTTCCACCGTGCTCACTGGCATGAAGGAAAATTGTATTACAAAGGAAAAGTTGTCATG
>CAZKRL010000055.1:0-12313 GCA_964555295.1 uncultured Comamonadaceae bacterium | reverse complement strand
TGCGCAGACCTGCTAATTCGACCTGGCGGAGAGGGCGGGATTCGAACCCGCGATAAGCTTTAGACCTATACACACTTTCCAGGCGTGCTCCTTCAACCACTCGGACACCTCTCCTCTTTTTTTGAAACCGGTCGCGAATTTAGCCAAGTTCGGACGAACCGTCCTCAACTTAATGCAACACTTCCATCTGAACATTTAAAATTGATATCTAGACAAATTCGTTGTGAGAATGGAGTGTCCCCCCATATACATTGGGAAAATCATTCACCAAAACGGTTCTTGATCTCATCGCGTATTTGTGAAGCGCGCTCATAATCTTCGTCCTCAAGAGCTTGCTTTAATTGTAGCTCCAAAAATTCTCGTGACTCATTACCCTCATCATTGAAATCATCGGAGCCCAAATCCATAGGGACGTCATCCTCCTCCTCTTCTGAATCATTGGGACTTACGCCTGCAGTAGTTAAAATAAATTCAAGACAATAAATCGGACAATTAAATCTAACCGCAATCGCTACGGCATCACTTGTGCGAGAGTCTATCTCTATTCGTTTGTCGTCCTGGATAGCAATCAACTTAGAAAAGAAAATTCCCTCTACCAGATTATAAATCAAAACCTCTTCAATTACGATATTGAACGCGTTGGCGAGATTGCGGAATAAGTCGTGAGTAAGTGGCCTGCTGGGGGAAAGTTTCTCCAATTCAATCGCAATCGCTTGTGCCTCTGCGCCGCCAATGACAACAGGTAATCGCCTCACGCCATCCAGCTCCTGCATCACCAAAGTATATGCACCGCTGCTACTACCACTTGGTGTGATATCTACAACGCGGATTTCTATAGGTTTCTTGGACATTCAGTTATAAGGCAGGTTCAGCTCATGCGAAGATAAGCTCAAATCGTTATTATGAGTTTTCGCGCTTAAAGGCCTTTGCAGCATCGATGATTTTCGGCAATACTTCAAAAGCGTCACCAACAATTCCATAATCCGCTGCCTTGAAGAACGGTGCTTCAGGATCTTTGTTTATGACAACAATAGTCTTGCTGCCATTCACGCCGGCCAGATGTTGTATCGCTCCACTGATGCCCACCGCGAAGTATAAATTCGGGCGAATGGTAACGCCGGTTTGACCCACGTGCTCATGATGCGGGCGCCATCCGATATCGGCTACTGGACGTGAGCAAGCCGTTGCCGCTCCCAATACTTTCGCTAACTCCTCTATGGGTGCCCAATGCTCAGGTCCTTTCATTCCACGACCGGCGCTAACAACGATATTGGCTTCAGGCAAAGGAATCTCTCCATCCTTGCTCTCGGCGTGCACACCTTTCACGGTAATACTTGCGGCGCCCAAATCTGCACTGAACGACTCAACAACAGCAACATTGCCGGTGCTCTTTGCGGGATGTGTATTTGGAGTAAGTGTAATTACTTTCTTACTTCCCTTGAGTTGAACTTCAGCAAACGCCTTGCCACTGAATACACTGCGCTTAACCTTTCCATCGGCATCAGGCAACGACATCACTCCCGCAGCAAATGCGGCATCCCAGCGAGCTGCAACACCTGGTGCAAGGAGCTTCCCTGCAATATCATGCGCGGTTATGAAAACATCAGCGCCAACTTTTTCAGCAGCAGCACAAATGCAGCGCGTGAGCTGACGAGCGTCACTGGTGTTGACCTCAGCAGTAAGCACTTTATTTGCGCCATAACTTCCCAAGCCACCATCCGAATTCAAAGATCCATTGGTTACCACCACGACTTCGTGTCCGGCCGACATATCAGATGCATAGCTAATGGCTTCAAGTGAGCCGCGGGAGAACTTCCCTGCGTGCTGCTCTGCGTATACTAAAATCGACTTCATAATTTTTATAGGGCTTTAGCTTCAGAGTGAAGAAGTTGAATGAGATCTCCGGCTTGCTCAGGAGTAAGGTATTTGCAACCCGATTTTGCAGGAGGAAGACTGTATGAGGTGAGTTGTGAATGTGCCTCTGCAGCGGCCGCCGGAATTACGGTGAGGGCCTTTGTTCTCGCTGCCATGATACCTCTCATGTTTGGAATTCTTTGTTCTGCCATTCCCTTGGCGGCGCTCAGAACGAACGGAGTATTAACCTCCACAACTTCCTCACCGCCTGTGAATTCTCGCGTGATAGTGGCGCTATTACCCGTCATCTCCAGTTTCGTAGCAAGGGGAATATATGCGAGCTGCAACAACTCCGCCAACATCCCGCCGACTACCGAACCGTTATAATTGATGGTCTCCTTTCCACAGAAAATGATATCGAATGACTGCTCCTTTGCGTATGCCGCTATTTGTTTAGCAACATAAAGTGAATCGAGCTCTACTGCATCAATTCTTACCGCCTCATCAGCTCCAATGGCCAATGCCTTTCGAATCACCGGCTCATAATCTGTTCCACCGACCGATAAAATAGTGACACTGCCACCACCCGACTCTTTCAATTCCAGTGCGCGCACCAAAGCGTACCATTCATCATAAGGATTCACAATGAACTGCACACCGTTTTCATCGAACTTCGTGTTGCCGTCGGTGAAATTGATTTTCGAAGTGGTATCAGGGGCCTTGCTGATACAGACTAACATCTTCATATTCTCATTCAAATTTGGGCGGCAAAAGTAAGTGTGAATGCGCATATTTGCCACATGACAAAATCAGAACTCACGGCGCTAATTCGACGCAAAAAATCCTGCCTTTGCGTTGGCCTGGACACTGATGCAACAAAACTTCCGAAAGGGCTGGGAATGTTGGAATTCAACCAAGCCATCATTGATGCTACACGAGAATATGCTGTGGCATACAAACCCAATCTTGCTTTTTATGAAATCCACGGCGTAAAGGGCTGGGAGATACTGCAGCAAACCATTGACTATATTGGAAGTGAACATCTCATCATTGCAGACGCCAAGCGCGGTGATATTGGCAACACATCCGGCTACTATGCTCGCGCCTTCTTTGAAACTTTGGGTGCTGATGCTGTGACCATTCACCCATACATGGGTAAAGATTCTGTAAGTCCGTTCCTGGGACATCCGGGCAAATGGGCTATTGTATTGGCACTCACCTCGAACCCGGGCGCAATGGATTTTGAAATGCAGCGTGCAGGGAGTGAATTGCTTTTCGAAAAAGTTTTGCATGATGTTGCCTCATGGGGCAGCGAGGAAGACACCATGTTTGTGGTTGGCGCCACAAGAATTGAGCAACTGCAACAAGTGCGCTCCATCGTTCCCAACCATTTTCTATTAATTCCCGGCGTTGGTGCACAAGGAGGAAGTCTTGAGGAGGTCATGACGCATGCCACGAACCCAGAAGTTGGCATTTTGGTGAATGCATCGAGGAGCATTCTTTACGCCTCCACGAACAGTGATTTCGCGGCGGCAGCGAGAAAAGAAAGTATTGCAATGACAAGTACTATGGCTCGATTCATCGAGCTCGGGTAAGCTGAGAAAAATCAATTTCGGGAACATTTACATTTGGCCAATGAAACTCTCAACAGAAGCACGAGTGAAATGGGTTTTTATCACCGCGATAATTTTTTATGCCATCAACTTCTTACTCAGCGAAGGATTCAATGGGGGAGCTGATAGCATCACCCACTACCAGATGTCGCGATACTCCTGGCAACATCAATACCTACTAATGGATCAATGGGGCAAGCCCGTATTCACCATTCTCTTCTCACCTATTGCTCAGCTTGGATTTGAAGCTGTTGTGGTTGTAAACATTGCGCTCATTTTTCTGGGGGCCTGGTGGACATTAGGAATTGCCAAAGAACTCAATATAAAAAGAACCTGGTTAGTGGTTTTTATTATGTTGTGGATGCCCGTTGTTGTGGGCAACGCCATTTCCGGATTAACAGAGATGATCTGTGCGCTTTTCTTGTTGCGCTTCATCCATCTTGTTCTCAATAAGAAATTCGCGTTAGCAGCAACTATTCTGGGATTCATGCCCTTTGCCCGCAGTGAAGGATTTGTTATGGTAGCTCTGGCCATGCTATTTTTCGCGTTCACCCGAAGATGGCGATACATTCCATGGCTGCTAATAGGGAGTTTGGCATTTAATATTCTGGGGTATTTCATTACCGGAAAGACGCTCTGGATATTCCAGTCGAATCCATATGTCAATACCACGTTCGACATGTACGGACATGGCACCTTCTATCATTTTTTCCTCTATGCATTTCCGTTGTTCGGCTTTGCATACTTCCTCTGGGTATTTCAAACCGTGAGGATGACACCGAAAGTTTCTGATATTTTAAAAAGTTCAACATGGTCGCTCACCGATCAAGTATGGGTATGGCTCATCGCTGGCTCATCATGGGGGTATTTTCTTGCGCACACTGTGCTCTGGTGGCAGGGTATGTGGGCATCTCTTGGATTAGGTCGCGTAATGTTTGTTATAGCCGGACCAGTTTGTCTTATGGCTGTGAAAAGTGTCGACGACATAACCCCGAGCATTAAACCATTACAAAGAAGGATTTTACTCGCTTCAATAACTCTATTAACCCTCGCGATGCCACCCACAGTAAGATATTTTCAATTGCAGGAAATCATGATATTTCCAGAATTGGGTGAAGAAGAAAAACAGAATAAGCGCGTTGCCGAGTACCTCAAAAGCAAGTATAACATCCCTTCAGCAAAGTTCTTTGCAGCGCATCCCTATTTCAATTTGCTTCTTGACCTTGACCCGTTCGCATCGGATCGGATAGAGTCGTTGAATCAACTTAGTCATGCCGTGAAAGGTGATTTTATCGTGTGGGACGGACATTTCGGGCCCAATGAAATGGAAATCCCAAAAGAGCGTGTAGACAATGATACAACGTTGACTTTGCTGCAAGTTTTTAAACCCGAATATGATTTTTACACCCTCAATAATTATCTGTACGAAATCAGATTATATCAGAAAAACTAACTTCACGCCCTAATTCATTTTAATGAAACTTTCGATCGTAATACCGGCCTACAACGAAGGCAAAACCATTCACCTCATACTGAACAAGGTAAAAGCAGTAGAATTGGTTCAAAGTATCAGTAAAGAAATTATCATTGTCAACGACTGCTCTAAAGATGACACAGAAGAAGCTGTTCGGCGATATCAAAGTGAAAATCCAGACTTCCCAATCCAGTATCACAAACACGAGGTAAATCAAGGAAAAGGGGCCGCCCTGCACACGGGTATTCAACTCGCCACCGGAGATTTTGTAATCATTCAAGACGCAGACCTTGAATACGATCCTGAAGAATATAACATCTTGCTGAAGCCCCTCATCAATGGTTTCGCAGACGTTGTTTACGGCAGCAGATTCATGGGTGGAAAACCTCATCGTATCCTCTTCTTCTGGCATACGATAGGAAACAAATTCCTCACCGGTCTAAGCAATGCCCTTACGAATCTGAACCTGACCGATATGGAAACATGCTACAAAGTTTTCCGACGTGACATCATTCAAAACATCACCCTCAAAGAGAAGAGATTTGGGTTTGAACCTGAGGTAACTGCACGCATTTCGAGGATACCAAAAATCAGAATTTACGAAGTGGGAATTTCTTATTACGGCCGAACCTATGAGGAAGGTAAAAAAATCGGATGGAGAGATGGCTTTAGAGCCATCTATTGTATCCTCAAGTACAACATCTTCTCTAGAGGGTAGAATCAGTCGATGGCATATGGACTAAAAGTTCAATCCATAAAAAACCCTTTGGCCAAAAACCAAAGGGTCTGAAAGTAATAAGTCCTTAAATTTTATTTCTCTTCCTCCTCCGGATATCGGAAAAACACCGTTCCTTCAGAAAGTTCCTGCATTGCTATGCTCGGTGGCTTGGGCATACGCTCATAATGACGGCTGATTTCGATTTGCTCGCGGTTTTCAAACACCTCCTCGAGGTTATCATTGTTACCGCCAAACTCCTCAAGCTTCTGACTCAGCTCTTCTTTGATATCCTTGCTAATTTGATTTGAACGCTTACTCAATAAAACTATGGCTTCGAAAAGATTCCCCCCAACTTTGTCGTAGAGTTCGCTTGTATTACGCGTCATTGTTGACTTTGGCGCCGTTGAATTTCTGTAAGTACTCATATTAATTATCTGTAATATTTACCGTTTCACTACTCCCCTTTTCCAACTCTTTGATTGCTCTCCTTTTGTAAGTCTCAGCATCGTTTAACAACTCTGATTCTGGAAAAGAGTTTGCGAAAGTATGAAAACTTTCCGTAACCAAACGCAATCGATCCATTTTCTTCGACTCAATACTCCCCATCGCATGCTCGTAACGGCTTTTCACAATCAGATACATCGCCTCTTCCCTGTAGTTGGAGGCCGGGTATTCCTTAAGAAAATCATTGAGTGCCATCACCGCAGCATTGTAACGCATCGTCGTGGCATACTGCCGTGCAATCTCAAACTTCTTCTTCTCTAGCTTGAAAGAAAGACTTTCAATGCGATGCGCCGCTGAATCTTTGAGGTGACTGCCCGGGTATTGATCGAGGAACAACTGGTATTCATCAATTGCAGAGCGTGTTTCGGTTTGATCGAGGGTGTATCCCGGCGACAAATTATAACTGCATTCCGCGGCAAGAAACAAACACTCCTCAGAACGCGGACTCGATGGAAATGATTTTGCGAAAGTCTTCAGGTAATAATTGGCCAGGTAATAATCATCAACACCAAACTGACAACGTGCAAAATAAAACTGCACATCCTCGGCACGCTGACTGCCTCGCGTAACGCCTATGAGTTCCTCAAATATCGGCAGTGACCGATAGTATTCCCCCTTATTGAAATACTCTACCGCTTTGGTGTACTTTAATTCGGTATCAGTGCTTTTCAAGACCTTATTGTACTCACTGCAAGAAGCAATGAGCACAGCGATTAAAACAACGCAAATAGTATTTTTCACGGCTCGCAAAAATACATGGTCTGTATGAAAAAGACTGTTCAAAATTTCATTGACGATGCTTTCAAAACAATAATCACCTCGTTATTTTGCCGTAAAATTTAGAACCTTGGACATATTTGAAAGAATTGCGAAAAATCGCGGGCCATTAGGCCAACACTCGAAAGAATCACATGGATATTTCACCTTTCCAAAACTGGAGGGAGAACTTGGCGCGCACATGACCTTTCGCGGCAAAAACGTACTCGTATGGAGTCTCAACAATTACATCGGACTGGCCAATCATCCTGAAGTCAGGGAGGCCGATACCAAGGCCTCTGAGCAATGGGGAATGGCCTATCCGATGGGCGCACGCATGATGAGCGGCCAAACCAAATACCACGAACAGCTCGAATCCGAACTTGCCGACTTCATGCAGAAAGAAGATGCCTTCTTGCTCAATTACGGCTACCAAGGATGCATGAGCGCTATTGAAGCATTGGTAAGCCGACACGATGTAATTGTTTATGACAGCGAATGTCATGCGTGTATGGTCGATGGCGTGCGGCTGCATCATGGCCGACGATTCGTGTTCCAACACAACGACATGGAGAGCTTCGAAAAACAGCTTAAAAACGCCAAGGCCCTCACCGATAAAACCGGCGGTGGAATTCTCGTGCTCACCGAAGGGGTCTTCGGAATGGCCGGTGATCAGGGCAAACTCAAAGAAATTGTATCGTTCAAAAAAACCTATGGCTTCCGACTATTCGTTGATGATGCTCATGGCTTTGGTTCCATTGGTGCTAACGGACGTGGCGCGGGGGATTTTCAGGGAGTGCAAAAAGATATTGACGTTTACTTCGGCACCTTCGCCAAGGCCATGGCTACAGTAGGTGCCTTCGTGGCCAGCGATGAGCATATCATTGACTATCTGCGCTACAATATGCGGTCACAGACTTTTGCCAAGTCATTGCCGATGCCCATCGTCATCGGTGCATTGAAACGTTTGGATATGTTGCGCTCTCGACCAGAGTTGCAGGAACGCCTTTGGCATATTGCGATGCTGCTGCAAAAGGGATTAAAAGATGCCGGCTTCGATATCGGTCATACCAACTCAGTGGTTACACCCGTCTTCCTGAAAGGATCGCTGGGTGAAGCCACCAATGTTACCCTTGAACTGCGTGAGGTTCACAACATCTTCTGCTCCATTGTAGTGTATCCTGTGGTACCTAAGGACGTCATTATGTTGCGTCTAATCCCTACGGTGGTGCACAGTGAAGAAGATGTTCGATATACCATCGAGTCGTTTACCAAAGTGAGAGCCAAACTGGAAGCCGGAGAATTCAAGGCTGAGAGGATAGCTTCGTGGGCCTAATGTGAGGGGTGTTTAGCAAAACAGCGAACATTATCAGCCCCTATTTCCCCTTGGCGTCTTCCTTGAAAGTGCCCTTGGCTTTGCTGAGATGCAGCGTGAGCGAAGCGCCTTCGGATTGTAACTTCATATGTTCACCTTCGCCCTTCACATTCTTGTCGGCAGTTGTGAGAGTGTACTTTATTCCCGTAAGTCTGCGCTGCGCATCGAATTGCGGCTGATACCTGAAATCGAAACCATTCTCATGACAGGTTTGAGCCATCACTCCCAACTCTTCACGAGTGGTGTTGCCGGTGATCTCGATATGTGCCTCGGAGGCAGTAATTTGAGAATATGATCCCAGTGAAAGGATAACCGCAAAAAAAAGTGTAACAAGATTTTTCATTGTCTTTGATTTCAGCAAGGATACGATAAAAAGAAATGCGCTCAGCTAATTTTGACCCATGTCGAAAAAAGAAACGAATACTGAGGCAGAGAGAATCTCCATCTTGCTTTTGTCTACCAACACCGAACAGGTGAGGAAAGGATTGGAGGAATGCGAAAACGCCCAGAATGCTGCTATCATACTACCCTTGCTCGCTTTGTTGAAGGATCCAGCGATGCGAGAATTTCATGCAGAGGTGCGTGCTTTATTAAATGCTGTCAGGGCGACGGATGCAATAGACTTCCTCATGCAGGCCTTTCGAAACCCCAGTTACGAAACTGTTCAAGCCGATATCGTCGGCGCCATGTGGTCGGCGCCTGTTGCCACCGGAAATGCCTTCATAGAAATCATCCATACGGCACTCAATGGAGATTTCAGATTGCAGATGGAAACCATCACACTCATCGAAGAAAATACCGCGGACATCAGCGAAGAGCAAATTCTTGAGGCCTACGAAATCATTACCCGCAAGCTTAATGATTCACAGAAAAAAAATCCGATGATCATCGATATGCACCGCGCCATTTCGCAATTGCGCGCTCAATCCGAAGCGGAATGAAAGTGCGACTAAGTCGAGAGGTAGAAAGCGCAATAGCCAACAAAGGTGCCGTGGTTGCTTTGGAGAGCACAATCATAGCACATGGTATGCCCTATCCAAAAAATCTTGAGGTAGCCCGTGAGATGAGCGACGCAATACGGGCCTCCGGTGCTACACCTGCGATCATTGCAATTACCAACGGTGAAGCCATTGTTGGCATGGAGGATAGGATGCTAACGGACTTTGCTCAAGAACATCACATACTCAAAACCAGCAGGCGCGACATGGCGTATGCACTGTCGAAGAAAATCACCGCGGCCACCACGGTATCATCAACCATGATGATTGCCCATACTGCGGGAATACGGGTATTTGCGACCGGCGGTATTGGTGGTGTGCACCGCGACGCATCCAACACATTTGATGAATCGGCGGATATCCTTGAACTCGCTCGTACAAGGGTTGCGGTGATAAGCGCAGGGGCAAAAGCCATTCTTGATCTTGGACATACACTCGAGCGTCTGGAAACACATGGTGTTCCGGTTATTGGCTACCGCACCTCCGAGTTTCCTGCTTTCTATTCATCACGTTCGGGCTATAAAGTACCCATGCGATGCGATACCATAGAGGAGCTTGTAGAATTGATGAAAGCACAAGACTCACTGATGCATGCAGGTGGAGAGTTGATTGTGCAACCCTTATCGCAAGATGAGGAAATTCCATTTGAAACGATTGAGCCGCAAATTCAACTAGCCCTAAAAACCGCCATTGAACAGGGCATTTCAGGTAAAGACACCACACCCTTTCTATTGGCTCGCCTCAACGAAATTACTGCTGGTAGAAGTCAGATAGCCAATCGCGCTCTTGCCATTTCAAATGCCCGACTAGCCGGGCAAATTGCCATTTTGTACGCAGAACAGGGCATTTGACCAAGTGGGGAAATCGTCCAAAACCTCACTGCAGTTCTTTTACCACATACCTGAAAACTACATACCTTATCACTGGCTGCTGGGTAAGTGGGATTGGCGTGCAATAACACTAGCTGCCGGGTAAGTGGCGGTTGGGTAAATGGGAAAGGAGTATGATATCTAACTGCCGTTCCATTTCCAAATAACTGCATTCCTGAGTGAAACAGGGGTGAAGGATGGCAGTATTATAGAATGGGCCGGTCATTTTAATTTCAGCGGCGCAAAGAGGTTGATGTAAACTCTGGATACATGTAGATTGATCGCACAAAGACTCTGCATTTTCCTTTGCGAAACCCTTTAGTTTGGATTTTGAAATAACTTTGCGTGAAATCATGAAACAGCAATGGATTCAAGCAACATAGCGCAAAGAGGTTGCGCCCTTCTGCTATACTGCACTGCTGCACCAATGCATTCCTGAATGAAACAGGGGTGAAGGATGGTGGGATTATAGAATGGGCCGGTCATTGTAATCTCACCGGCGTACTTCTGCAATACTGCAATTCTGCTCTACTACTACCCTTCTCAAAGAGGTGAACTGGATAAATAATAAGTTTGTGAAGACACAGTCAAAGAAAGACTTCTGAAAACTTCAACTCGCAGCTTTCACTGTGTGACATATAGAATCACGCAAGAAATTTGGACAACAATCGAATCCATTGGGCCATTCGATGCCACCATGGTTGTCGATGCGAGCTTGTTTAAAGTACTCGACATCCAACAATGGTGCGCTCACACCCTTTCCGATGAGGGTTGTGAAATCAAACGTTGCACTATAACCATCCTGGAACCGCAACCATAAACGGTATCCCCCTTCGTAGCGAATCTCAAAAATCTTATTCATACATTCTACCTAAGCGGTTCAATAGGTTTAATCTCTTTCATTTCAGAGGCCAAGATCCAATCTTCCATCAACTCAGAACGATGCGCTGAAGCCCATTCCAGCACGAGCGCATGTGCCCGCGAAGATAACTTACCTCGAATAACCTCCAGTGTCTGAATATCATATTCAGCAGTTTCATCTTGATATATCGCGTGAAAATGCGGCGGATTGTGATCGCCAAAGTACATGCGAATGATGATACCAAAGAACCGACTTATTTCAGGCATATTAACTGTATTATCACTACTTCAAATATACTGTTCTATGTCTGATTCTTTAGATCACAACCGAGCGAAACAGCGATAAAGGATGGTATGCTAATAGAATGGATCTTCAAATACTCACGGCAGTTCCTTTTCCGAAAACATGGCAATCAGCAGTTGGGTATGTGGGTATGTAGGAACAAGGCCGGTCATTGCAATCTCACCGACGTCATTCTGCACTCCTCAGCGAAGCAGCGATAAAGGATGGTAGGATAATAGAAGAGCCGGTCTTAGAAATCTGACTGACGCACTTCTGCATTACTACAATACTGCTCCACTACTCCCCTTCCTCATCAATTCATCTATTAGATTCAATATCACCGCCATCCGATGATACTTCCAAGGCATAACAAGAATAATTTATAGGTTTTTTATGTCGCTTATAGAATTGACTTTCGCTGCATGGAAAACTCTCTTGCGCTTGCTATCGAAAATCGAATCTTCATGATTCGGGGAAAACAAGTCATGTTTGATCGAGATCTTGCCAATCTTTTTGATGTGGAGGCGAGAGCTATGAATCAAGCCGTGAAACGCAATTCGAAAAGATTTCCCATTGAGTTTATGTTCCAGTTAGACGCTTCAGAATTTGCAAAATGGAAATCACAAATTGTGACTTCCAAAAATGATAAAATGGGACTGAGGAAAAGAAGCTATGTATTTACAGAGCAGGGAATAGCCATGCTTTCCACAGTCCTTAGAAGTCCTATTGCTATCGAAGTCAGTATTCGTATAATAAACGTTTTTGTAGCGCTGCGTGAACAAGCCCTCACATTACAATTCTGCGACTCCCGATTTCGATTCATAGAAAACACACTTTCTCGGCATGAACAGAACTTTGAACAACTCTTCAAGCGACTCGAAAAACATCAAATACCTCAACACGGCATCTTCTTCAACAACCAAATCTTTGATGCTTATGTGTTCTTCAACGATTTGATTGAGCGTGCGGAGACCTCTATCATCCTCATGGATAATTACATCGACCACA
>CAZKRL010000054.1:0-12419 GCA_964555295.1 uncultured Comamonadaceae bacterium | reverse complement strand
ATCCCGGCTGCAACCAACCCACCGCGTGTAATTATAATCCGCTTGCGGGATGTGATGATGGAACTTGTGAACTAACATCAGGCTGCACTGATAACCTAGCTTGTAATTTCGACTCTCTCGCTACCTGTGATAATGGATCTTGCATTCTACCGGATGGATGTACTAACATAAATGCTTGCAACTATGACTCACTCGCTACTTGCGATAATGGATCTTGCATTCTACCGGATGGATGTACCAACATAAATGCCTGCAACTATGACTCACTAGCAACATGTGATAATGGATCCTGCATTCTTCCTGATGGCTGCACTGATATAAGTGCTTGCAATTACGATTCACTCGCTACTTGCGATAATGGATCATGCATTCTACCGGATGGATGTACCAACATAAATGCTTGCAACTATGACTCACTCGCTACTTGTGATAACGGATCATGCATTCTACCAGATGGATGTACCAACATAAATGCTTGCAACTATGACTCACTCGCTACTTGTGATAACGGATCATGCATTCTTCCTGATGGCTGTACTGATATAAGTGCCTGTAATTATGACTCACTTGCCAACTGTGATAACGGCGCATGCAATTATCCTGGTTGCACCGATAGCCTTGCGTTGAATTTCAATTCCTTAGCGGGTTGCGATGACGGTAATTGCGAATATGCACCTACTTGCGACAGTTTAACCGTTGTATTCGAGCAATTGCCCTGCATCTATATGCCGGGATCAAATGTACTATCCGCAGTAATAGAGATTACTTTATCACACACTGGTGACTGCGGTATTGCTTCCATTGATGGGCTATCGGATTATATGACAGATACTCTCGATGCTAATCACTACACGATTTACGTGCCTGATGAAGAATTATTGACAGTGCAATTCAATCTAACCGATGGAAGCACCAGTGAAGAGTTTGATTATACCGCAACGCCATGCGATGAAGACCCTACCTTGTGCGACTGTAATGGTAATTCATTTAGCCTTGGCGTTTTGAGTTGGATTGGCGATGGAATTGCTGATACTTCGATTGGAGTTTGGCAAGGTCAAGTTGTCAATTTCAATTGCGCATTATGGGGATATGACTGTGGTGATATCGCAGGCGCGCCCGATGATGACCCTAATGGTGTTTGCGAAGGAGGATTGCCGGCGGCGGCAGATAGCTCGGGTGCTACATCTTTTGGATGTCCGGTTAAAGTCGAGGAGTTCGAGTCCAACTCGAAACTATCAATCTATCCCAATCCAACAACAGGTCACGTGAATATTTCCATGAATGCTCCCTTTGATAATCGATGGATTCGGGTGTATGACGCAACAGGCAAATTAGTGTTCAACGAACAGAGATTTATTGGCAGCAGCAGCCCAGGAAACATAAATCTCAATTATTTACCAACCGGAACATACCACATTCATATTGCGAGTAAGGATGAAATTCTGAACTCAGTCATTATGATCCAGCGCTGAACAAACTGACAGCTCGCATAGGTTCGACAACATCTTTATCATCGAGCTGAAAAATGTTGAATCTAACAACGGGCTGTGCACAACAAAATGGGCGAATTAAACAAACCAAACCATCAAAGGTTTTGTTGAATTGATTTTTTTTTTTTACTTTTGCGCGCCTCAGAAATGGGGCTGATAGAAAATCGAAATAATTTACATAAACCTTTAAACATTAAGTATGAAATTAAACTTACAACTCAAAAATGCCACAATTCGATGTTGCCTCGCCTTCATGGCGCTGGTACTTTCACTGTCAGCAGCGGCGCAGTGTTTTGACTCCACGGCTTGTAACTTCGACACAACATCGGGTGCGGCTCTCTGTGAGTATCAAACTGTTATTACCGTTACCGACACTTTAGGAACAGGTGCTATAGTTTTCGAAGGAGAAACCATCAACACTTCTGGTATTTATGGCACTTCTGATACCGTCATGTCCTGTGTGAATATTTTCATTCTTAATGTATTCACAACGGAAGCCGCTTGTACAGATGCTACAGCTTGCTCTTTCGATTTGTTCACTTTAAATGCTGATGAAACACTTTGTTCATATGCTGGTTGTACTGATGTCAATGCCTGCAACTTTAGCGAATCTGCAGCATGTGAAGACGGGTCATGTCTCTATCCTGGATGCATGGAAGCAATTGCATGTAACTATGACGAGACAGCGTTGTGCGATGATGGTCTTTGTATTTTCCCAGGTTGCACCGACACTACGGCTTGCAATTTTGACTTCACAGCGGGTTGTGAAGATGGCTCCTGCTCATATCCGGGATGTATGGACAACACTGCATGTAATTTCGATTCTTTAGCGTTGTGTGACGGAGGGAATTGTCTATTCGCCGGCTGCACAGATTTATTGGCTTGTAATTACGACTCAATGGCTGCTTGTGATGACGGATCTTGTATCGCCCACCCGTCAAGCACTGTAACCATTTTTATTGCAGCAGACGCTGATAGTGTTGAGTACGATGGCTACCTTTTTCCTGAGGCGGGTAATTATTTCTTGGTATTCCCCGGATCTATTGGTGATTTAGCATGTGACTCAATTGTCAATATTATTGTGCTTGACTCAGCAATTACTGGCTGTACAGACATGACCGCATGCAACTATGACGCTACTGCAGGTATCTCTGATGAAGCGCTTTGCACTTATCCAGGTTGCACAGACTCACTTGCTTGTAACTATGACGCAAATGCTGCGTGCAGTGACCTTAATCTATGTACAATCTCAGGATGTACCGAAAACACTGCGTGTAACTACAATCCATTTGCAACTTGCGATGACGGCACATGTGTATTACCAGACGGCTGTACCGATATGTTCGCGTGTAACTACAACTCTCTCGCAACTTGCGACGACGGATCTTGTATTTTACCCAACGGCTGTACGGACATGTTCGCATGTAACTACGACTCTTTAGCCACCTGCGATAACAACACGTGTGTATATCCAGGATGCACAGATTTGTTTGCCTGCAATTATGATTCAGCCGCTGCTTGCGATGATGGCTCATGCATCGCGCACCCTTCAAGCTCAGTAACCATCTATATTGCGGCAGATGCTGATAGTGTACTTTATGAAGGTTACCTTTTCCCTGAAGCCGGTAATTACTTCTTAGTATTCCCAGGATTTGTAGGTGATTTGGCCTGTGATTCCATTGTTAACGTTATAGTGCTCGACTCTGCAATAACAGGTTGTACAGACCTTACCGCATGTAACTTCGATGCCGCTGCAGGAATTTCTGATGCAGCCCTTTGCACATATCCCGGTTGTACAGATTCACTTGCTTGTAACTACGATGCCAACGCCGCTTGTTCAGACCTCAATCTTTGCACTGCAGCCGGATGTACCGATAACACAGCATGTAATTACAACCCATTCGCTGCTTGCGACGACGCTTCTTGTGTCCTCCCCGATGGTTGCACAGATATGTTTGCTTGCAATTACAACGAACAGGCAACGTGCGATAATGGTTCTTGCACCTATGAGGGCTGCACTGACCCTGCTGCTTGCAATTACGATGCAACAGCAGGATGCGATGATGGATCATGCGATTTCCCGAACGGATGTACCGACATGGCAGCGTGTAACTACGAACCAGCAGCAACCTGCGACGATGGTTCTTGCCTAATGTTTGATGAATGTGGTGAATGCGGCGGTAATGGAGTTTCAGGTTGCACCGACCCTGCAGCGACTAACTTCGACCCAGCTGCAACATGTGATGATGGTAGCTGTATTATCTCTACTTGTAGCGACCTCAATATCACATTCGAACAAGGCTTCTGTTTCGATGACGGCTCAGGTACCGGCACATATGGCCCAGAGGTGACATTGACCTTTAACTATACCGGTGACTGTTCTGTTAGTACGGTTACAATTGATGGTGGTGCTCCTATTGATGTTACCCAATTCAACCTTGCCAATGACTCTATTATCTCTGCGGGAATAATCAATGCAGGAACATCTTCCACGTTCTCATTTACACTGAGTGACGGAACCTCCAGTGCTGACTTCACCGTAGACGCGAATGATTGCAGTGGTGATCCTACTATCTGCGACTGTGCAGGAACTGAACTCACAATTGCTGTGACAACTTGGATAGGAGACACCTATGCAGATAGCGGGTTATACACATGGGGCGGACAATTCGTTGACTTTAACTGTGCTACGTGGGGTTATGACTGCGGTGATATCGCAGGTGCGCCTTCAGAAGACCCTTATGATGTATGTGGTGGAAACTTGCCTCCTGCGAGCGATACTGCAGCATTCACTGGATTCGGCTGTGAACTTGCTATAGTTGAACTTCCAGCTATGACAACTTTCAGCGCATTCCCTAACCCGACCAATGGTCGCTTAAATATCGTAACCACCGGAGCATATGAAAACCGTGTGGTTCGCATCTTTGATCAAACAGGTAATCTCGTATACACTGAACGTAGATCTATGAGTCCGGGAGTTACTGAAATGCTTGATTTAAGCTTCTTACCGACGGGCACTTATCATGTTCAATTGGTAGGTAGCAATGAAGTTCAGAACACTTCTATAGTTCTTCAGCGATAAGCACGATTAACTGAATAATATTTCAAGGACCGCAATTGCGGTCCTTGTTTTTTTTAGACGAATCAGATCTCAAAAAAGAATCGCTGGAATAAGGCAGGAATAATTCAGACAGAACGCACAATATCAATATTGTCGCTGAATTAGAAGTTAAATGGAATTAATGGCGATGGATATGTTGAGCCAACAAATAGATAACCGCCATACGAATCGCTACACCGTTCTCAACCTGATGAAGAATTATGCTTTGATTTGAATCAGCAACTTCTCCTGTTATCTCAACTCCCCTATTGACCGGTCCTGGATGCATAACAACAAGATCCTTATTCAACGAATCCAATATTTCCATGGTAAGACCATATCGCATGACGTATTCTCGCAAACTAGGGAAATATCTTATTTCGGTATTCTGACGTTCCAGCTGAATCCGTAGCATATTGGCTACATCGCACCATTGAAGGGCCTTTTTAAAATCATGCTCCACCTTTACCCCCAAACTATCGTAATGCCGAGGAATCAATGTGGCCGGACCACAGACCATCACCTCGGCACCAAGTTTTTGGAGACACAACACGTTCGAGAGCGCAACCCTTGAATGTCGGATATCCCCGATGATGGCCACACGAACACCTTTGATCGAGCCCAATTTCCTTCGAATCGAATAGGCATCCAAAAGACCTTGCGTCGGATGTTCATGGGTACCATCGCCCGCGTTTATCACAATTGAATTGACACGATCGCTTAGAAACTTGCAGGCCCCAGGTGATGCATGCCGCATTACCAGCATATCCACCTTCATGGCCAAAATATTATTGGCCGTATCAACCAGGGTCTCACCCTTCTTGACCGATGAACCTGATGAACTGAAATTGATCACATCTGCACTCAATCGCTTCTCGGCCAACTCAAAACTCAACTTGGTACGGGTTGAATTCTCGAAAAACATGTTGGCGATGGTGATATCTCTGAGCGACGGAACTTTTTTAATAGGGCGGCTTAATACTTCGCTGAACTCATCTGCCTGAGCGAAAATCAATTCTATATCAGCCGTCGTTAAATCCCGAATACCCAACAAATGTTTCACACTTAAAGCCCGCTGAGAAGAAACGTTTGAACTCATGCAGTAATCAGTTGAACTTTACTATTACCTTCCTTCCAAATCACTTTCACTTTTTGATCTTCATAACTATCAATGCTCTTGCCGATATAATCCGGTTGTATGGGTAACTCCCGCGAAAACCGACGATCTATGAGCACCAAGAGCTCAACCGAGGCAGGTCGACCTAACTCCATTAAGGCATCGAGTGTAGCGCGAATCGTGCGCCCTGTATACAATACATCATCCACTAAAATTACCCTTCTGCCCTCCAGTGAAACGGGCAGACTCGTGGGTCGAGCCAACAATGGACCCTCATGTCGGCGGAAATCATCTCTGTAAAATGTAGGATCAATAGTGCCATGCGCAATGGGATGGGGTAACAAATCAGTGAGTATTTGAACTAACTCCAACGCCAGATTGACCCCACGGGGCTGAATGCCCATTAACAAAGAATTGCTGAAGTCCTTATGATTTTCAATCAACTGATGGCTGAGTCGCTGCAAGACCATTTGCATCACCTCACTGTTCATCAGCGTTAATTGCCTCATGGGCTGCGAAGATAGAAACGTAAAGGCAGCTACCCGCAACAAATTTTGGCGGTACTCAAACCTGTTTATGCTTTTACTTCGCACCATGAAAAAATATGCGCTCATTCTGCTTCAATTTCATGCATTGACATGCATTTTAGCACAATCACCAATTTCAGGTCCTGAAGCCCTTAACCCGTTAAATTCTTGGCATCTTTCCGACTTATTCAGCGGCACTTATCCCGGTATCGGATACAAAAAAGCTACTGCTCTCGTATCCGGCAAAACCGCAACACCCGTAATTGTCGCAGTCATTGACAGCGGAACTGAAACCTTTCATGAAGATTTGAAAGATGCACTTTGGGTTAATACCGACGAGATACCAGGCAATCAAATCGACGATGACAAAAACGGCTACATTGATGACGTTCATGGCTGGAGTTTCATTGGCGGTAAAGACGGTGATGTCTCTGTCGACAATCTGGAATTCATCAGAATATACCGCGAATACAAGCAGAGATTCGGTGATGTAATTGACGCTGGCAGTATTCCCAAAAAAGAAAAACCCGAATTTGAAAAATTCTTACGCCTGCAAAAAGAGTTTGAGCGTCGCACCAGCGAGGCCACTGAAAATCTGGCTCAATACTCGATGGTTGCATCGTTTTACGAATCGGGCAAACAAACTATCAGCAAAATTTTAGGCAAGGAAAACTACACTTTGGCAGAAGTACAAACGATTGTCCCCAATGACGAAGAAGAAGCTGCCATCATCAATTTTATCGGTATGGTAATGGAACAAAACCTCGAAGGAGAGATTTTGGAAGGAATCCGCCAGTTCGAAGCGTTGGCCAACTTTCAACTCAATCCCGACTTTGATCCAAGACATCTGGTGGGAGATAATTACGCCGATATCAATGAGCGATACTACGGCAATAATCACATCGACGGACCCGAGGGAGAACATGGCACACATGTAGCCGGAATTATAGCCGCCACCCACAATCAAATCGGAATGGACGGTATTTGTCCGCACGCTAAAATCATGGTCATTCGTTGCGTGCCCAATGGCGATGAAAGAGATAAAGACGTTGCCAATGCCATTCGTTATGCCGCAGACAACGGCGCAAGAATCATCAATATGAGCTTCGGAAAAAGCTGGTCGCCTCAAAAAAACGCAGTAGACGAAGCGGTTCGATACGCCGAGAGTAAAAACGTACTGTTGGTGCATGCCGCGGGCAACGATGGCAAGAACATCGATGAGCAACCGAATTTCCCAAAGGATCAATTCGACGATGGAACTTATTGCTCCACCTGGCTCGAGGTAGGTGCAAGCAATTACGACACTGACAACATTGCAGCTGATTTTTCGAACTTTGGTAAAAAAGGAGTGGATCTTTTCGCTCCCGGCGTTGACATTTACAGCAGTATCCCCAACAACGGATATAAACTCAATAGTGGCACCAGCATGGCATCACCCGTAGCGAGCGGTTGTGCAGCCATGTTGCTCGCATATTACCCGCAGCTCAGTGCGAAGGAAGTAAAAGAAATTCTTATGAAAACTGTAACCCCATATAAGAATAAGAAAATTGAGAAATACAAAATGAGAAACGGAATGGGCAGATTTTTCGCCCGCATCTTCATCTCTAAAAAGAAATCCGAAGCAGCAGAAATGCCCAGCCGTCTCTACAAGAAAATAAATGTCAGTTTTGCTTCCTACTCAGTAACCGGAGGGGTTATCAATCTCGAAGCTGCCATGAAACTTGCCGCAAGCTATAAGAAATAGTATGCGTGTATTAGCGGTTTGTACAGGTAATATTTGTCGCTCACCCATTGCGCATGGTCTGCTAGAGCAACTATCTGCGCTTCACCAGCTTGGCTGGGAAATCGATTCTGCGGGCACCATTGGCTTTCACACCGGTGATGCTCCCGACAGTAGATCCGTAAGAGTGATGGAAGCCAGGAATATAGATATTGCGCAGCAGAAATCACGAAAGTTGACCCTCGCTGATTTTGATTATTTCGATTTGATACTTGCTCTGGATAAAGGCCACTTCGATGAAATGATTCAGCTTGCAAATCAAGGGCAGCATCACAAAATAAAAATGGCAACACACTGGCATCCTCACCTCAAAGATCACTCGGTACCTGATCCATATTATGGCGACTACCAAGACTTTGAAAATGTATATGACATGTTGCGGGTATCAATGGAAGAATTAGTGAAACATTATAAAAGTAAGTCGTGATAACCATCAACTCAATTGTGGGCATCGCCGGAGCCGGTGCAATGGGCAGTGGCATTGCCCAGGTAGCACTTCAGAATGGACATAAAGTGATACTGTTTGACATCCAGCAAAATTCACTTGAGAAGGCCAGAAACAGTATTCATACAGGACTCATCAAATGGGCTGAGAAGTCAAAACTGACAGAAAGCACAAGTAACGAACGCATTCAAAATCTTGCGCTCACGACTGACCTCAAAGAACTATCACATTGCGACATCATCATTGAAGCCGTTGCCGAGAAAATTGAAATCAAAAAGGAATTCTTCCATGCGATTACACCGCTCGTAAAGGCGCAATGTATCATGGCAAGCAACACATCCTCACTATCCCTCACCTCCATTGCCTCGGCCTGTAAAAATCCGGAGCAATTCATCGGACTGCATTTCTTCAACCCCGCACCACTGATGGCATTAGTTGAAATTATACCCGCCGTACAAACTCATCCCGGGCTCACCCATATTTGTACCGAACTGATACAGCAATGGGGGAAAAAACCGGTCGTATGCAAAGACACTCCGGGGTTTATTGTAAACCGCATCGCCCGCCCCTACTACAGTGAAGCCATTAGAATCTTAGAGGAGAATATTGCCTCTGTTAGTACGATTGATGGCGCAATGAAAGCTAGCGGCTTCCGCATGGGCCCCTTTGAACTGATGGATTTGATTGGACATGACATCAACTATGCTGTCACAGAATCAGTTTTTCAATCGTTATACTTCGACCCGAGATACCGGCCCAGTGTTACTCAAAAACGACTCACTGAAGCGGGATGGTTAGGAAAGAAATCCGGACGTGGATTCTACAAGTATGACGATAACAAAGTCACCACAGAAATTTCTGACAACACTCTGCAAAAAATCATATCCGACAGAATTATTACCATGCTGATCAATGAAGCATATGATGCCGTGCATTTTGGAGTAGCGAGTGAGGAAGACATCGACACCGCCATGACCAAAGGAGTTAACTATCCAAAAGGATTGATTCAATGGGGTAGCGAAATCGGACTTACGGAAATTGCAGCCAGAATGAACCAATTATATAAGAAGTATCAGGAAGACCGTTACAGATTAAGTCCGGGCATTTCCTCGAGAATATAACATTGCATATGAGCAGAAATATAATAATACTGGGCGGCGGTCTTGTAGGCTCTGTAATCGCCCGAGACCTGGCAAAAAATCACAACATAACTGTTGCTGAAGTATCCGAAGAGAGAAGGAATTACCTGAATACACTGAACCTCAAAACCGTTCATCTCGACGCGCGCAAAGCAGGAGCCATACACCAACTGGTGAAGGATTACGACCTAGTAGTGGGTGCGCTACCCGGACATCTCGGTTTCAATGCAGCAAAAGAAATTTTAGAGGCAGGAAAAAATCTGGTTGATATCAGCTTCTTTCCTGAAGATGTATTTCTGCTTGATGATCTTGCCAAACGCAACCAATGTGTTGCAGTATTTGATTGTGGTGTAGCTCCGGGTATGGGAAATATAATATTGGGTCATCATCATCATCGGGAGAAAGTAATTCGCTATTCATGTCTTGTTGGCGGACTTCCCGTGGTGCGACAATGGCCGTGGGAATACCGTGCCGTATTCTCCCCTGCCGATGTCATTGAAGAATACACACGTCCTGCCCGATATGTTCAAAACTCACAGATCGTAATACGAGAGGCGCTCAGTGACACCGAGAGTTTGAACTTCGATGGTATAGGCACGCTTGAATCATGGAACAGCGACGGACTTCGCACACTCATTCAAACCATGTCCGACATTCCTGATATGATTGAAAAAACATTGAGATATCCGGGCTGCGTTGAGTATCTGAAGGTGTTACGCGCGGGCGGGTTCTTCTCAAAACACCCCATTGAGGTAAATGGACAAATGGTTCGGCCCCTTGATGTAACCAGCGCACTGCTATTTCCACAATGGAAATTACAACCCGGCGAAGAAGACTATACTGTGATGAGAATTGAAATAGACGTTAATCATAATGGCGAGATTTCAACCTACACCTATAATTTGCTCGACAGATATGACAAAGAACAAGGCATCATTTCCATGGCACGCACCACGGGATATACCTGCAATGCCGTTGTTGAATTAATCATAGATGGTACCTACTCACGCATTGGCGTATCACCTCCTGAATACATCGGTGAAACTGAAACGGGCTTCGAGCGCGTTGTTCAATATCTGAAAGAAAGAAATGTGAATTATCATTGCCACACGCATCAGCAAACTACCACGATATGATCCAACGCATTCAAAGTTTATTTCTGCTACTAGCCATAATAGCACTCACGTTGACTTATTTCTTCCCCTATGTAACAATCGGTAATCTCGAATTACACAACTACCGTTTCATCGCACCGGAAGGCTTGGAATCCCCCTCATTCATCTCGTGGCAATCGGTACCTGTTGGGATTTCCATACTACTTCATTTCGTAATACTATTCTCCTACAAAAACCGGAAGAAACAAATACGGATGATACGATACAATGAAATTCTGATTGTTGCTACTTATGTCTTACTCGCTCTAAGTATTGTGAAAGTGTATGGGGAGCACGGCACGCAATTTCATTTTGGCATGGCTACATGGATGCTTGTTTTTACTCTGTTGCTCAATCAATTTGCACGCCGTTCAATACGCAGCGATGAGGCATTGGTGAAATCCGTAGACCGCATACGTTGATTAAACAAGCATATATAAGTTGTTTCATCTTAGGTATGCTATCGTGCGGCATGAGGATGAAGACCTTCAATGCACTGAGTGATACCAAGCGCATGGAATTGATGCGAGAAGAAATCAGAGTATCCGGAGATTTTTTGCAACTGCGGCCCTTTCACACACAAATGCGCGAGGTCCTGAAAACTCCTGAAGTTCATCCCAACCCATTCTTAGACTCTCTCTTCGTGGGCATGAATGACAGGGCCAATGCAGCGATTCGTAAGCGACTTCAATATGATACCTTGTGCCGTGAGATCAGGGCAATCAGCGGATCAAGGAAAGCAATACCCGCAAAAGCAAAGCCATTGATTGGGCAATGGCAGACATGGAACCAAGTACTGCCTCAACAACAAAAAACGGAGAGCAGTGCATACTTTCAGATGCGATTGACCTATCAGGATACCTGCTTTAAGTATGGTATCCACCGTCTTACGCCGCAACAATTTGCAGAGGTTCTAAATGACAAGATTTCACAATGGCAAGACTCCCTCGAAGAATCAGGCAGGATGTCGGCAAAATGCCAGAGCGATTTATACCAAAGATTTCCCGATCGAAAGGGCAAAGCATTTTTTGATGCGTACCAGCCCATTTCAGAATTACAACTCGCGATGAAAGGATTAGAATCGCTGGTATCGCAATTACAAAATTCAGCTTCAAGATTTGAAGAAAGCAACAAGGAAGATTTTTTCTACTTCGGCAGTGTCATACGATCACGCATGGAGATAGCGGTTACGGAAGATTTGCTGGCGCAACTTGTGCTGCAAATGCGCGTGTGCAGGGAGCAAGAATTAAGATACCGCAATTCCAATCGCCTGCGTTAATAGCTTATTGGCAATTGTTGAAACGTCAGGCCGTGAAAAAAATTCGATTTTCAGCTCATTTACACTTTTTCGACTATTATATTCTCTCTCTAGGTTCGAAATTTTCGTTTTAAGACATCACCAATTTTCGGTGCCTGATAACCGAAAAATATTTTGGGGGCCCTTAAAATCAAAATATAATAGTTACTACCAACAAATCGATTCGGATTTTGCTGTAATCCGGCTTCCATGTTTTCAACTTGTCTTAAAGTCTGCAAAAGTTAAGATGTTTATCCATCATTTGAGATTGTATATCGTCATGGTGAAAGAAATCTCCACACTCACGCTTTGAATGCGCCAACGGATTGTGTTTCCGAAAATCAGCGATACTATGATAATTAGGCCTCAA
>CAZKRL010000053.1:0-12431 GCA_964555295.1 uncultured Comamonadaceae bacterium | reverse complement strand
TTCACCGCTGTTGCAGTGAAGGTGACACTCGCGCCCGAGCAGATGGTGTTGTCGGAATCGCTCGATGCAATGCTTACGCTCGCAGGAAGGTTCGCATTCACTGTTGTTGTAATACTGCTCGATGTCACAGGAGATCCAGTTGCACACGTCGCCGTGGAGGTCATGACCACACTGATGGCATCACCATTGGCAAGCGTTGATGTGGTGTAGGTAGATGATGTTGCACTGGTAATGTTACTTCCGTTGAGTCGCCATTGATACGTCGGAGTGCCGCCATTAATAGCCGTTGCCGTGAAGGTCACACTCGCACCCGTGCAGATGGTATTGTCGGCATCGCTCGATGCAATGCTCACGCTTGCGGGAAGACTGCTGCTGATGCTCATTGTAATACTGTTTGATGTTGCAGTAGCAGGCGATGCACAGGATGAACTGGATGTCAATACACAAGTGATGATGTCACCATTGGATAATGAGCTAATGGTGTAGGTCGTGCTATTGATGCCTACGTTATTACCGTTAATTTTCCATTGGTAGGAGGGTGATGTGCCTTCGTTGGTTGGGGTTGCTGTGAACGTCCAACCGCTACCGGTGCATCCAGGATTATTGCCGCTGGTGAGGGCTATGGTAATTGCCGGCGTTACAGTTGAAGTAACATTGGCCGTTATGATATTGGAGTTGGCAGGAGAAATGCTTCCGGATAGTCCAATAGTCATGTTGGGCCTACTGGTCGAGGTTGTGCCGCCAGTATTGGTTGTGCAAATGGTTGTAGTGGCGCCATCGAGTTGTCTGTATGTTGTTGCAGCATAACCTGGACTTGAAATAAAATTTTGATATGCTCCATTACCTATTACACCATTAGAGAAGCATATATCAACGACAATATTGGAAACGCCGTCCCATGCGAACGGAGTGGAAAACGCATGGGTGTTCCAGCTACTTAAAATGGGTGTGTAATTCACAGGGCCAAAAACGGTTGTAAATGAGGGTGACTGAAATGTGGTTGTTGCTGTGGTAGCTGTGGCATTGCCGATTTTAATGGTGTAAGAATTGAGCGTAACAGGGTCACCAATGGTGCCGTTGATGTTAAACGCCAGTGAACTGATATTACCTGCTGTCATGCCAAGAGCAGTCAGTTCTGTGGCGCGCACCACATATTGTTGACGGCCATTTCCAAAATACGTTGGGTAGGCCACGGCTGCGCCCGATGTAACGGAATTGACAGTTGTGCCGGTACCTAGAATGTAATTGGTTGGGCAAACTGATGATCCGGAGACAGTGCATTGAATTTGCTGTCCATTGGTCAACGCACTGGTCGTGTATGTGCTGCTATTGGTGCCAACGTTGGTTCCGTTAATGGTCCACTGATAGCTCGGTGTAGCAATACCGCTGATGGTTGCGGCATACGTCACGGAACTGCCTGAACATATTGGGGTTGATCCTGCGGTTTGACTTATTGTTACACTCGGTGAGGTGGTTGTTACGTGTGTAATGGTAATCGAGTTAGATGTTGCAGTGGCACTGGTGACACAAGTGAGTGAACTTGTCAATACGCAAGTAACTACAGCGTTGTTGGCAATCGCTGCGGCATAGGTAGATGAATTGGTTCCTACATTGGTTCCATTAACCTTCCATTGATAGGATGGGGTTGTTCCACCATTTGTGGAAGTAGCGGTAAAAGTTAGAACGGCTGAAGGACAAGTGGGGTTTGAACCACCGGTTTGCGTTATGCTAACAGCGGGTGTTACCGCATTTACTGAAGTGATGTTGATGCTATTCGAAGTGGCCGGATTCGCTGTTACTCCCGCTAAATTGGATGTCATCACACAACTGACTACCTGTCCGGCAGTAAGTGTCGAAGACGTAAAAGTTGAATTATTGCTGCCCACATTATTGCCATCTACTTGCCATTGATAGGATGGGGCAGAACCGCCGTTGACGGGTATGGCTGTGAATGTAAGAGTGCCGGTGCCACAGAGTGGTAAACTACCAGAAGTAACCGATATGGTTACCGATGCGTCTGTCGTGCAAACAGGTATGGAATAGGAGAAAATTTGGGTGCGTGCTGCACTGCTTCCTGTGGTTCCTCCCATATATTCACTTGTGCTCCAGAATGTAGTGCCATCAGTTGGGTCTAGCGTAGTGTGTGCATAGTCTCCAACTCTGTTGCCGCCGGTTTGTGATCCGGTGCCGGCCACGATGAGCGTCTCGGTAATGGGCAGTGCGCCAAGTGGATCGCAGGATCTTCTACCGGTATAGTAAAGGCCAGGGAAGGAGGTGGTGGCGTTCGACTTGATATAGCTGAGTCCGATACTTCCGTTGTTATCCATGCAGATGGCACCCATCCATCGCGTGTCGGAATCAGGTGTGTAGATACCTTCTTGGTAGAGGGTCCAAGTGCCAGTGGTTTTGTCTTGTCGCAATTCACACCACTTGATGCTGCGCTGACTGGTGCTGATTTTTACAGCCCAGTTCAATACGACCGAGTTATATGTTGGCCATGTTTTCCACTGAACGCGGTACATAATAACCCCTCCGATACCGTCTAGTTTTTGGGTGGTATTGGGTTGTGGACAATCATTCCAGCTGGCATCGTAGGATGCGTCAAAAGCAGCTGTTGGTATTGCATTCGCAAGGGTAATAGTGGCAGTGGGTGTAGCGGATGTCCAATTCACACTCATGTTATAGATCTGAACGCCATCAATAATTCCGGTGCCCCAGGCATTGTCGGAGTAAGAGTAAATCGGACAAGGGGTTCCGGCCGGAGGTAACACTCCGTCGGCAGCGCATCCGGGCATCGGACAAAAGAAGCCAGTGCTTTGTGGAGGCGAGTAACTTTGATACACCGACCTTGCAGTTGGACTTCCTGCGAGCATGGCAGTGCGCTCAAATGCAAATACTTTCTGGGCCTGATTCGAGGTCATATAATATCCATCATGCCAAACGCCGAACTTCAAATAGTCGGGAAAGGCGGGTGAGGTGAATGTGTAAGTATAATATGATCCTGTTGGGTCAGCGGTTGTAGATACGGCGATGTAGATGTTGTTATTGCCCGACCCGAATTGTGCAAGGAACCACCGATCTGCGGGTTTGTCGTACATCACGATGGGGTCTCCTGCATTGGCAGTGGCCGGTGACCATAGATTCCCTAATGTTTGTGTCAATATAACTGCACCGGTAGATTTGTTATATACCTTAAAGGTGGTTGAATTGATCATCTGCACATAGTGATTCGGACCTACTGCTCCTGATGGGTCATACGGCCTGAAGCCAGATGCTGTTTGCCCGGGCCAGTTTACTTTGAGGCCGCCTGCGGGAACATCACCCGATTTGCGTTGCAACGTTGCCGGGTCATTGCCATATTTGATTGGATCATCTTCTACCGAAAATTTGAATTTCTGCGCTTTTCTGTGCTTCCTGTCTTCTGATTCTTCCTCTTCCTCTCTGGGGATTATGGTGTTCTCGTCAACCGGAAACTCCTTGGCGATCTCAGTCAATGGCTTTGATATTGCAAAGTGACTTGCAACAACATAACCGTGATCTTTTTTGTCGGTGCGTCCTTGAGCCAACGACTCAATGGCAAACAAGAAAATAGCAATGGATAAATAAAGTGATCTCATACAATATTGTTTAGGTTGTCCTGAGCTCGTCTTCAGCCCATAGACTCAATCAAAAATAACCATGAAAGAACGGGCACAATACGCAATCTTTAAATTAATGATATTTGCATACAAGAACAATTTTCCATTCGTCTTTCTTTCATATGCTCAATCGCGCTACCCGTTACGCCATCAAATCTTTGGTGATCATCGCAAAGGATTCCAGCGGTCTTCCGGTTACCATTGCCTCCATAGCTGGTCAACTCAATATTTCTGCGAAGTTCCTTGAAGCCATTGTGCGGGATATGCGCATTGCCGGTTTTGTGAAAAGTCAAAAGGGAAGTACTGGGGGCTATAAACTTGCCAAGGCGGCCTCAGATATTAAATTGTCTACCATCGTCAGGGCCTTGAACGGTCCGATAGCGCTCGCACCTTGTGTGAGTTTGAATTTTTATGAGGCATGTGAAATTTGTCCTGACGAAAACGCTTGTGAGCTTCATCATGTGTTGGCGAAGGTGCGGGATGCTTCACTTGCTATTCTGGAGACAACAAGCTTAGCAGATCTCGCCGGAAAGGGCCATTGAACAAACGTTTCGTAGTTGCCTTAAAGCGTCGCACAAAATGCCATCGTGTCGCAATTATCGGCGTAGTCCATCAATTCAGGTGTTTGAGAATTTCCAAAAGGAAAGTGTTCCGGGCCGACTATGCACTGCAGTAGGGGTTGTATGACCTGCAGTTTATTATTCAAATCTTCAGGACTGTTGTAATACTCATAATACAATGTGGCCACCGGTGAATGCAGGGCTTCCGATTCTCGAAGTATGATAAATCCATTTTCCAGAATCGGCTCACTGTTCATCATCCACAGGGCGCGGTGATAATCGTAGTTGTTGGCGTATTTGTTGTGTTGCGCGATTTCGCGATATGCGTATAGCGCAGCAAAAATCCGTTGCAAATCATAACCCTGCGGCAGGAAAACTTTGGAGATACTCCGGCAGCCCAATCCGAAGTAGGCGAAGATATCTGTGCCCAACGCATGGAGATCTACTTCAGATTCCTGACCGTTCAATACTGCAACACTGGTTCTGTTTCCCCTGAATACGTGTGGCTTTTCACTGAAGTAATATTCGAAGTATCGCAAGGTGTTATTGCTTCCTGTGGCAATGACAGCATCTGTTGATGGAAGTTTGCCATCTACCCATTCACAAAATGGACCCATCTCAGGATCGAAACTTTTCCAAAGTGCAATCACCGCAGGAATCAGCACATCATCTTCTGAACTCAAACGGATGACCGCATGATGTCCACTCATTAAAACGCAAATGACATCGTGCAATCCTACCATCGGGATATTGCCCGCACAGATGATACCGACACGTTTTGGAGCTTTGTTCTGTGGATACGACGATATCCAGCGATGCACCTTTTCTGCCTCCAGAGATATGGCCCAATTGCGAAGTGCTCTCCGAATTTCCGAAAGGGTAAACCAGCCGTTTTTTTGAGATGCCAATAGCTCAGCAGCTCTGAATTGGTTGAATTCTGTTTCCGAAATTCCGCTCTCATATCCTGGCCAATGAGCAGCGTCAGCGAGGGTATTCATCGCTATTCCCAATTGAACCAAGCCTTTGATTCGTTGTTCTCTCATTGCTTTCGTGGATTAAATTCGCGGCGCAAAAATAACCTCGTAGCTATGGCAATAATGATCACCGACGAATGCATCAACTGCGGTGCATGCGAACCTGAATGTCCGAACCACGCAATCTATGAAGGTGGCGCCGAATGGAAGTTCGCCGATGGTACAGGCCTTCGCGGTGCTTTCACTTCGCTTTCCGGGAATCCCTCTGACGCCGACAGCGCTCAGCAACCGGTTAGCATGGACGTTTACTATATCGTCTCCGATAAATGTACTGAGTGTGTTGGCTTTCACGATGAACCTCAATGTGCTGCCGTTTGTCCCGTGGATTGTTGCGTTGATGATCCAAATCATCGTGAGTCCGAGGAGCAACTGCTCGCTAAGAAGCAGTTTATGCATCTGTAGTCTATCTCACTACAATCTCATCACAGAATAACCAAGAAGGCTCTCCCGCCGCTTCATGCCAATCCGGACAAGCTCCTCTGCTTACCGCGTTCATTTTTAGAAAGCGATGATGCGCGCCTTGAACCGTTTGAATAACCGTCTTGTAGTGCTGACCTGCTGTACGAATATCCTCATCAATGATGTGCGTGTCGAGATGTGTCCACGTTGTTGCATCATTACTTCCCCATAATTCAATACGCTCGGGGACAAAAATCCATGCGTTACTGTACATATACCATTGCGTTGTCACGGATCGGATCAAAGTGTCTTTCTCCAGGTCAATGGTCATCGACATATCAGCGCCTTGTATCGCTTGCCAGTGACCATCGCGGAAATCAATGCTCCCTTTCACCCCATCTACCAATGCGTCATTGCCACCACCAGTGTACCATGGAGAAGGATTGTAATTCAGGGTGAGAGGTTTGCGATATGCCATGTGAGGGTCAAGTTGCCAAATCAGTGGCTCATGGTATGTTTTGTTTTGATAGGTACATCTTACCTGAAGTTGCGAAGGTTCACTCACAAGGATAGGTGCATGGTATGGCCGATAATCCGCGAGCAAATCATCTGTCTTGTGACCGATGCGATATTCAAGCAGAACACTCTGCGGTTGAGGTGTCAAGGCCACGAGCATGGAATCTTTCCGCTCTAAGAAATGGAGTTTCACCGGAATTTGAGAAAATCCAAAATCCACATTCATCCTTTGTAGAGTCGGTATTTGTCGCTCAACTTCTGCAAAGAATGTGTCGTAATCCCGCACTTGCGGATTGCGCCACAATACCTCGCTCATGGCAAGAATGCGGGGGAAAACTTTTTGATCTACCAGCTCTTGCGGGGCGTGTTCCGACCACAGATTGCACTCACCCCCCAGAATGAACTTTGTCTCGTCAGCATTTAATTCCAAGGGAATGGGGTTGAATTGATAGACTTCGGGTAAATCGGTCGACGATAGACCATAATCGAAATAGCAATGACTTGTTGGCGACATGATGGCCGCGTGACCTGCTCGTGCTGCGTGAACTCCGCCTTCCATGCCTCGCCAGCTCTGAACCGTTGCGCTCGCGGGTATACCACCTTCCAGAATTTCATCCCATCCGATAACACGTTTGCCTTTCGATTCAAGGTAAGTGGCAATACGATTGATGAACCAGGTTTGTAACTCGGCGCTGCTTGCGATTTTTTCATCGGTCATTCTCTTATTGCATTTAGCGCAATGCTCCCAGCGAAACTTAGGTGCTTCATCACCGCCGATATGAATGTACGGGGATGGAAACAGCTCACAAACTTCATCCAGAACCTTTTCCAGAAAAGTAAAAACACTGTCGTTGCCCGCACAGTAGATGTCCTTAAAAACACCCCAATCATTCGCCACTGTCAATGACTCGCCGGTACAGCTGAGATAAGGATATGAGGCAATGGCAGCGCGACTATGACCGGGCAATTCAATTTCCGGAATCACAGTGATGTGTCGCTCAGCCGCATATTTTACAATACGCCTTATATCCTCCTCAGAGTAATGCCCGGAGTACACATCGCCCTCGGGGGTGATACGCTGAGCGCCTACAGAAATCAATTTCGGAAATGCGTCAATTTCAATTCTCCACGCCTGGTCCTCGGTGAGATGCCAGTGCAGCACATTCATTTTGTAGATTGAAAGCAAGTCAATGTATTTGAGCACAAAATCAACCTCCATAAAATGTCTGCAACAATCGAGCAATAGCCCCCGATGCACAAATGCGGGCTGGTCGCGAATCACCTGAACCTTCAGCGCGCGTGTATCAGCGGCCGGGAGCATCAACTGACGCAACGACTCAAGGCCTCGCCATAATCCGGCATCCGTCTCGGCATCGAGCGTTATGATTTGTTGTTGAATGCTCAGGGTGTATGATTCATCGGCTTCGCGATAATCTTTCGGAGATGCTTTTTTCGCATTGAGTACTAGGGCTTGATGCTTCCCAAGATTTTTCAACTCAAGGATACTTTTCAATTCCGGATGAATCTTCAGCTCCTTCTGCAATATGGCTTTGAAAAGATGTGCCTCATCCAGGGCCTCAGGAGAATAATAGACGTAGATACTTTGCGGGTACACAAACTGACCAATACCATAATTGACTTGTAACGGAGCGGGCAGAATTTGAGCGAGTAGGGAAGAGGTTGCAAAAAGAATTGAAAGAAAAATGGTATTTCGCTTCATCATTCTTCTGAAGGATTGAATGTTTCTGACTGAAGAGGAATATATCTTCCGCCTATCCCCAAATAGGAGTAACTTCGACTGGGCAGTTGGAGTGAGAAAATCGAACAAATGCCAAGAGAGTTTTCACTTGTCATCAGGGGCAGTGATGACTGCAGGAGTTTGTTGAATTCTTCGGATACGGCTTTGAATTCGGGGTCATTATCAGACATCATGGCCTCTAAAATTTCTGCAGAAATGTATTCGTGAAAGTCATTCATATCGGGCTTTGCGATGATAAGTCCGACGATGATGCAAACTAAGGCCAATAAAAATCCGATGATGATTTGCTTCTTGCGCATGGGGTGAATTTTAGTGGGAAATGTAGTCATTTCCATTTTGGAAAAGGAGTTTCAAATAGTATTCAAAGGTTTTAATTTGCGAACCCAATTCCTATGGCAAAAAAACATACACATGTGAGTATTACCCGTTTTAGGGTGATCTTGGATACGGAGGCAGATGTTTTCCGTGAGCTTGAAATTGAAACCGACGCGATTCTGGAAGAGTTGCATTTAGCGGTGTTGGACGCCTTCGATTTTGAAGCGGGTGAGATGGCGAGCTTTTATCGCAGCAATGATGAGTGGGAAAAGGGCGACGAAATTCCGTTGCTCGCCTTTCAGGAAGGAGAAGGTGCGACCATGGCAGATACCAAGATTTCGGATGTTGTTCAGGCGCCGTTTGGAAAGCTGTTGTATGTCTATGACTTCATGCGGATGTGGATTTTCTATCTTGAGGCCGTTGAGGTCAAGCAGGATACACCGAGCACCATTTATCCTCGGGTAGCGCTGGTGTTTGGTGATGCGCCCGATCAGTATTCAAAGGAATCTGGTGACGATGTAGCGTTCGAGGAAAATTTGGAGGAAGATTTTGACGAGGACTTGGAAGATGGCGAAGATGAAATCTTTGATGAGGATGACTTCAACGGAGAAATTCGCGACCACAGGGATGACTAAGGCGGGAATACTCTTGTTTGGGTTGACATCCATAGTCTGGTGGGGATGTAAGACCGACGATCGCCGTATTACTCAGGATATGCTTCATTTCCCTGGTACAGCAAATGCTGATGAAGCTGCGGTAGTACAATTTGATTCAGACAGTTTGAACTTCGGTATCTTGAGTGTTGGAGAAAAGAAGATCTTCAAATACCATTTTGTCAATGCGGGTAAATCACCTCTGATCTTGTCTCAAGTGAGCGCGTCATGTGGATGCACTGTACCCAAAGAATGGCCCACTCAGCCCATCGGTGTGGGGGATGGGGGAGAAATCACAGTAGAGTTTGACAGCAGAAACAATGCGGGTGCAGTGCACAAGAAAATTTACGTCGTTTCAAACGGAATACCCCGGATGAAAACCCTTGTGCTTGCCGGCAATGTGATGGGGGTTGAGAGCGATCCGATAGAACCTCCGATGGTGATGGAGAGGGAGTGACGAGCTCGTTTCAGATCACCTCCCCGTTTTTTCAATTCATGAAAGTGCGTTGTGACTATAATGCAAACCTGGCATTCAGATGAATGAGTGCCACACAATTCTGTTGACGGTTTCCTCACATGAGTATGAGTTACATTTGCCGAAAATTTAAAAATGTTACTACTTCAAGCTCAAGGTGGCGGTTCTATGGGAACCCTTTTATTCATGGTGGGTTTTTTCGCCATCTTCTATTTTTTCATGATTCGGCCGCAAATGAAGAAGGCCAAAGAACAACGTAAATTTCAAGAAGCGGTTCAAATCGGTGATAAAGTGATGACCATCGGTGGAATCCACGGTGAAATTCTTGAACTGCATGAAACTTCAGTGGTTCTTAAAATTGATCAGGGTAGAATGCGTATAGAACGCGCTGCTCTCAGCGTTGATAAGACAGTTTCTGAAGGCCAGGACAAAAAATAAATCCTATGAATAAATTTCTTTTGTTCGTCATTACAATTGCTTTTGCCGCATGCGGCGAGGCACCGAAAGCCCCGGTAAATGCCACTGAATTTTACGGTGAAGCATTTGATACCAGCGCAACCATTTCAGTGAATACCCTCGTGGCTTCCATGAACGGTCAGGATAGCATGGATGTCACTATTGACGGTGTCATCGATCAAACTTGTCCGCACGCCGGATGCTGGCTCAACCTCAGATTGGATGGCGGTGATGTACTCAAAATCACCACCGATCACGTTTTTTTCGTTCCTCTCGAAGGTTGCGAAGGCCTGAAGGCACGCGCCAAGGGCAAGGCATTCTACGAAGAAATCAGTGTAGAAGATCAAAAGCATTACGCTGCTGAAGAGGGCAAAAGCGATGCAGAAATAGCCGCAATTACCGAGCCCAAAAAGCATCTCGCATTTGTTGCTACCGGTGTGGCAATTTCGGGTTACAAGGAGCCGGAAGGCGGGGCAAAGACGGGCACGTGCAATCATGATCACAAAGACGGCGACCACAACCACGAAGGGCAAGAGCACGAGGCCGAAGGCAGTAAAGAAGGTAGTCACTGATTTCTGAATGGAGGCCCACCGCATTCTTCTGGTGGAGGATGAGGCAAGTTTGGCACATGCCCTCACCGTTCATCTCGAGCTGGAAGGATTTGATGTTGTGCATGCAGGCGACGGTGAACTTGCGCTGTCGAGAATTCGTAACATGGCATTTCATCTGATCATTTTGGATGTCATGCTGCCCCATATGAGCGGGCTTACGATTTGTGAGAATATTCGGCTATCAGGAAATCGAACGCCCATCATCTTTCTCTCCGCAAGGGGCAGCAGTAAAGAACGTATTGAAGGTCTTAAAGCGGGTGGCGATGATTACTTGGCCAAGCCATTTGAGATGGAAGAGTTGCTCTTGCGCATTCGAAATTTGCTGTCGCGACAAGACGCGGCAAAACATCATGATGAGCTAACTCGACTGGTGTTCGATGGCGGAACAATAGATTTTCAGGCCTTTCACGCAGTCAATTTCAAGGGCGAATCAGTGGAGCTCAGCAAGCGTGAGTTCATGTTATTGAAACTGCTGGTAAGTCGCTCCGGTGAAGTAATCAGTCGTGAAGAGATTCTCGACCGGGTTTGGGGTTTATCGGGATATCCCAATGCAAGAACCATTGATAATTTCATACTCAATTTTCGCAAGCACTTCGAGCGCGACAATAAAAATCCTAGGCATTTCTATTCGGTGCGTGGGGTGGGGTATAGGTTTGAGAGATGACGCTATGCAGTTCTGTTCAAACAATTTCCGCTCCCAGGCCGCGATCTAAAAGCGCAGTGCATTTGGGTTCAAGCTCTTCCCAGGTGCCGTTCTTAACAGTGCATTTTCCTTTGAAGTGAATGATGATGGCGCACTGTTCGGCTTGTATGTGATCATGCCCACAAACTTTAACAAGGGATTCGATTACGAAGTCAAATGTGTTGACATCGTCATTATGCAGAATCAACTCATGCAATGACTCTTCGAGCACATCGGTTTCATCTTGTTGCTGTGTTTTTTCTCCGGTGTTATAAATCATCGTCATTTTCAGTGTCGAAATTAGTGCGCTTAAGCCTTAACAATATTCATGTGAATTACTTTTGGAGCATGAGAATAACTTTTTTCTTATGGGTTCTTGTCGGCGCTTTGTCGCACCCGCTGTGGAGTCAACCTACCAAAGTTGGACAAGATAAATTCAGTCAGCTCGGACCTGAACTTGCCACCCCTAATGATCAACGCACCGCAAGTGGTGCACCTGGTAAAGAGTATTGGCAGCAACGTGCCGATTATGTTATGGATATCGAGATTGATGATAATAAACAAATTCTGAGGGGAGATGAGAAAATTACCTACCACAATAATTCCCCGGATATATTGAATTACCTGTGGCTTCAGCTCGACCAGAATATTTTCGATAAGAATTCTGATACGTGGGCAATAGAGCAAATGAAAATTGAGGAGAAAGTGTCTCGAAATGATTTGGAAGATCTTGATCCTTGGTTTGATGGTGGTTTCAAATTGGAAAAGGTAGAAGATGCCTCCGGTAAGAAACTAAAATATACGGTCAATAAGACGATGATGCGGATTGATTTGGAGAAGCCATTGGCGCCAGGTGGGACATTTTCCTTTCGAATCAAATGGTGGTACAACATCAATGATAGAATGCGTCTGGGAGGTCGAAGCGGCTACGAATATTTTGAGAAGGACAGCAATTATTTATACACCATTGCGCAGTTCTATCCGAGGATGGTGGTGTATATGGACAACCAAGGATGGCAGCATAAGCAGTTTCTGGGCTCGGGTGAATTCACGCTGAATTTTGGGAATTATGTAGTGAATATAACTGTGCCCTCTGATCATGTGGTGGCTTCAACCGGCAGTTTACAAAATGCCAAGGCCATCCTTAGTCCCTTACAAATGCAACGCTGGGAACAAGCCAAAACAGCTGTGGATCCCGTAATGATTGTAACTCAAAGGGAAGCTGAGGCGGCCGAAAAGGGAAGGGCCAAGGGTAAAAAGACATGGACCTTCAAAGCAGACAATGTGCGTGACTTCGCTTTTGCTACCTCGCGCAAATTCATTTGGGATGCAA
>CAZKRL010000052.1:0-12473 GCA_964555295.1 uncultured Comamonadaceae bacterium | reverse complement strand
GATTTGGCCCAGCCCATTATCAACCCTTTGTACAATACCCGTGCAGCGCAAGAAAATTTCCTTCGCTGGTCAGATAATACATCAAGCTATTACGACTTCGTTCGTCAGACACACAATGGCGCATATACCGCCGTGGCAATGAAAACAGATGCCTCATGGAATCAATCAGTGCATAATGGAACGATGAGCGCCGCACCTGTTGTGGCGGCTGCAGTTGTACCTGTTGCTCCTGTTGATTCGGCTGCGACACCGGCGGCACCTGCTGTGGCTGAGGTAGCGCCAAGTATAGCTGCACCCGATGTAAATGCAGCACTAGGGAAAATCAGCAGTGTGCAATCAGGCAACTGGGAACTTTCACTCTATCAAAAAGTGACCATGGGTGCGGGCATGCATGCCAACAACGCCATGCTGAATGAAACACCGGATCCAATCACCAAGGTAACTTGGGACAACTACGTTACTATGGCCGCAGCGGACATGGAGGAGATGGGTTTACAGACCTACATCGGTCAGTGTGATTGCGCATCGTTGGTCACAGTTACAGTGGGAGGAAAATCATTGACTCTACCCGCCTTCCCAACGCCAGGTCAGAAAAGGAAGACCATCGGAATCGCGCTGGGATATGGCCGCGGAGAAGGAAATGAGGAGATAGGGAAAGCAGCGTATCAAACAGAAAAATATGGCGCGCATATCATGAATGGTGATAAGCGCACACCGATCGGACAAAACGCATATGTTCTTACGTCCCTCAATGACGGTTTTGTCTCTTATAACTCATCAGATGTTTCTGTAGCCAAGGCAGATGGCACATACGCTATTGCCACAACTCAAATGCACAACACCGTGATGGGCCGAGATTCGGTGGTAAAAGAAACCATGCTCGCCCAATATTTGAGCGAAAAGGATGCGAAGCGCGGTGAAGCGAGTTACAACAAAATGGTTTCATTGCCGGTGCATGCCGACGTGAATAAGGACGGTAAGATTGATGTAAACGATCGTGTGAGTGTCCGTGAGTTCGACTTATGGGCGGCGCATCCTGTGGAGGGTGTCGGACACCGTTGGGGAATGACCATCGACCTGAGCTCTTGTATCGGTTGTGGTTCTTGCATAACGGCTTGCCATACAGAGAACAACGTTCCTGTGGTAGGAAAAGATGAGGTACATCGTCACCGCGATATGCATTGGATGCGTATCGATCGTTACTTCAGCAGTGAGCATCAAAGCATCGCAATAGCGGATACGCTTAAGAATACTAAGACAGCGGAAGAAATCGGAACGATTGGCGCATATCGCGAGATGGAGAATCCTGAGGAGAATCCACGTACCGTGCACATGCCAATGATGTGTCAGCATTGTAATCACGCGCCATGCGAAACGGTTTGTCCGGTTGCAGCTACCGTTCACAGCAATGAAGGTCTCAACAACATGGCCTACAATCGTTGCATTGGTACTCGTTATTGCGCAAACAACTGTCCTTACAAAGTGCGTCGTTTCAACTGGTTCAATTACGTTACCAACGATAAGTTCGCCATGGTGAATCCTTCACAGGATGAGACCTTGCGCATGGTGTTGAATCCGGATGTGACAGTTCGTACGCGCGGTGTAATGGAAAAATGCAGCATGTGTCAGCAGCGAATTCAGGCCGGCAAGACCGAAGCGAAGCGCAACGGCACCATTGTTACAGACGGCATGATTCAATCTGCTTGTGCAGAGGCATGTCCAACCAACGCTATCGTATTTGGTGACCTCAACGACACCAAGAGTGTGAATACCGGTCGTGCTCAAAATGTTCGCAGTTACAACGCTCTCGAAGAGACTGGCGTGCAGCCGAATATTTTCTACATGACCAAGGTCAGAAACATAGAACCAACAGAAGCATAATCATCTAAAACACTAAGGATGTTCAAAGAATCCTCTATAAGAAAACCCCTGATTTTTGGTCACAAGACCTATACTGATATCACCAATGATATCGTCAATCCTATCGAGGGGCCTGCGCCGAAGCAGTGGAAAATTGCCTTCACCATTGCGTTGATTGTAGCGTTGTATGGCGTGGGTTGTATCAGTTATCTCGTCGGTGTCGGAATTGGCTCATGGGGTTTGAATAAGACCGTGGGCTGGGCATGGGATATCACCAACTTCGTATGGTGGGTAGGTATTGGTCACGCGGGAACGCTCATATCGGCGGTGCTCTTGTTATTCCGTCAGCGCTGGAGAATGGCCATCAACCGCTCAGCGGAGGCGATGACCATCTTTGCTGTAATGATGGCAGCGGTGTTCCCGGTGTTTCACATGGGTCGCGTCTGGATGGCCTATTGGACGTTGCCTTTGCCCAACCAGTTTGGTTCGTTGTGGCCCAATTTTAATTCTGCATTGATGTGGGACGTATTCGCGATCTCAACCTATTTCTCGGTGTCGTTGGTATTCTGGTACATCGGCTTGATTCCAGATTTTGCGACCATTCGCGACAGAATGAAAAGCCCCAAGATGAAGAAGTTTTATAGCATCTTGAGTTTTGGTTGGTCGGGCCGGGCAAAGCATTGGACCCGTTTTGAGGAAGTATCCTTGGTACTTGCTGGTATTGCCACACCGCTTGTATTCTCAGTTCACTCGATTGTATCCATGGACTTTGCCACATCGATTGTACCGGGTTGGCACACCACCATCTTCCCACCGTACTTCGTATCAGGTGCTATCTTCTCGGGATTTGCGATGGTGCAGACATTGTTGTTAATCATGAGAAAGACCATGAAGCTCGAGGCGTATATCAATATCCGACACATCGAGTACATGAACATCGTAATCATTGTTACTGGTTCTATCGTTGGTGTAGCCTATCTCACTGAGCTTTTCATTTCAGATTATTCAGGTGTTCAGTATGAATCTTATGCATTCATCAATCGTTTCTCTGGACCGCTCGCATGGTCGTATTGGGCGATGATGACGTGCAATGTGATTTCTCCGCAATTGTTCTGGTTCAAGAAATTAAGAACCCACCTCGGATTCACCTTTGTGATGTCCATCATCGTGAACATCGGAATGTGGTTTGAGCGTTTTGTGATCATTGTAACGTCCATTCACAGAGATTATGTTCCTGCTGCGTGGGGCGAATTCAAAGCCACCATGATTGATATTGGAATGTTCATCGGAACGATTGGAATCTTCTTCACGCTGTTCTTGCTATTTGCTCGTTACTTCCCGGTTTTGGCGCTGAATGAGCTCAAGACCATTTTGAAGACCAGCGGTGAGAGTTATAAAAACGAAAACAAGCATTAAAAGACTCAGTCAATATGTCAAATAAAGTTTTTCATGTGATGTATGATGATGACCAGAAGCTATTGACGGCTGCTCGTCAATTACGCTCTCATGGTATTCAAATCAAGGAAGTATTTTCTCCTTTTCCCATTCACGGGTTGGATCCCATCATTGGTATCAAACGCACGCGCCTGGCCATTTGCTCATTCATGTACGCGTGCACCGGTACGTTGCTTTCCATTCTGGGTACCTGGTATTTCATGGTCAGTGATTGGGATTGGAATATTGGTGGAAAGCCCAATTTCAGCTGGATTGAAAATGCTCCCGCCTTTGTACCGGTGATGTTTGAGTTCTCGGTGTTTTGTGGCGCACATGGAATGGCAATAACGTATTTACTGCGCAATGGAACTTTGCCCGGTATGCCCGCAACGAATCCTGATCCGCGCACCACAGATGACAAATTCGTGATGGAAATCACTACAGAAGACAACGCAATGAATGAGGCGGATTTGGAAGCAAAAATTCGCTCTACGGAAGTATTTGAACTAAGTATTAAAGCAGTATAAGATGAATCGTATCGCCCAATTATCAACGGCCATCATCGCGCTTGCTACACTCCATAGTTGCACTGTTGATCCCAACGCTGCAGGGGTAGAGTATATGCCCGATATGTATCGCTCGCCAGCACTTGAGGCCTATGTTGACTATGGCACCAACAAGACCATGGACTGGACACAACAGCAGAAGGATGCTGCAGGAATAAAGCCCGTTCTAGTGCGCACACCGCCGCAGGGGACCATTCCATTTGTGAAGTCAGAAATGCGTCAGTTTGTAATGCCATATCCTCTCAACAATACTCCAGAGGATTATGAGCGCGCAGCAACTGAAATCAAGAGTCCGCTCTTGTCAGAAAAGAAACACGTTTTGCGCGGTAAAGAAATCTACACCACCATGTGCACGCATTGTCATGGAGAGGCAGGACACGGCGATGGTGCGATTTCAAAGAACGGGCACATTCAAGGGATTCCTGATTATGCTACCAAGTTGAAGGATCTTCCGGAAGGTAAGATGTATCACACCATCACTTATGGTAAGGGACTAATGGGACAACATGCTTCACAACTGAACCAACTGGAGCGTTGGCAGGTTATCGAATATGTGAAACTGTTGCAACAGGGAATTACCGAACCGGAGTTTGACAGCAACAATATGTTGAAGAAGGCGGCAAGCGCGCCTGCAGACTCATCCGCGAAAACCAATTAATTCAGGCAGCAAGTATCATGACACAGCAAAACTTACAATTCACAATACCGGCCAAAACCAAAACATGGTCGATGGCACTCATGGGCGTGGGCGTTGTTACGGCCATTGCCGGATGGATGTTTGATAAGACCGACCATCATCAGTATTGGTGGGCGAATATGTTGATTTGCGGATTTTTCTTTCTCGCTTTGGGACTCGGTGCAATTTTTTTCTACGCTGTTCAATATGCAGCGGAAGTAGCTTGGTCGGCGCAATTAAAAAGATTGTTTGAAGCCATGTTTTCTTACCTGCCCATAGGATTCGGAATTGTCATTGTTGTTTTGTTGGCCGGACAATTTCACATGCATCATTTGTACCATTGGATGGATCCGGAGGTGGTGAATCCTGAGAGTACTTCATACGACAGTATCATCGCAGGTAAAATGCCTTTTCTTTCAACCTGGTTCTTCTGGTTACGCGTATTGATTTACGTATCTGTGTTTGTGATTTTCGCTCGTCTTTTTAGAAAGTGGTCATTGCAGGAAGACACCCATCCAAGTAAAGAATTGCATTTACTGCAGCACAGAAGAAGCGCATTGTTTCTCGTGTTCTTCGCTGTGTTCTCCTCCACAATTGCCTGGGACTGGCTCATGAGCATTGACACCCATTGGTACAGTACGATGTATGGGTGGTATATCTTCTCGGGAATGTGGGTTACAACTATGATTTTCGCAACGCTTCTATTGTTGTGGCTGAAAGGCAAGGGACACTTCACAGGCATCAACAACTCTCACATACATGATATGGGTAAATGGATTTTTGCCGTGAGTATGTTGTGGAGTTATCTGTGGTTTTGTCAGTATATGTTGATTTGGTACTCCAATATCCCCGAAGAGGTAACCTATTTCAAAGAGCGATATGATCATTATATGCTGGGTATGTGGGGAATATTCTTCTGCAACTTCGCCATACCGTTTTATGTATTGATTGCACGTGATGCGAAGCGAAATACCAAATTCCTTACGAGGGTAGGGGTAATCATTTTCATCACACACTTCCTGGATTTGTATATGGCTGTTGTGCCGGGCACTGTTCATGGTCATCTCGAGTGGGGACTCGGAGAACATGGTCATCACATTACGTTCGCGTGGTGGTTTGAAATAGGCTTGTTCCTGGGATTTTTGGGATTGTTCATTAATGTGGTGACGAGAGCATTGGCCTCAGCACCGTTGGTTCCGGTGAACCATCCGTATCTCAATGAAAGTGAAAACCATAGTATTTGATAAACTGACTAACAAGGGAAATTAAGAGACCGCAAAATGAAACTATTAGTAATTCTCATCATTGTACTGGCAATCATCGCGGTTGTGCAGTTGAGCAAGGTTTATGAATTTTCAAGAGCACTCAGAAAGGGTAGAGAAGAGGAAATATCAGAAGCTGATAACAAACTGAACGCAAATCTTATGTTGTTGTGGATGGTTGTGTTCTTCTTGTCGACCATTTTCTTGTATGTAAGATACGGAGATTACCTGCCGGAACCAGCGTCGTTGCATGGGGCAGATGTAGACTGGCTGATGAGTGTGAACCTATGGATGATTACCATCATGTTCTTTATCATGAACGCGATGTTATTCCTTGTCGCTTGGAAATATTACTACCGCAAGGATCGCAAGGCGAAGTTCTTTGCGCACGACAATCGACTGGAGATGGTTTGGACCTTGATTCCTGGTGTTGCGATGGCCTTCATTATCGTGTTTGGATTGATAACTTGGAATAAGATGACGGGTCCTGCATCGAAAGATGCGCTTCAAGTTGAGGTGTATTCGAAACAATTCAACTGGATCATACGATACCCCGGCAGCGACGGTCAGTTTGGTGCGTATAGCTACAATTTATTGGGTAGTGATAATCCGCTGGGGTTGGTAAACGCTGATAATATTAAATCCAAAATTGCTGAACTTGATATTGCCATCATTGGTTTACAAAATCAGTTGAAGGAAAACGAAAAACTGCCGGTGATGCCCGAGAGTTACGTTGAAACATTACAAGATAAAATCTATCGACTCGAACGCCATAAACAGCGTATACTGGATCTTGATGAGATCAAGACAGCGAATGGTAAGAGCGATTGGGAGACAGGTGCGGATGATAGAATTTCTTCCTCAGAAATGCATCTGCCTGTTGGAAAAGAGGTTGAGTTTATTTTCCGTTCACAGGATGTTATTCACTCTGCCTACATGCCGCACTTCCGGGCCCAAATGAATACAGTTCCTGGCGTTCCTACTCGCTTTAAAATGACGCCGACCATTACTACCAAAGAAATGCGAGAGAAGACAGGCGATGATGCATTTGATTATATCCTGCTGTGCAATAAGGTTTGTGGTGCAGTGCATTTTAATATGAAGATGAAGATTGTGGTGGAGTCCGAGGAGGACTACTCGAAGTGGTTGATGGCACAGAAGACGTTCGTGCCAGAAGTAAAGAAAGAAGAAAATAAAGAAGCCATTCCTGCAGATACCGCAAAGGCGCCAACTGCCATGGCAATGGTAAAATAAAAAATTAAACGAAAGAGGTAAGAAAGATGGGAAACACAGCGCACGCAGAGCACGATCACGCACACGGTCATGATCATGCTCATCATCATCAGGAGAGTTGGGTGTCTAAGTACATTTTCTCCCAGGATCACAAAATGATTTCAAAGCAGTTTTTGATAACTGCAATTTTCATGGGAATCATCGCCGTTGCATTATCGGTTTTCTTCCGTATGCAACTGGGTTGGCCGGGTGAAAAATTTCAGGTATTGAATTTCTTTTTGGGTGACAAGTTCGCACCGGACGGTATCCTCGCTCAGAATGCCTACTTGGCGTTAGTGACGATTCACGGAACCATCATGGTGTTTTTTGTACTCACCGGAGGGTTGTCGGGAACTTTTGCGAACTTGTTGTTGCCGCTTCAGGTGGGCGCTAGAGATATGGCCAGCGGCTTTTTGAATATGCTTTCGTACTGGGCATTCTTGATTTCCAGTATAATCATGGTTTCTTCCCTTTTTGTAGAGGGAGGCGCTGCCAGCGGTGGTTGGACCATTTACCCGCCGTTATCGGCCTTGCCGCAAGCAATTCCGGGATCAGGAACGGGAATGACCTTATGGTTGGTGTCAATGATTTTCTTCATTGCATCATCACTGCTGGGAGGTTTGAATTACGTTGTTACAATCATCAATCTGCGCACGAAGGGAATGAAGATGACGCGATTGCCTCTCACGGTATGGGCGTTGTTCGTTACTGCTATCCTTGGTATTTTGTCTTTCCCTGTGTTGGTGTCAGCGGCGGTTCTCCTCTTGATGGATCGTAGCTTCGGTACAGCGTTTTATTTGTCGGATATATTCATTGATGGACAAGCACTGGATGTTACAGGTGGATCGCCATTGTTGTTCCAACACCTATTCTGGTTCCTTGGTCACCCTGAAGTGTACATCGTGCTGTTGCCTGCTTTGGGGATATCGTCGGAAATTATTTCAACGAACTCGCGTAAACCCATTTTTGGTTACAAAGCCATGGTGGGTTCGATACTTGCAATTGGGTTTCTATCCTTCATCGTTTGGGGGCACCACATGTATGTAACCGGAATGAATCCTTTCTTGGGAAGTGTGTTTGTTTTTACCACACTTTTAATTGCGATTCCATCTGCCGTGAAGGCGTTCAATTACATCACCACATTGTATCAGGGAAATATCCGGTACACACCGGCGATGTTATTCTCGATTGGACTCGTGTCGACATTCGTTACGGGTGGATTGACGGGTATTATTCTTGCAGACTCTGCTTTGGATGTGAATGTGCACGATACATATTTTGTTGTGGCTCACTTTCACATTGTGATGGGAATGTCGGCCATCTTCGGAATGTTGGCAGGCATTTATCACTGGTTCCCGAAAATGTATGGCAGAATGATGAACGTGAAATTGGGGTATGCACACTTCTGGTTAACGCTCGTGTGTGGCTTCGGAGTATTCTTCCCGATGCACTTTGTGGGTATGGCGGGGGCTCCCAGACGTTACTATCAATACACTGAACTGCCTTTCCTCGATCATGTGACAGATCTGAATCCGATCATATCAGTTTTTGCTATAGTAGGTGGACTTGCTCAGGTGCTTTTCCTTTTCAATTTCTTCCACAGCATGAAGTACGGTGCGAAAGCTGTAACGAATCCATGGGGCTCAAATACGCTGGAGTGGACAACCCCAGTGGAGCATTTGCATGGCAACTGGCCGGGGGCAATTCCTGAGGTTCATCGCTGGGCTTACGATTATAGCAATCCTGAGCATGAAGAGGATTTCGTGCCACAGAGTATTCCTCTAAAACCTGGAGAGCACGCTCATTAATTTTAAATTGAGGATGGGCTGCCGCAGATACCGTGGATACGGAGTCTGCGGCAGTTTTTTTTTAAGGGTATTCATTGGATTTGCACTGATGTGTTCTGGCGCGCTTCATGCTCAACATATTGAACTGCGTGATTCGCTCATCGGAATATTCAAGACCACCCCGAAGATGAACGCCAAGTTTGATTCTTGGAATGGCTTCATCACCGGGAAGCCGGTAACTACCTATAGCATCAAGGCGGGTTGGGTATATGCTGATAGATTCTCTGTAGGGCTTGGGTATCATTTTATTCGCACAGGTATTCGGGATATTGCATTCAATGATGGCGTTGAGGTGATATCAAGAATCAGAGCGCGATATTTTGCCCCATATGTTGAGTATGTGTTTTACAAGCGCCGCAATTGGAGTTATACCTTACCAATTCAGTTCGGTATTGGATACAGTTTCGTGTTGAATGATGGGGTGAAACTTGATCGCAACCTCATTGTATCCTATGAGCCGGCCTTGGCATTTGAATATCGTATTAAGAATTTGTTTGCGGTGGGAGCGGGCTATGGTTACCGCATCATGTTAAAGAACAACAAGGCCATTGATCAGCAATTTACTTACCCTCTGTACGTATTGAGATTCAGATTGATCTTGGAAGGATGGCGTAGGAGGGAGTAAGTTGCCAGTATCACGACAACTATTTTTTTCAATGACTTGTGTAGAATATTTGCCATTGCTCTGATGAGAGAATCAGCTATCATCTTTGGTGCGAAGAAATTACTTCTATTAGACAAAATCAATCATATGTAATTTGCTTATGCAGAAGCAAGATGAATTTGCGAATCAAATCGACAGAAATACGATTGATTCAGACGAATAAAGCAAGCGAAAAATCACCTGAAGAAATTCTCTCAATCCTTGGTCTGTCGCGACCTCCAATGATTTCTATCACTTAAAAAAAACTTTCATTCATTGCAAAACTTTCATAGTTGCATCGTCTATTTTTGTTAGGCATAATTGATTAACCAAACGAAATCGTTGACGCGATTTTCAATTACTTAAACTAAATTTTTGAATCATGAAAAGGAATTTTCTACTTCATGTGTGCTTTAATGCTTGCGTTGCATTGTCTAAATTGTTTGCACGATATAGTGTGTCGAAGTCTATTAACTACGACACAAGGTTTCTGCAACGCATGCAGCATGAAATTTCAGAAAAGAGTCTTTTATCTGCATTGATGCAGGTTACACCGAAATCAGGATTTATATCGGTGATACTGTTTGCTCTTCTGATGAATGTTGATCAAGTTTGGTCGCAAAGTGCGGGTTTCAATAATACTTTCATCATTCTCTCTTTGAACGGGGGAGCAAATACATATTACGACCTTAATGCGGCTACTGCTAATACAGATTTTAATAATGCTAGCTTGGGCACATTTGCAGCGGGTAGTTCGAATCTTACCCTAAAAGGTGCTGAGCATAATGTCTATAAATGCGGTGGAGCTGATCTCACAAGCACAAGGCTTTATTATAGAATTTATCCAACGGCTTCCCCAAGCGGGACATATACAGCCCAGAACATTGGATTTACCAGTGGATTCAACAATGGTTGTGGAGGCCAGGATCAAGTTTGGTCAAATACTGGACTCACCATCAATCTTTTGACAGGACTAGGCACCGGAAATTACACCATTGAGGTTTATTCCGATGCGACTATTACCTGTTGTGGTGGTACCGCCTATGCATCGAACTCAGGGAACAACTACAAGGCAACATTTACCGTTTCTAGTATTGTATGGACAAATACGGCAGCCTCCACCGCATGGTACACCAATACTAACTGGACGCCGAATACAGCTTCTAACCAGTGGCTTGCTGGAAGCGTTGCTGAATTTCAAAATTCAGGTACCGCTACAACAGCCGGGATTAACATGGGAACAACCTCCCTTTCTATTGGGCAAATAGACGTGACATCTGCCAGAACGAGAGCTTTGACGATTGGTAATTCCAGCGCAACCCCCGGAACACTTACGCTCAACGGAGCCACTGCAGGAAGTAATGCGAACGTTGTTCTCAGGAACTCCTCAGGGTCTTTACTCACTCTGCAGAATACCTCAGGCAATATGACCATTGCTCTTGGTAATGCAACAACTAATACCATTGATGCAGCAGGTAACGGCGGGATAACGATTAGCTCGGTCATATCCGGTGCTTCAAGGAGCATATCAAAAATTGGAACGGGCACACTTACTCTTTCAGGCACAAACACCTATTCAGGTGGAACGATTATCACAGGCGGAACTGTTTCCGCCGGTGCAGCGGCTAATCTTGGTGATGCCGCCGGTGCTATCACGTTGGGAAGCGGATCAACTTCCGCCACGTTGGCAGCTACAGGAACATTCACCCGTAATGCACTGAACGTAACCACCTCATCGACAGCAGGTGTTATCGATGTAGCGACATCTCAAACGTTGACTATTGGTGCTCTGAATACTGCAAGTGGAACAGACAACACAACCAAAATAGGTAAATCGGGTGCAGGTACTCTCACGTTGTCAGGCGCAGGAAGTTATGTTGGACAAACTCAGATTGGTCAGGGAACGGTAATTGTTTCGAATAATTCGGGATTGGGAACGAATAATTCCACGACGGCACGGGGCATTGATCTCGGACTAAATGTGGGCGATGTGTCACAAGCCAATAATGTCTCGGTACTTGCAACCACAGGAATTACGGTTCCTCAATCCATTTATGTTGCACCCAACACAACTTCGGCAACACGAACCATTGGTACGAGCGGAGCCAATGCCTCGGCTACTTTTTCTAACGAAGTGTATCTTGACGGAACCGCTACACTTGCGCCGGTATCAGGCGGCACCCTGACTATGAGTGGTAACATCATTAACACGGGCGGGCTGATCACGACCACCGGAACAACATTGTTGTCCGGAACAAATACATTCTCAGGTACAACCACGGTGAGCTCGGGCACTTTGCGTCTTGGAAGCACCTCGGCCTTGGGTTCTACTGCGGCCGCTACTTCCATAACTTCCGGCGCTGTGCTGGACCTGAATGGAATCAATTACTCGAGTGCTGAAGCGTTAACCGTGAACGGCACGGGCATCAGTAGTGGCGGAGCTGTTATCAACGGTTCGGTGACCGGAGCGACTTATGCCGGTTTGCTTACACTTGGCAGCGCAAGCAGCATCATTGGTGGTTCGGGTACCATTGCCATTTCAAACACAGGAACTATCACGGGTAGCGGTTTTGGATTAACGTTGGGTGGCGCGCAAGGAGGTTCAATTGCGAGCATTATTGGAACCGGCACCGGCGCCTTGACGAAGCAAGATGCAGGTACCTGGACTCTGACAGGGGCTAATACTTATTCTGGTGCGACAACTATTTCGGGCGGTATATTGCGATTGGGGGCTGCAGGTGTTATTGCCGATGGCTCTGCTATTACTTTGGGCGGAGGCACCTTGAGCAGCGGAGCAAGTGCCGGATTTACAGAAACCATGGGTACATTGGCCCTAACAGCCAACTCAACCATTGCGCTTGGCACAGGTAACCATACACTCACTTTTGCTAATTCAAGTGCGGTGAGCTGGAC
>CAZKRL010000051.1:0-12580 GCA_964555295.1 uncultured Comamonadaceae bacterium | reverse complement strand
AATTGAAAGAGATAATATAACATTATACTTTATGTTCTTTGAGGATTTCACTTACAATTTCAAAGTCGTCGAAGTCGTATCTAACCCCTGCTATTTCCTGATATTTCTCATGTCCTTTACCGGCGATAAGAATGATGTCGCCTTTCTGGGCAAGACTTACCGCCAGCGTTATGGCTTCTCTGCGATCTGTGATGGATAGCGTCTTCTTCATCGACACCGGATCAAGTCCTGATTTCATATCTAGCAAAATGTCTTCCGGTCTTTCGCTGCGTGGATTGTCACTGGTCAATATCAATCGGTTGCTCATCTTGGCAGCAATTGCGGCCATCTGAGGTCGTTTGGTTTTGTCTCGGTCACCTCCGCATCCTACTACTGTAATAAGTTGTTCGTTGCCTCCGCGAAATGACGTTATGGTATCCAATACATTTTGCAACGCGTCAGGCGTATGAGCGTAGTCAACGATAGCAGTGATTTGATCTGAATTACGGATGTATTGAAACCTGCCTTCAGGCGCTTGCAGGGCTGACAGCTCAGTAAGAATCTCGGTTTTATCAAATCCGAGTTCGCAAAATGCTGCATATACCGACAAAAGATTGTAGGCATTGAAATGACCAATGAGCGGTGAGTATAAATCGTAGTGGTCTATTCCGAGATGAAGGCCTGATACGCCTGACTCAATGACCTTCGCTTTGTAGTCGGCCATGGATTGTAACGCCATGGTTTTTTTCTTGCCTTTGCAATTTTGAAGCATCACTTCTGCGTGACGATCGTCGCTATTAACGATGGCAAAGGCATTGGCAGTCAATGAGTCGAACAATATCTTTTTGGCCTTGATGTATTCATTGAAGGTGCCATGATAGTCGAGGTGGTCATGGGTGATGTTCGTAAAGAGCGCTCCTTCAATTTGAGTTCCTGTAAGACGATGTTGGTGCAGTGCATGCGATGATGCCTCCATGAAGCAATACTTACATCCCGAATCGATCATTTGGGCGAGCAACGCATTCAATGCGAGTGCGTCAGGTGTAGTGTGCGTTGATGGCTGTGGTGTATCGTTGATTTTGTTTACAACGGTTGAAAGCAAGCCCGCTTTTAAATTCATTCGTCTTGCGAGCGAATGCATCAGGGTGGCGGTGGTTGTCTTCCCATTGGTGCCGGTGACCGCAACAATTTTTATTCTTTGTGATGGGTTATCGTAAAAATTACAGGCGATAATTCCGAGGGCTTCTTGTGAATGATTGACTCTTATATAAGTTATACCGGCATGTTTCTCTTCCGGCATTTGTTCGCATACAATGGCAGTTGCACCTGCCTCAATCGTTTGGGAGATATATTGATGTCCGTCGATTCGGGTTCCTTTTACTGCTACGAAAAGACTCAGTGGTTTGATGTTTCGGGAGTCCATGGTGATGTGCTCCACAGCAGCGTGGGTTGAACCAACAACCTCCTGAATCCTGACTCTATATAATATGTCTTGAAGTAATTTCAAATCAGTTCAATTATTATATTCTGTTGATGGCTTATCGGTGTTCCGGGTGCTAAGCTTTGTTGTTTGACTTTACCGTATCCTCTCACTTCTACTTTTAGTCCGCGCTTTTCGAGCAGGTACAGCGCGTCACCCAAACCCATACCTGTGACGTTGGGTACTTCGTTTTCTGAATGGGTTCGCACCGTACATGAAATTGCGGTAGCTTCGGAATTGAGTTCGATGAATTCATTTCCCTCAGTTTTATTCAACGCACTGAGTCCGAGAAAGTCGAGAACCGAAAGGATACGTTCAGCATTTCCGGCGAGAACGGGGGGAGCTTTTTTGTTGGCGAGTAGTGTGGAATCAGACTTGAAAATCGGTTTTTGCTGATCGATTTCCGTACTATAAATTTTATCTGCAAGCTCTTTGAATACGGGCGCCGCAACGGCACCACCGTAATAAACACCCGCGCCAGGTTTATTGATTACAACAATGCAGGAATATCGGGGATTTTGCGCTGGAAAGAATCCAACGAATGACGCACGATAGGTATGCTCTAAGTATTGGCCATTCTCACTTACCCAAGCAGTGCCTGTTTTACCCGCCACCTTATAAGGCGATTCTTTGAAGACATTACCCGCTGTACCTCCAGCTTCACCTACGCCACGCATCATCTGCAGAGCTGAGTTAAGCGCGGCATCACCACAAATCTTTTCTTTTAAAACAATGGGTTCTGATGTATCGATGGATAAACCATTTCTTTTGATTTCTTGAACGAATTGAGGTCTTACATACTTTCCATTGTTCGCCACCGCATTATAAAAGGCCAAGCTCTGCAACGGTGTGAGCTGAATCTCATATCCAATGGCCATTTGTGTAAGACTCAAACAACTCCAGCCCTTGTCCTTCGCTTTTCTATACACACTCGGTGCAGTCTCTCCAGGTAAATCAATGCCTAATGAATTGGATATTCCAAACGATTCGAGTTTGTCTAAGAATGCCTGAGGTTTATCACCAAACGATTTCTTGACAAGCATGGCGGTACCAACATTGGATGATTTTTCAAATACTTGTTCGGCTGTAATGGTTCCGCAACCGCCCCTGTCGTAATTGCTGTCTTTCATTTTACGTCCGCAGAAATCTCTGATGCCATTGCCAGTATGCACGGTGTCGTTGAGGGTAATTAGTCCTTCATCGAGGCATGCAAGCAGCGAAGCGAGTTTCATTGTCGACCCCGGCTCTACGCTTTCACGTATCGCGTAATTCATTCGCTCGCTATACATCTCAGTGCCTGGGATATTGGAAAGATTAGCGATAGCACGCACGAATCCGGTATTCACCTCCATTAAGATGGCACATCCCCATTCAGCTTTGTGTTCATGCATCACTTTGTGTAGCGCAGAATGCGCAACGTCTTGCAGATGAACATCGATAGTTGAGATAATATCGCAGCCCGGCTCAGGTTTCTGAATGTACTCGTCGGACATCGGTTTCCAGATTCCACCGGCAATCTTCTCCATCATCTGACTGCCTTTTTTTCCGGCAAGAAGTGAATCGTATGCGAGTTCTATACCTACTTTATTTTCTTTACGCTCCATTCCGATGGTACGTGCTGCGAGCAATCCAAAGGGTTGTTCGCGCACATATTTCTCAATGAAAATGAACCCACTCTTATATTGTCCTTTTCGGATAAACGGGAATTTTTTGATGCGTTGTAATTCGTTATAGTCAACATGATCCTTGATTTCAGTATAACGATTGCCTTCTTTCAACGCTTTCTGAAATAGGGCTTTGTATTGTGCCGCTGATCGATCGCCGAAAAGCTTGTTGAAGCTCTGGCAGATAGAATCGAGTTTCTGCTGAAATTCTTCTTTATTATATTCTGATTTTGAATCCCACCGAATTTCATACTCGGGCAAACTGGTGGCGAGCAAACTGCCATCACTGGAAAATATTTGTCCGCGCATCGGTTGTATCTCATTTACCTTATATGTAAATCGTTGCGCTAATTCCTGTGCTTGCTCGCTAGGAAATAGTTGGATCATGAAAACTTTGGTGATAATGGCCACACCTAAAATGGCCAACAATGAAAAGAATACCCATGCCCGCGCATTGATCCTCTTACCGTAAATTTTTCCAGAGCTTGCGGTGTCGTTTTGAATCTGTTGTGAGTTTTCTTTACTCATGATTCGTATTAGCTGAAGGGTTATTTTCCAGGGTGTTGATTTCGATAATGGTAGGAGGTTGACTCAGTTCTTTAAGTCCAATGGCCTCAATAGATTTCGCGACCTCACTCTGTTGTTTAGCTTTCTCAAGGGCGCTGAGAGTGGTGTTGTATTGAGCTCGTAATTCGTTAAGTTCCGACTGAAGTTTATTTTTTTCTCTCGCAGAATTTTCGAAAGAATACATCAGGGCGATGTGTGACATGAGCAGCACAGCGAGGAATCCAATGAAGGGCAATCGGGCAATCATTCCCTCACGTGCCAGGAATTCACCGCTAAACAAACCCTGAATGCCACGTGCTATCCAGTTTTTCTTCGGTGCAGCCTTTACAGTTGTCTCGGTGCTCATGCGTTTTTATTTCGAATTCCTACCCGAAGTTTTGCGCTTCGGGCACGGTTGTTTTGGTTGATTTCTATATTGGTGGGGACAATCGGTTTGCCAGGCAATGGATCGATAGGTCGAATCAAGTTGCCGAAAAAATCTTTCTGCATTTCGCCTCTCACGTTACCACTGCGCAGAAAATTCTTGACCATCTTATCTTCCAGTGAGTGATAACTGATGACTACCAATCTGCCTTCAGGCATCAGGCATTCAGCAGCTTGTATAAGCAATGATTCCAAACTTTCAAGTTCATTATTCACTGCAATCCTCAATGCTTGGAAAATCTGCGCTAAAACTTTGTGCTCTTTTCCTCGAGGTAGAATGGGCTCTACGCTTTTAATGAGATCTGAGGTTGTGAGCATTCTCGGTGCGTTGAGAATTCTCTTTGCCACAGAACTTGGCCTTAATACCTCGCCAAATTCCCACAAAATTTTTGACAGATCCTCAATGGTCGATCGGGCGATGAGGGTTGCAGCAGTCTCACCGGTGGTATGGTTCATTCTCATATCCAGCGGACCATCTGCTCTAATCGTAAAACCCCGCGCGGCGGTATCAAACTGATGGCTACTTACACCAAGATCGGCGAGTATGCCGTTCACTTTGTTGGCGCCATGCATTTTCAACCAGTTTTTCATGTTGCGGAAATTGGATTCCACGAGAATGAAGCGCGGGTCGTTCAGTTGATTCTGTATCGCTGCGGGATCCTGATCAAAAGCAATCAGTTTTCCGTTGTCCAGTCTTTTCAAAATTTCTTTGGAGTGACCTCCGCCGCCGAAGGTTACATCCACATAAACCCCGTTAGGTTGTATGTTCAGCGCATCTACAGATTCCTTCAGCATCACCGGGATGTGATATCCATCCGCTTTGCGCATATTTTCTTCAGTCGATAGAACGGCGCGGGGCGACATCCTATGATTTCTTATTCAAATCGTTCTGCACCTCCTCGGCCAATGCAGCAAAATCAAAATCCTCTGCATTGAACTTGCTCTCTCGGGTTCCCTTATTCCATAGCTCCATCTTCTGACCCAGTCCGCACAAAACGAGTTCATTGTTCTTTTTCAAATCCACTTGAGCATAATCCAGCAAGTGCCCTGGAATGTTGAGACGTCCAACTGTGTCGAGCTCCAATTCTGTCGCGCCATTCAAGAAGAACCTTACAAACTCAGCATGCTTGCGGTTATGCGGATTCATTTTCTCCAGATCCGCCGAAACTCTTTCCCATGTGGGTTGAGGATAAATCACCAAACATTTTGTGTAGATGTCGCGATTGATGACAAGTCCCAAATGCAACACTTCTTCCAGTGACTTACGCAAGCGTGATGGGAACAGGATTCTGCCCTTATTATCAAGCTTACATGGGTATTCTCCTAAGAGTTTGAGCATCACTGCATTTGTATTCGGTGACGAAAATACCTACTTCTTACCACTTTTTACCACAAAGAGCCAAAAAATGCTCAATTGTTGATAAATCTCGTTTGTAACTTTCTGCTTTAGGGTCATCAAAAGCTTTGTTACGTCTGATTTTGAGACCTGAAAATCATGGGTGGGAAGAGGTGGGAAGAAAAAGGTCGTTTTGACTTGTTTTCAGCAGTATCGACCTTGGATGAGGGAATAATTGTATTGATTCATTTGGAATATGGAACCAGAAATAAAGCAGGAAGGAAAGTTTAGTTATGTGTCGGTAGGTGAGGGTGAGCCGTTGGTTTTGCTGCACGGACTGTTTGGTGCGTTGAGTAATTTCAGGGATGTGCTATCGCATTTTTCGAATCGGTACGAGGTGGTGATTCCGATGCTACCTGTTTACAATATGCCTTTGCTAACTACAGGTGTGAAAACATTGGCTTCTTATGTCAGTGACTTCATACAGCATCGGGGGTATACTGAGGTGCATTTGTTGGGCAATTCATTGGGAGGCCATGTCGGACTGATCTATGCCAGCAAGCATCCTCAGCGAGTAAAGTCACTTACGCTCACTGCAAGTTCCGGTTTGTATGAGAATGCTTTTGGCTCTTCGTTTCCTCGTCGTGAGGATAAAGAATTTATTCGGCAGAAGGTAGCGCTCACGTTTTATGATCCACGTCACGCAACAGACGCGTTGGTGGATGAGTGTTTCGAAGTGGTAAACGACCGCAATCGGGTATTGAAAATATTGGCTATGGCGAAATCTGCCATTCGTCACAATATGGCCGACGAGCTCGGAAAGCTCACGATGCCGGCTTGTTTGATATGGGGAAAGAATGATACCATTACTCCGCCTGAAGTTGCTGAAGATTTCAAGAAAGGTCTGCCGAATGCAGATTTGTTCTGGATTGAAGAGTGTGGTCACGCTCCGATGATGGAGCATCCGGGTGAATTCAATCGTTTGCTGGATGCGTGGTTCAAATCGCGCGGTTTCCGATGAAAGAGGGCATGAATATTATCCATGCTGAGTTCATTAAGTCATCGGAATTCGCAGATCAATGTCCCGAGATCGACTTGCCTGAATTTGCATTTATCGGAAGAAGTAATGTAGGCAAGAGCAGTCTCATCAACATGCTTGTTAGGAAGAAGGGAATGGCCAAGACCTCTGCAACACCTGGCAAGACAAGGTTGATCAATCACTTCATGGTGAATTCAGATAAGGGCAATTGGTTGTTGGTCGATTTGCCCGGTTATGGATATGCCAAAAGCGCAAAGACCGATCGTGAAAAATGGTCGAAAATGTCTAAGAGTTATTTTGACAATCGGGAACAATTGCGATGTGTTTTTATTCTCATTGATGTGCGTTTGGAGCCACAAAAATTGGATTTGGATTTTATTCAAAGGATGACCAAAGAGGGAGTTCCATATGCGTTGGTATTTACTAAATCTGACAAGGAGAAGCCGGGAGCCGTTGAATTTTCAGTGAATCGGTTTGTGAATGCGATCCATTCAGAATATGTTGAGTTGCCAAATATGTTTTTAACCTCTGCCACGAAAGGAACGGGACGTGAGCGACTGTTGGGTTTTATCCTACAGAATTTATAATTTCAGATATAACTGCATCAAGCGTGCAGGGAAAATGAAAGTCCCTAGATATATGGTAAAAGAAATTTTGATACTTAGTTGTGATTTAAATTTTTGATTGCCATCAATAAGGAGTGCGCTCCAGATTTTACGAAAATCGAATTCATTAATGTGGTATCTGCAATTTGAACTTCACCCTTTATTTTGCCGAATATCTCAATTTCAGTCATGATAAACTCTTTGGTCTAATGAATAAAAAAACAATCATGTTTAAATTATATAGAAATTTTTAGATCATATTTGAAATAGGGTGAAGTTGGATATTCTATCTCTTTGGTTTTTGATACGAATTGCCTCATTGGCTTCCCAGGCGATAATTCATACTCAATCACTGACCCATCTTAATTCTAACGATCGATCTGATTTTCGATTCTATGGCTTCGGCTTGATTTTCGATTTCTGTTGCACGATGTAATAGTTTTTCAGTGAAAGCTTTGTCTTTGATTCCGCTTGCGTTTACCCGAACGTTCATAATTGCCCCTAAAACAGCTGCTCTCGCAAGTAAGGCGCCTACCCCAGCGTCTGTTACTGAATTTGGATTGCCCTGTTCAACCATGGCTTCAATGACTTCAAAAGTATTGAGTGCAATTTCGGCCGTTAAAAGTGGAATCTCCATAGCATACTTTGATGCAGTCTCAATGGCCTCCATGCGTTGTTTCTTCTCGTGATCTGTGCTTTTTGGCAAGGCAAAGGCCTGCATTATTTGATTAAATGCCTGGGTATCCTCATCCACCAGCTGCAGCAGTTTTCGCTGAAACTCCATGCCTTTGGTAGCGTAATTCGAGAAATATTCCCATCGATCATCCCAGCCTCTTTTATGTGCCGATAAATTTGCCACCATTGTGCCCAGTGATGCGGCCATAGCACCGGCATAAGCGCTGACACTTCCACCTCCCGGTGCGGGTGATTCACTGGCAGTTTCTTCAGCGAATTTTTTTAAATCCATAGCAATGAGATGTCCGTGACTCTTCATCCGGGCTGCTATTATGTACTCGATGATTTTTTCTTCAGGTCGAAACGGCGATAAATCATCAAGCCCGAGGGACTTAACAGCGATCTTGATTTTTTCACTTTCAGAAATTCCTGTGGAGCGTTTTTGCTTTCGCAGAAAATAATCAGCCGCATCAAGCATAGATTGCAGTGGTATCAATCCTACGAGTTCCGACCCTGTTACACGCACACCCCGTTCGGCGGCTTTTATACAAGCCTCTTCAAATGCAATATGCACGGGCGTTATATCAATGTTGGTGAGATTGAGTGATAATTGTGCAATTCCATATTCTTCTATATACCAACCAATACCTTTAACGCTTTTCAATGAACCTGGTTCGCGCACTGGTTCACCATCTGCATCCATTTTGGGCTTACCTGTTTTTTCATCATTGATAATTCTTCCGGCCTCTCTGATGTCAAAGGCGATAGCATTAGCTCGCCTTGTGGAAGTAGTGTTGAGATTGATGTTGTATGCCACCAAAAATTCTCTTGCACCAATAGTGGTGATACCGCATTTGCGTGTATGGTCGTCAACTATTGTCGGACCATAATCCGGACGCCATTCAGAGGTCTGTATTTTTTCAATTGCCTCGTATTCGCCTTTCCTGCAATTTGCAAGATTCACCCGTTCTTCAGATGTTGCGGCCTTCTCATAGAAGTATCCTGGAATGTGGAGTTCACGACCGACTCGTTCACCTAACCTGTGAGCCATTGCCACACATTCTTCCATGGTCACTTCGGATATAGGAACAAATGGACACACATCAGTAGCCCCTTGTCGAGGATGCTCGCCTTTGTGATGTCGCATGTCAATATTTATTGCCGCCTCGCGTATCAACAGAAATGCCGCTTCCTCAACGCCCTCGGGTGATCCGGCAAAAGTTATTACAGTGCGATTCGTGCTCGCTCCAGCATCGACGTCAAGCAACATCACCCCACTAACCTGCTCTACAACGGATGCAATTTTTTGAATTTTATCTTTATCTCTACCCTCTGAAATGTTGGGAATACACTCTACTATTCTCATAATCGTTTCTTTGCTGCAAATATGGTGATGCAGGTTGATTGACGAATAAGGCAAGTGTTGTAATGATATCTATTTATAGATCTGACATTTCGATAAGTCAATTTACTTCAAGATAGAATGTTGCATAACGGCAGTCCGTGAATTTACCTCCAGCCCTGTTCGTTGTTATAGGATAAATATGCATTGTTGCATCTTGACAAGAAAAGATGTTTTGGGATTTTTGATTCATGAATTTTATTCAATCCCAGAATCGCCAACAAATGTTGATGAGTTCATTGGAGTCTTCGGTGGTGACCGACAATCCGGTTCGTTTGAGAGATATATTTGTTGATCAACTGGATCTTGAAAAACTGAAATTCCAAGTGCGAGAACTTAAGAAGGAGGGCCGCCCGGCTTTTCAGTCTGTCGCATTTCTAAAACTTTATTTTTATGGTTACCTCAATGGTCTTCGCAGCAGTCGGCGATTGGAACGGGAGTGTTGTCGCAACATAGAACTTCAATGGCTGCTGGGCGGATTGAGGCCTAAGTATAACAGTATCGCTGATTTTCGGAAACACAATCCGTTGGCGCATTCAAAGCGTATACGGGGAGATTTCTTTCACCATGACGATTTACAATTTCAAAGGATTGATGAACATCTTACCTTTTGAAGACTTTATGAACAAGATCAAAAAATGGAAGCCGGATTACAGCAAAATCCAATTCGATTTGGTTTAAGTAACTATTATATTTTGATTTTAAGGACTCCAAAATATTTTTCGGGTATCAATCACCGAAAATGAGTGATGTCTTAAAACGAAAATTTCGAACCTAGGGAGAGAATATAATAGTCGAAAAAGTGTAAATGAGATGAAAATCGAGGTTTTTTCACGGCCTGACGATTTGCTTGTAGGCTTATACCCGAAGGGTTGCGCTTACACGCGGTTAAGGGCTGGCCTATTTTTTAATCACTATAAATGTATGTTTCACATTTTCTCCTACACTGAACAAATAAATTCCTGCCGATAAATTTTCCATCTCAACGCTGGTGATTTCAGCAATTATTTTTCCTGATAAAACTTTTTTACCCATGTTGTCATAAATAGTGTAATCAGAACCAATAAGTTTTGTATCAGCTTTTACATTGACTACACTTTGGATAGGGTTAGGATAAACTGATAGAGAATTATCATTTGTATTTTCATTAATACCTACGCTAATGCCATTAAATTTTACTAAGAAAGCATCGTTGTAACCACTATTTCCATTAACAGTTTGATGTGCTCCTGGTGTTGCTATACCTGAATTAGATTGTGTATAGCCCGTCATATAAACATTACCGGAAGCATCAGTAGTGCAGACATTTTTAGTGCCACCGAAATAGGTGCCGATTTGTCTTACTCCACTTGAGTTAAAACTGACTAAAAAGGCAACATTTACTGTCGTTTGATGAGCATCTGGCGTAGCTATACCTGTATTCGATTGTGTCTCACCTGACATGTAAACATTTCCTAAGGCATCTGTCGCGCATGAAAATCCAACATCAAGTATGCTCCCTCCATAATAAGTCCCCCATTGCCTTAGTCCATTTGGAGCAAATTTGACTAAGAAAGCATCACTATAACCACCCCCATATGCACTTTGATGCGCTCCTGTTGTGGTCATGCCCGAAGTATCAGGTAAGCCATCTTGTTGTGAATCACCGGCTAAATATACATTACCAGATGCATCGGTAGCGCATGAATATCCTTTTTCTACTCCTGCACCACCGTAATAGGTTCCCCATTGCCTTACTCCACTTGAGTTAAACTTTACTAAAAAAGCATCAGTGGAAAATAAGCCTCCTCCATAAGTGGTATCATGTGCTCCTGCAGTAGCAATCCCAGAAGTGGAGCGGGTCATCCCCGCCAAATAAACATCACCTGAAGGATCTGTTGCGCATGACAATCCATCTTCTACTATCGGCCCTCCAAAATAAGTTCCCCATTGCTTTACTCCGCTTGAATTAAACTTAACTAAAAAGGCATCATTACTCCCGGATATTAAAGTTTGATGAGCTCCAATTGTGGCAATGCCCATTGCAGACTGTGTTGTTCCACTTATGTAAATATTGCCTGAAACATCTATAGAGCAGGCATTACCAATTCCTTCACAATAGGTTCCCCATTGTCTTACACCGCTTGAATTAAACTTTACCAAGAAGCCATCATTTACTGTAACTTCATGAGCACCCGCTGTCGCAATTCCTGAGGTAGAACTTGTAGATCCAATCATGTAAACATTGCCTAAAGCGTCAATAGCGCAAGACATTCCCATATCATTTCCTTCACCTCCATAATAAGTAGCCCATTGACGAACTCCACTTGAATTGAACTTTACCAGATAGGCATCATAACTACCTGCACCAAAAGAAATGGGACCACCCGCATGAACAGATTGATGTGCTCCTGCTGTGGCAATGTCAGAAGTTGAACTTGTATATCCCACCATGTATACGTTTCCCGAGGCATCAGTAATGCAGGAATTCCCTCTGTCTTCTCCGTTTGGCCATACTTGTCCAGTGCCTGTGTAATATGTTCCCCAACTCAACTGTTGTTGAGCTATTGTAACTGTCGCTAATCCGAGGAGTGCGATTGCTGTCATTAGTAAATTTCGCTTTGTCATTTCTTTGATTTTAGTTATACAATGATACGATGATTTTTTAAGCTTGCTCTTAACGTCAGTCCGTGAATTTACCTCCAGCCCTGTTCGATATTATAGGATAAATATATAATGTTTCATCTTGACAAGAAAGGATGTTTTGAGCTTTTTGATTCATGAATTTTATTCAATCCCAGAACCGCCAACAAATGTTGATGAGTTCATTGGAGTCTTCGGTGGAGCCCGACAATCTGGTTCGTTTGATAGATGTATTTGTGGATCAACTGGATCTTGTAAAACTGAAGTTCCAAGTACGAGAACTCAAGAAGGAGGGCCGCCCGGCTTTTGAGTCTGTCGTATTTCTAAAACTTTATTTTTATGGTTACCTCAATGGTCTTCGCAGCAGTCGACGTTTGGAACGGGAGTATTGCTGCAACATTGAACTTCAATGGCTGCTGGGCGGATTGAGGCCTAATTATCACAGTATCACTGATTTTCGGAAACACAATCCGTTGGTGCATTCAAAGCGTAAATGGAGAGATTTCTTTCATCATGACGTTTTACAATTTCAAAAGATGGATGAACATCTTGACTTTTGAAGACTTTATGAGCAGTATCAAAAAATGGAAGCCGGATACAGCAAAATCCGGCTCGATTTGTTGGTAAGTAACTATTATATTTTGATTTTAAGGACCCCAAAGTATTTTTCAGTTATCAGTCACCGAAAATGAGTGATGTCTTAAAACGAAAATTTCGAAACTAGGGAGAGAATATAATATTCGGAAATGTGAAGTTGAGATGAAAATCGAGGTTTTTTCACGGCCTGA
>CAZKRL010000050.1:0-13808 GCA_964555295.1 uncultured Comamonadaceae bacterium | reverse complement strand
GGGCCGGTTTAGTTGCCGGTCTGCCGGCAGATCTTTTTCCGTTCATGCCCGCAATATACACGATATGGCAGGTAGTCAAGGTGTAAAAAAGTTATAAATCTAAGTCCCGCCTTGATAGGCTTAGTTTTAATGGTCATGACTGCGATTGCTGGCTATCAATATATCTCATCGCACATATGATCTTTTCATTGGCCGATTTTTCGTTGATATCCGGATATTCTTTGAATATTTCGGAAATGAAATCAAGATCCTCCTTGGTATCTACACTGAACTTTACACTATTATAATTGAAACCGTCAATATTGGTTTCGATCTGTCCAACCTCATACTCTGAAAGTCTCTCGTAGAAATATCTGGTTACATGCTCGAAATGGCTGGGATTGCTGAATGAGGGATAGGATTTTAGAAACAAGTCTTTGGCGAATAGCTCAATATTCATACCCATGGGAAACCCTTTATTGGGCATTGATGTTATGATGCTTTTCCTTTTTATTAACTCCAGCGCTTCGAGCATTGTATCCGTCGATATCAATGGTCCGTCGGCACAAACGCGAAAAAATGATGTACACTCAGGATAAAGCTCCAGAATTGCTTTGAATCTTGAGGCAACATTACTCTCACTGCCTCGAAAAATATCTAACCCCCTGTTTTCGCAATACTCTTGGATGACGTCATCGCCTTCGCTATCACTGGTTGCGATGGTTATCGCGCTGGTATCGAATTTTTTTCCTAACGACCCAATTACATGGTCAAGAATGGATTTTTCGCCCACCTTCATCATGATTTTTCCGGGAAGCCGACTGGAACCCATTCTTGCTTGAATAATGATTCGATTCATTTTATAACGGCTAAAAGTTGGTTGAGAAGATCAAGCATTGCCTTCGACTCGCTGTCTACTGTGCATCCGGCGATATGCGGACTAATTAAAAGATTCTCGTGGTTTCGAGCATATTGAATCAACGGATGATTCCATTTATCTAAAATATGTTCGTCGGATATTACGTCTACACCGGCAGCTTTTAAACGCCCTTCCGACAGCGCTGTTATCAGGTCGTTTTCCACCACCAATTCTCCGCGTGCTGTATTGATAAAATAGGATCCAGGCTTCATTTTATTGAAATGATAAGCATGAAAGGATTGTGCCGTTTCTGGTTTAAGGTGATAGTGCAATGAAACAATATCTGAGGTTGACAGTAATTCGTCGAGATCATTCAGTTGGTTAACAAAATCAAGTGAACATTTAACGAATGGATCGTAACCAACCACGTTCATTCCTAAAGCGTTGCAAAATCCGGCCATTTTTTTTCCAATTCTTCCCAAACCAATAAGACCAATGGTTTTACCAAACAACTCGATATTTCTGAATTGGGATTCCAACTCGCGCCATATTCCCATTTTAGCATGATCTGTTGCGAAGGGTATTTTTTTGATAACAGCCAGCATCATGGCAAACGAGAATTCGGAAGAAGCATGTATGTTCTCGATGACAGGTGACTCTTTGATGCACAATAGCTGTATACCTCTGTTTGCCAAATGGTTTACGTTGATATGATTGGTACCGGTAGATGGGGTGGCGACAACTTTCAAAACCAGTGATGCATCAATTAGTCGCTCGTCAATCATGTAAGGCGGACAAGTTCCTGTAATCCAGTATTCAATATTTGAGAGCAGTGATGAAGTCTCTGAGTAGGGGGCGTTGAAAGCATATGTAACATCAAAATTTTTCTCAATTACATCTCTCACCTCTGGAGGGAAAAACTTGTAAGGAGCACTGAAAAGGAGCTTGGGTTTTGTGGGGTTTTTGTGTCGCTCAATGCTGTATCCGCTGGAAAGTTTACGTGGACGAATTAGATTGAATTCGCTGCAAAGAAAAGATTTTATCAGGACCAACTCGACAGGATCATTGGGCGAAAGCAATTCGATTATTTGTGTATCGCACATTGCTTTAACGCTCTCCGCGTCAAGTTTGTCGAATTGCTCAATACTGAGCCGCTCGGTCAATGAAAATAGCGTTTCCGGCTGAATCAATGGAAAACGGATATCATATGTGTGAGCCGAATTGAGTGTTATCTGCTCATTCGCTTCATTGAGCATGACACACTCAAAACCATATAACTCAACGACAGATTTTACCGATGATGAGTCAGTAAAAATCGAAAAATTGAAACGAGCTGAATCCGCTACACGCATTATAGTGTAGATGAAGATGGGATGGGTATTGACCTCTTGAAAGAGATCTTTTCCACGCAGGATAAAATGAATTTTCGTTTTCATTGAGCGAATGTATTTTTCAAAATCTTCACGGAACAAGAATAGCGCAGCAACAGAAGCATCCTCTAATTTCGCACACGATAATTTAGTATATGAATACATACGACGTTACGGTAATTGGCTCAGGCCCTGGAGGGTATGTTGCCGCAATACGATGCGCTCAGCTAGGGTTGAAGACCGCGCTGGTGGAGAGATACAAAACACTGGGCGGAACATGCTTGAACGTGGGCTGTATCCCCAGTAAAGCATTGTTGGATTCTTCGGAGCACTATCACAATGCAGTGCATACATTCAAAGAACACGGCATTGATCTCAAATCAGCACCAACAGTAAATCTGCCGCAGATGATTAAGCGCAAGCAACAGGTAATTGACCAGACTGTTGCCGGAATTCAGTTCCTGATGAAGAAGAATAAAATCGATGTATTTCATGGTCATGGGGCGTTCAAGGATTCTACCACTGTTGCCATCACCAAGGAAGATGGGAGCATTGAGGAGATAAAAACCCGAAATGCAATTATTGCCACGGGTTCAAAACCGGCATCTCTTCCGTTTATAGAGATCGATAAAAAACGGGTAATCACCAGCACCGAAGCGCTTGAACTCAAAGAAGTGCCGAAACATATGATCATTATCGGCGGCGGTGTAATTGGTCTTGAGATGGGAAGCGTTTATGGCAGGCTCGGTTCAAAGATTACGGTTGTAGAATATGCTGATAGCATCATACCAACCATGGATCGCGCTCTTGGCAAGGAGCTGCAGAAAGTGTTGAAGAAATCCAATTTTGAATTTTTACTCTCGCACAAGGTGAAAGGAGTCTCGGTGAAGGGAAAGTCGGTTACAGTGAAAGCTGATAGTCCTTCTGGACAAGAGATTGCGGTAGATGGAGATTATGTGCTCGTTGCTGTCGGACGCAAGGCATATACGGAGGCATTGGGACTGGGAAATATAGGGCTCACCACCGACGAGCGCGGACGTGTTGTTGTAAATGAGCACTTGGAAACCAGTGTCAAGGGAATATATGCTATCGGTGATGTGGTGCGTGGAGCAATGCTCGCGCACAAAGCAGAAGAGGAAGGTGTTTATGTAGCCGAAACCATCGCAGGTCAGAAGCCGCATATTGATTACAACTTGATTCCTGGCGTGGTGTATACTTGGCCTGAAGTTGCCTCCGTAGGCAAAACCGAAGAAGAATTGAAGCAAAGTGGTGTTGCATATAAGTCAGGGTCTTTTCCATTCAAAGCGAGTGGCAGGGCACGTGCCAGCATGGATCTCGATGGATTCGTGAAAGTGTTGGCCCATACAGAAACAGATGAAATACTGGGCGTGCATATCATCGGGCCGCGCGCTGCCGACATGATTGCTGAGGCAGTTGTAGCGATGGAGTTTCGGGCTAGCGCTGAGGATATTGCTCGCATGAGTCATGCACATCCTACATTCACCGAATCATTGCGGGAGGCTGCTCTCGACGCCACTGGCAAACGAGCCTTGCACATGTGAACCAAATGAACTCAAAGTCTGTTATTTGAATATGGAAAATTTAATAGGAAAGAAGGCGCCTCATTTCAGCGCCAAAGCCATCACTGCCGACGGAAAGCAGATTGACGGCTTTTCACTTCAACAATTTGCAGGGAAACAAACTGTGATTTTCTTTTTTTTTCCCAAGTCGTTTACCGGCGTGTGCAACTCAGAGGTATTGGCCTTTCAGGATCAACTGAAAGATTTTGAGAAGGAAAATATTGCCGTGGTCGGCTGTTGCGTTGATTCAGAGCGCACGTTGTGGGCATGGCATCAAGTGGCTCGCGAAAATGGTGGAATTCAGGGGGTCACTTATCCGATTGTTTCTGATTCCTCAAAAACCATCTCTGATGCATTCGGCTGTCTTGCCGGCGAATACTCGAGAGACGCTAATGGCCAATTGGTGGCCACGGGCCCAATGATATCGTATCGCGGACTTTATATCATCGATAAGAACGGAGTCGTTCAGCATACACTTATCAATAACCTCCCGCTTGGAAGAGCTATAGACGAGGCATTGAGAACCGCCGTAGCGGTTAATCACATCACCGAGACCGGTGGGGCGTGCAATGCAAACTGGCGAAAAGCGTAGTACTTTCGCCACTTTTCAATGTTATTTACAGAGGTGTCGGTAGAAATGCAATTTTGATACAAATCGTTTTGTATGTTTGGCACCCAAAATTTAAAATTCGATTTACAACCATCGCTAATTAAAGAATCATGAAACCAACGCAAAAGGCAGCCACAGGCAAATCCAGTTTCAGTTCCATTTTCCCTTACATCGCTATTCCGGTAGCCCTTGTAGTCGGAGTAATCATCTACATGTTCATCCTGGGAAACCCGGCCAATTTCGAGGGAGGTGATCCACATCTCGGACATCCCATCGATGGTAACTTGTACGGCACCATCTACAAGGGAGGATTCATTGTTCCTTTTCTTATCGCAGTGAATATCATCGTAATCACTTTCTTCGTTGAGCGCCTTGTGAGTTTGTTCGCCGCCCGCGGAACTGGCAGCGTTGATAAATTCATTCACAACGTTCGCGGCATGCTCAATCAGGGCAATATCGATGGAGCAATTGCTGCATGTGATAAGCAAAAAGGTTCGGTGGGCGCTGTAATGCGCGCTGGACTTGAGAAATACAAGTCGCTAGCCAATGACAACACGCTGGATAAGGAAACCAAAGTCAACGCGCTCAAGCAGGAACTTGAGGAAGCGTCTGCTCTTGAAATGCCTATGCTTTCCAAAAACCTCGTTATCCTTTCTACCTCTGCTTCGCTGGGTGTATTGATCGGACTGCTTGGAACAGTATCAGGTATGATCAAGTCATTCTCTGCGATGGCAGCTGGTGTGCCCGATCCAGCTCAACTTTCTGTAGGTATCTCTGAAGCATTGGTAAACACATTCCTCGGAATCCTTGCGTCGGCGCTCGCCATTTTGTTGTACAACTTCTTCAGCAATCGTATCGATCAATTGACTTATGGCATTGATGAGGCAACATTCTCTGTTGCTCAAACTTTTGCTTCAAAGAATTGATTTAAAATCAGCCTTTCGCAATGCCGAAATTAAAAATCCCCAAGAGCGCACCCAGTCTTGACATGACCCCTATGGTCGACTTGGCGTTTCTGTTGGTGACTTTCTTCATGCTTACCGCGAAATTCCGCAATATGGAACCCATTAAGGCGGATCCACCGTATTCTGTATCGTTGACGCAATTGCCAGAAAAGGTGATGCTGATTACTATCGATACATTAGGTCGGGCATACTTCGATATCAGTGGCAGAACAGTTCGGGAGAAACTTGTCGCAAGAATGATGTCGCGCTACCCGCAGATGCAACTCAATGTCGAACAGGTAGAGAGTTTCTCCAAGATGGGAACCTTTGGTATGCCGGTAGAGTTGCTCGGGCAATATATCAACGCTGAGGATGATATGAAAGAGGCCATGGATAAGGCTGGCAAAGGCATTCCTCTTGATTCTTTGAATAATCAGCTCGGTTCTTGGATTCAGGAAGGCTATTATGCTTTCGTGGAAGATGCAACAGAACAAGGTTTGACCAAGGAGCAACTCAAAGAAGATGGTCTGCGATATGCAATTAAAGCAGACGCAAACACGGAATACGAAAAAATCGAAAAGGTCATTGACGTATTTCGTGACAAGCAAATCTTTCAATTCAACATGGTAACCAGTCTCGCCGGCTCAGATGAAACGGCGGATGCAAACCTCGATACTAAGTAATCATGGCAGAGATAGTAGAAGGCGGCGGCGGTGATAAACATGGCAAGAAGCGACCGAAGAAGAGTTCGGCCCGCATTGACATGACCCCAATGGTAGACTTAGCGTTTCTGCTGCTTACGTTTTTCGTTTTGGCGGCAACGCTGGCCAAGCCAAAGGCGATGGAGATTATCTATCCGAAGGAAGTAGATGATAAGAAAGATAAGACCAAGCTCGACGATGCGTTGGCGACTACTCTTCTGTTGGGTGAACATGAAAACGAAATCTTCTACTACACAGGTGTTTTCAAGCCAGATAGTACGGAGTTGAAACTGACAACTTTCGGTAAAGACGGTTTCAGAAAAATCATGTTGGAGAAGAATTTCGTGGTAAACGATCAAGTCAATCAACTCAAGCAAAAACTGGAATCAAAGGAAATTGATGAACCCACTTACCAGGAAGCCTACAAGCAGGTAGTAGGTGCTGAAACCGCGCCTTTCGTGGTGATTAAGACTGTGGCAAAAACCAAATTCAAAAACGTGATCAACTCAATGGACGAACTCAACATTTGCAATGTGCGCAAGCGTGCCATTCAAGATATGGCGGAGACTGAGGCGATTGCTGTGAGAATGCGTTCTTCCGAATTGGATTTGAAAAGCCAGGAAGGATATAGAAGGGCAAAAAATAAATTGTGATAACGAGAGTTCCACTTATAAGCAGATACAAAAAATGACAGGATTGATAGTAGTCATATTGATTGCGGTGGTGATTGCAGCGGTCAGTCTCGATACTTCCTGGACGAATCTTCTAAATCCCAAGCGCAATGACTTGGTATTCGAAAACAAGTTCAAAGGGTATGGGGCCTACCAGATGAGGAAGTCTCAAGGTAAAGTATTGGGTATAGCCATGGGCGCTACTGTTACCATTGCCTTACTGGGTTTTGGTGGTCCGCTCATTTTTGGAGCAAAGCATGAGGAAGCAACTGATATTCCTGCGGAGAAAATAGTTGAGATGTTGGCACCTCCTCCTACTAACCCTGAGGAACCACCGCCACCACCGCCACCGCCACCGCCACCACCGCCACCACCAACGGTTGAGCAAATCAAATTCACTGAAATTGAGGTAACCGAAGAAGAGGTGAAAGATCCGCCGCCTGCTGTGGAGGAGCTTCAAGACCAAAACATTTCGACAACAACTCAAGAGGGTGAGGACGGACCAATCGGACCGGTGGAAGAAGTTGTAGCCGCACCAATTGAGGAAGTAAAGGAGGAGGAGGTACTTACATTCGCTTCTGAAATGCCAGTATACCCTGGGGGCGACTTGCAATTGCAAAAGGACATTCAGGAGAACATAAGCTATCCTGAAATGGAGAAGGAGAATAATATACAAGGAACGGTAGTCATTGGTTTTGTTATTGAAAAGGATGGTTCCGTTTCTAATGTTAAGATTTTGCGCGGTGTTCAGGGAGGTCCTAACCTCAGCAAAGAGGCGGAAAAGGCGGTTAAAAAATTGAAGAAATTTACACCGGCAAAACAAAACGGTCGGGCGGTAAGGCTGAACTACAATGTTCCAGTTCGCTTTACATTAAAGTGATTCGTTGAATATCTCTTAGACTTGATAGGTTGGTCTTTGTTAGTCAATGGTTAAAGCCGTAATAGCTGTACCATTCACTTGTTAATTCGATTTACGATGAGAATACTCTTTGGTTTATTCTTACTTTTTATTTCGCCGGAGATGAGGTCCATTGCTTACGACCAGGTACCTCCTGTAAAGCGCACTGAGATAACTGCTTTGAATACTGACGGCTTCGTAGAGGTCAGTTTGAAAATTGATCGAGAAGGAAGAATTGAAGTCATCAGTTTGGAATCGAGTAATAGCCAATTGACAGAGTACGTATTGAATAAGTTAGCCCAAACGAAACTGGCTCCAGGAAGTTCAGAGCCGGGTAAAGTTGTGAAATATCGATTTGTATTTAAAAAGCAGGCCTAAAGTGTGCCCCGCATCTCTTGTTCTCTCTCGATGGCCTCAAACAACGCTTTAAAATTTCCTTTGCCAAAACTCTTTGCTCCCTTGCGCTGAATGATTTCAAAAAACATGGTCGGCCTGTCGAGCACGGGCTTAGTAAAAATCTGAAGCAGGTATCCCTCGTCGTCGCGATCAATCAAAATCCCCAAATCTCGCAAGGGCGCAAGGTCTTCGTCAATTTTTCCTACACGGTCTAGAACGTCTTCGTAATAGGTGGCAGGAACAGTAAGAAATTCTACTCCACGAGATTTCAATGCCGTTACGGTGTCGATGATATTATCTGTGGCTACTGCAATATGCTGCACCCCCGCGCCTTGATAGAAATCAATGTACTCCTCGATTTGAGATTTTTTTCTTCCGGTTGCCGGCTCGTTGATGGGGAATTTGATGCGTCCGTTGCCGTTGCTCATCACCTTGCTCATAAGGGCTGTATACTCGGTACTGATGTCTTTGTCGTCGAATGAAACGAGTTGTGCAAATCCCATGACCTTCGCATAAAATTCACACCATTTATTCATCTCATTCCACCCCACATTACCTACCATGTGGTCAATGAACTTGAGGCCTACGTTGGTTGATTGAAAAGATGGATTCCAAGCTTTGAAGCCAGGCAGAAAGAGACCATTGTATTGTCTTCGTTCTACGAAAATGTGTTGAGTTTCTCCGTAGGTGCAGATACCGCTCAGCACAACTTTTCCGTTTTCATCCTCTAACACTTGAGGCGACATGCAACTTACGGCGCCACGAGAGGTAGTTTCCTTCCAGCTTTTTTCAGCGTCATCCACCCAAAGTGCAATTACTTTAACGCCATCACCATGTTGGTTGATGTGCTCATTGATTGCGCCCCCGGGAGCCAACGGCGAGGTGAGGATGAGACGAATTTTATCTTGCTCGAGAACATATGAAACCGTGTCGCGTGACCCTGTCTCAAGTCCGCGATATGCGAGCGGCTTGAAACCCCAGGCACTCATGTAATAGTGTGCCGCCTGTTTTGCATTGCCAACATATAATTCAACGTAATCAGTGCCGAGTAAGGGCAGAAAGTCTTGTGCGTCTGCCACTACTTTGGGCAATTGCGCTGAGGTGGTGTCTACTAATGTCATAGGTGTAAATTATTTTCTGTCTTTTTCAAGCCAGGAATATTGATATGTCTTGTCGTCAATGTTCAACGCTGCAGCCGTAAGCATCAGTGGCTTGAAGGTATCAATCATTACCGCAAGTTCGCCCGTCTGCTTCTGGCCGATGCTGCGCTCATACGCCCCAGGGTGTGGCCCATGTGGAATGCCCCCGGGATGTAAACTGAAGTAACCTTTGTCAACATGATTTCTGCTCATGAAATCACCATCTACATAATACAGTACCTCATCACTGTCGATGTTGCTATGATTGTATGGCGCAGGGATGGATCTGGGGTGATAATCGTAGAGTCGCGGACAAAATGAGCATACTACGAAATTGTGCGCTTCGAATGTCTGATGCACGGGCGGCGGTTGATGCACACGTCCGGTGATGGGTTCGAAGTCATGAATACTGAATGCATAGGGATAATTGTAGCCATCCCAGCCAATCACATCAAATGGATGTGAGTCATAAATCACTTCATGTAATGTATTCTGCTTGCGAATCATGATTCGGTATTCTCCGATCTGATCATGAGTTTCTAAATCTTTTGGTCTGCGTAAATCGCGCTCGCAAAATGGCGAGTGCTCTAGCAATTGCCCGAATTCATTTCTGTATCTTGAGGGCGTGAGTATCGGTGAAAACGATTCTACAAAAAGCAATCGATTGTCGGTTGAATCGAACTGTATTTGGTAAATCATTCCTCTTGGAACTATCAGGTAGTCGCCATACGAAAAGTCGAGAGTGCCCAACATGGTGCGGAGTTTACCGCTGCCCTTGTGCACGAATATCAGCTCGTCGGCATCAGCGTTTTTGTAGAAATAATCAGCATTACCCTTTTGCGGTGCGGCTACAGCAATATTGAGGTCATTGTTGAACATGAGGTGTATTCGACTTTCGAGGAAGTCTTCAGCCGGCGCGACGTTCCAGCCTTGCAACATTCTTGGCGTGATATTGCGACTCACCGCTGCAATCGGGGCAACATCTTTCGATGCACCAATTTCCCGAATCATTGTGGGGCGATGCACATGATACAGCAAGGAACTCATGCCATGGAAACCTTCTGTTCCAAAAAGTTGCTCGTAGTACAATCCACCGCCGGGCTTATCGAATATGGTGTGCCGCTTGGGTGGAATAGCGCCGAGTTGATGGTAGAATGGCATGGTAATCTATTTGGTTTTGTATTTTGGAGGTTCGATGACGGTGGTCACTATAATAGCAGATGAGAAAGTTTTTTTCAATTCTTTAAGAGCGCGCTGTGCTTCATGTTTTGTGACGAAATCACCAATTTCGATGGCGTGTTCCGGTACAATTTGCTTGACATATGATGAGTAAGGCAAGCCTGTTGAGAGGTATTCGTTGCGCTTCTTTTTTGCTTCTTCTACAGACCCTAGAAAAATTTGAATGCGATACCCCTTCATGTCTTTGAAGCCACGGTTGTTGCGCTCTAGCCGCACGATAGAAGAATCGGCGGTCACGGTTATTTTGCCGCCATCTTGTGCCGTCAGAGAGGTCGAACATCGCTGTCGTGCCGAAAGCGTGTCGGTCTGTGATTGCGCAGTAAGGGATGCAATGCTAACAATGATGATAACTATCGTTTGTTTCATTCTTGGCAAACTTAAGAAGGTCTTTGTAAGCCGCAGCAGCTATGGTTCAATTTCAATGCAGATAAGTATTTGGAGGTGAAATGTAAATTTCCGAAATCCTCTTATTTGGAATAATTTTAAATTGTTGGTAATATCTCCGTCATGAAAATGTCATGGCCTCTGAGCGTATAAATTTGCCGCAATCCAAACCTGCATTTTTAAACGATAATTTTACATGATGAAGAGGATAAAAAGTAGCGCAAAACGTAGCATCGCTGCGGCAATAGCGCTCTTGTTCCTCGGAATTTCACCGGCAATTGCTGGAATTTTCGAGGGCGGTGACGCCACCAAAGGCGAAGCTTTGTTCAAAGCGAATTGTGCTTCTTGTCACAAAATTTCTGAAGAGGTTCTCGCTGCTCCAGGGCTCCAGGGTCTTGAGTCCCGCTGGAAGGGCAAGGATGCTCTGCTTGTGAAGTGGATTCAAAATCCGCAGGCAGCAGCGGGCACCGGCGATGCATACATCAAGGCACTCGTTGACAAGTGGGTTCCAAAAAATGCATGGATGCAAAACCAAGCCGTTACAGAGGCAGAAATCAAAGACATCCTTGCCTACGTGAAAGCCGGGCCTGCAGCGGGCGGAGCAACAACAGCAGCCACAAACAAATGTTTAACGCTCGATGAAATCAAAGCGGCTAAAAATGAAGGGGAGGACAGTGACACTGCAATATGGCTCATCATTCTTGGAACGATCATCGCTATCATCGCTGTATCTGCAGCCAATATTTCACGCTCACTCAGAAACGCGATGCGCGAGCGCGAGGGCCTCGAACCTATACCCGCAATGTCCTATTGGGGCATGTCTAAAAAGTGGATGTGGGAAAATAAAAAATTCGTGTCCGTTATTGGTTTTCTTTTGTTCTGTTACTTCTCAGTGGTGGGTTACAACTCACTAATGGACATTGGCGTTTACGATGGTTACACCCCTGATCAGCCCATCTGGTTCTCTCACGCCATCCACAATTGTCAAAATGAAATTGATTGTCAGTATTGCCACAGCAGCGCCTCTAAATCAAAGCACGCGGGTATTCCGTCTGTAAACGTTTGTATGAACTGTCACAAGGGCATAAAGAAGGGAGCAATTTCAGGCGAAAAGGAAATCGCAAAAATTTATGCAGCAATAGGTTTTGATCCTGCCAGCGGGCAGTACATCGAGGGCTATGAGCAAAAGCCAATCGTTTGGAACAAGGTGAACAACTTGCCGGATCACGTTTACTTCAATCACTCGACCCACGTTGCAGTAGGAAAGGTAGATTGCAAAAATTGCCATGGTCCGCAAAATCAATACATCGGCGGCCACGTGCCAACAGCTGAGGAAATCAATGGTCAAGACGACCTGGTCGGTTTAGTGAAGTTGGAGAAACGGCCGTTTACTATGGGTTGGTGTCTTGAGTGCCACAACAAAAAGGAAGTGGATCTCAATAGCAACGCATACTACCAAGAGATGCATGAGCGTTACAAAGCTTCAGCACTAGGTCAGCGCACCATCCGTGATGTGATGGAAGACGGTAAAGCTACCGTTCGCGAACTGGGCGGCTGGGAATGTGGAAAGTGTCACTATTAATTGAATCACAGAGGATTTTTATCCATGGGAATAAAAAACAAATACTGGTCCAGCTACGATGAGCTCAAGACCACGGATTCCGCGAAGGAAGCCATTTCAAATGAATTCACCGAACGTCAGGGTTCAACACAATTCCTGGCCGATGAAAAACTGCAGGAAGCCAATACGGGTCGCCGTGACTTCCTAAAGTTCATGGGCTTTGGTCTTGCTGCTGCTACACTCGCAGCGTGCGAAACCCCGGTGGTGAAATCCATTCCATACGTCGTTAAGCCCGAGGAAGTAACACCCGGTGTTGCAAATTTTTATGCGTCTACTTATTACGACGGACAAGACTATGGCAATCTGTTGGTGAAATCCCGCGAGGGTCGCCCGGTATTCATCAAGGGCAACAAGGAGTTCGGAATTTCCAAAGGGGCATTGAATTCCAGGATGAATGCTTCTGTTTTGGGTTTGTATGATGGTGCTCGTCTGAAAGGTCCGCGCAAGGGTTCCGACATTGATTGGAATTCGCTCGATGCTGAGATGAAAGCCGCTCTGAGCGCCGCATCGAACATACGTATTCTCAGTAACACTGTTATCAGTCCTTCAACTCGTCGCGCTATTCAGATATTTTCTGACAAGTACGCTGGCAAGGTGAAGCATGTACAGTACGATACGATTTCATACAATGGCTTATCTGCCGCTTATAGTGGAAGTGTTCCTCAATATGATTTTTCTACAGCGAAGACTATTGTGAGTGTTGGCGCTGATTTCCTAGGTACATGGCTCACCCCCGTGGCTTTCACTTCTCAATACAAGGAAACTCGCAAACCTGAAAACGGCTGGATGAGCAAGCATTTTCAGTTTGAATCGAATATGTCGCTCACTGGCTCAAACAGTGATGTGCGTTGTCCAATACGCCCTTCTCAGGAAGGTGCTGTTGTAGCAGCGATCTACGCTAAACTTCAAGGTGGAAGCGCAAGCGTTGAAGGCGCTGATACTCAGATTCAATCGGCAGTAGACGCGTTGAATGCATCCAAAGGGGAGAGCATTGTAGTAGCGGGTTCTAATGATCCAAATGTTCAAGCGGTTGTTGCGGCTATCAATACAGTTCTCGGCAATGATAACAAAACGGTGAATCGCCAATCGCCGCTTCGTCTCTTCGCGGGTAGTGATAGTGGCATGAAATCTTTGGTTGATGAAATGAACGCCGGCACAGTGGATGTGCTAATCATTTATGGAACCAACCCCGCGTATTCGTATAACGACAAGGACGCCTTTGTTGCAGGACTTAAAAAAGTGAAGGCCTCTGTTTGCTTCAATCTTTTTGCAGATGAAACGGGAAGCATTTGCACATATATGGCTCCTGATCATCACTATCTCGAGGCATGGAATGACTATGAGCCGTTCGCAGGTCGAATCGATTTGGCCCAGCCCATTATCAACCCTTTGTACAATACCCGTGCAGCGCAAGAAA
>CAZKRL010000049.1:0-14032 GCA_964555295.1 uncultured Comamonadaceae bacterium | reverse complement strand
GAAATGATATTGTCATTCGCGGCGGAGCACCCAATGAAAATCGTTTCTACATCGATGGTATCGAAATCCCCAATATCAATCACTTCGCTACTCAAGGAGCAAGTGGCGGCCCCGTGGGGATGATCAATGTGGATCTCATCCGAGAGGTTGAATTGTATACGGGCTCTTTTCCCGCCGCCCGCGGCAATGCGCTCAGCAGCGTGATGGAGTTTGAATTCAGAGATCCACGACTGGATAAGTATACCGCCAATTTCGTTGTGGGAAGTTCTGACTTGGGAGTTACCATCGATGGTCCCACCGGGAAAAATTCAGGAATGTTATTGACCGTTCGTCGCAGCTATCTGCAAGGTCTTTTCTCTCTGCTGCAATTGCCGTTTCTTCCAACGTATAACGACTATAACCTCAAATGGAAGTGGGATATCAACGACAAAAACAAACTAACTGTGATCTCACTCGGTGCTCTGGATCAGTTTCAATTGAACCTCAAACTTGATGATGATACAACGAGCGAGAATTTCGAGCGCAACAAATATTTGTTAGACAATCTCGTGGTCAATAATCAATGGAATTATTCTTTCGGAGTGAAGTGGGATCACTATCTCAACAAAAGCCGAATCAGCGTTATCGCTAGCCGAAATATGTTGCGCAATACCGCATACAAGTACCTTAAGAATGATGATACACTTCCGAAAACCTTTGATTATAGTAGCACGGAACAGGAGAATAAACTGCGAATAGAGCAGAAGTTCTTCGGCGACCAATGGAAGCTGTTGTACGGTGCAGGTATGGAATACGCATTGTATGATAATCATTCTTTTTTTCAGGTTCCTCTGCCATCTGCAGATACCACGCTGCTAGCCGAATACAGCAATGACTTCAAAATGCTGAAGTACTATTCATTTATTCAGGGGAGCACGCAAATCGGTAAGGCAGTGCTTTCGGCAGGGGTTCGCGCCGATGGAAATGATTTCAACGAACACATGGGTAACCTGGTCAATCAGGTATCGCCACGCCTCGCGCTGCGCTACAACATTACCCGACAACTGTCTTTCAATGCAGGTACAGGTATTTATTTTCAACAACCCTCATACATCGCTTTGGGTTTTGTAGAGAATCAGGTGAAAGTAAATCGCGCCATGAAATTCATTCGCAATCGTCAAGTGAGCGGTGGCCTGCAATATGCTTTTGAGCAACGCAATGCCGTTGTCAGCGCCGAGGGTTTTTACAAATACTATGATCAGTATCCCATCAGTGTGAGCAAGGGAGTGAGTTTGGCCAATCTGGGTGCTGATTTTGGTACGGTAGGCAATGAAGCGTTACTATCTGATGGCAGAGGTCGCTCTTACGGAGTAGAAATTATGGCGCAGCAAAAGCTCTTCAAAGGATTTTACGGAATACTTGCCTATACCTATGTGCACAGCGAGTTTACAGGCATCACCGGAGAATGGAGGCCATCCAGTTGGGATAGCCGCCACCTCGTTAGTGTTACTGCTGGAAAAAAGTTCGGAAAGAATTGGGAAGTAGGGGGCGTGTTTCGCTACAGCGGTGGTTTGCCCTACACTCCCGACAACGTGGATTACTCTATGCGCATTCCTGTATGGGATGCACTTCGTGTGGCCACTCCCGATTGGAGCCGCCTCAATTCTCAACGTATTAGCCCCTTTCATCAGTTGGATATTCGCATCGACAAAAAATGGTTTTTCACACGGTGGTCGCTGGATTTGTTTATGGATATCCAAAATGTCTACGGCAGTTCCACTCCGCTCAAACCGAGTTTGGATGTTCAACGAGATGCATTGGGCAATCCCGTTGTGGATACCAATAACCCCGGAAGTTACTTGCCCAATTTCATTGATGAATCTACAGGCACCGTATTACCGAGCATCGGAATCATCGTGGAGTTGTAATTGTTTCAGGGGAAATTATTCCCGGTTATTCCATCGGAAAGTGTCGGTTTCATTGGCATTGTTGAATGCCTGCTGATAAATTATTCTGCTTTGTAAATTGGTTACAATAACCCCCCTGTACATTGCGAAAAATTCACGAAAAATCTAATAATATGGGCGAAGTCAATAAAGAAAAAATGAAAGCTCTTCAGCTGGCGATGGACAAGTTGGAGAAAACGTATGGCAAAGGTGCGGTGATGATGTTGGGCGCCGAGGCGACCGAACAAATCGAAGCCATTTCAACGGGGTCATTTGGCCTGGATATGGCCCTGGGTATCGGTGGCTATCCGAAAGGGAGAATCATCGAGATATATGGTCCTGAATCTTCAGGTAAAACAACGTTGGCCATTCATGCGATGGCGGAGTGTCAGAAGTCGGGAGGCATCTGTGCCATCATTGATGCTGAGCACGCTTTCGATAAATTCTATGCAGAGGCATTAGGAGTAGACACAGAGAATTTGCTCATCTCACAACCTGATCACGGAGAGCAGGCACTCGAAATCGCAGATAATCTCATCCGTTCAGGAGCCATTGATCTTATCGTCATTGACTCTGTTGCGGCGCTCACGCCACGTTCAGAGATTGAGGGTGAAATGGGCGATAGCAACGTAGGTGTGCAAGCACGTTTGATGTCGAAGGCGCTGAGAAAACTCACAGCCACCATCAGCAAAACAGGATGCTGTTGCATTTTCATCAACCAGTTGCGGGAGAAAATCGGAGTGATGTTTGGTAACCCTGAAACCACCACCGGTGGTAACGCGCTGAAGTTTTATGCTTCGGTACGTTTGGATATCCGTCGCTCACAACAACTCAAGGATGGTGAGACACCGATTGGTAACCGAACCAAAGTAAAGGTGGTTAAGAATAAAGTGGCTCCGCCTTTCCGTCATGCAGAGTTCGACATCATATACGGACATGGTATCAGCCGTTTGGGTGAGGTCATTGATCTCGGCGTGGATTACGGTGTGGTGAAAAAGAGTGGGTCATGGTTCTCATTTGAAGACACCAAGCTTGGCCAAGGACGCGATGCAGTGAAGCAGATTTTGGAAGACAATCCTGACTTGCTCGCAACCATTGAGACGAAGTTGCACGAAGCTATTCAGGCGAAGGCACTTGCCAATGCCTGATCAAAGCCGCTGATTTATGCAGATATTTGAGCCCCGCATTGAGCGGGGCTTTTTATGTTCATGAAGTTTCAATTCTATTTCTTACTAAGCTGTCTGGTTGGTATGGTCTCCTGTGGTGGATCTGCTAGCAACAATGATTCTGAGAATGCCACTGACAGCGTGTTGAAGGTGCTCAATCAGAATATCATTGCCCGCCCTGATGATGTAATGCCGTATTTGGAACGCGCTCGTTATTGGATAGAGAAGGGAGATCAACAACAGGCCCTTGAAGATATGAATCGCGCGGTAGCAGCTGATTCTAATCGCACCGAACCCTATCTGATGAGAGGAGAGTTCTATTTCACCCAGAAAAAATATGATGCTTCTTATGACGACTACAAACGATGTATCAGCTGTGATTCAACTCATGTGATGTGCTTGCTCAAAAAAGCAGGACTTGATATCGTGCTCGGAAACTTTTCCATTGCTAGGGCGCATATCAATACGGCATTGAGAAAGGATCAGTATGAGCCATATGCGTATTACCTGCGCGGACGATTGTACAAAACCATGGGCGATACGGATGAAGCTTTATCAGCTTACATGACATCGCTGGAAGTGAATCCGTCGTACTACGAATCCTATATTGAGACAGGACTGATTTATGCGGCTCAGAAAAATGATTTGGCAAAGGATTATTACACCTCGGCTATTGCACTCAAGCCGGGCAGCGTGGAGGCATGGTACAACAAGGCCATGTTTTTACAAGAGACCGGGTATCGTGATAAGACTCGTTATAACGAGGCCTTTGCATGTTACGACAGCATTTTGAAGCGCGATGAGAATTTTGTTGGTGCGTACTTCAATAAAGGCTTTATCCATCTGGAATATTTGCAGCGCTACGACAGTGCGTCGCAGTATTTCACCCGTGCAATAGAATTGTATCCCGAGTATTTTCAGGCCTTTTACAACAGAGGGTTGGCCCATGAAAGCATGAACAAGATGAAATTGGCGGAGCAGGATTATCGTCAGGCATTGGCACTCAAGCCCGATTATACAGAGGCGGCGAAATCGCTCAGTCGTTTGCTGGGTGAATAGTTTTTTCTGATCAGGTAACTCAAAAAGTAAGCTTCGAGACTGCCCTTCTGAGGTTGGGGCTCATTTAGAATGAATTGAGGCATATCTTTGGCGGTTCGCCATGACACCTGAAATCAGAAATAGAAAAGCATCATTTCGGTATTTTTTACTGGATGATTTTATTGCTGGAATTGTATTGTCAGGTTCTGAGATCAAGAGTATCAGACAATCCAAAGCAAACATCGCTGATGCTTATTGTAAAATGCGAAATGGCGAATTGTTTGTGCTGAATATGTATATCGCGCCATACGAAAACGCCGGCTATACCAAGCATAAGGAACGCGGCGAAAGAAAGCTACTGCTGCAAAAGACTGAACTGCGTAAAATCGATCGGAAACTTCGTGATACTGGAATAACGATCGTTCCTGTGTTGCTATTTATCAATGATAAGGGCTACGCCAAATTGAAAATTTCAATTGCGAAGGGTAAAAATGTTGGCGATAAACGTGCCGACACCAAAGACAAAGATCTCAAGCGCGAGGCTCTTAGAGATAGAAAGTAGGCAAAACAAAAAAGAAGGTAACCGTACCTTCTTTCTTGAACTCAATTCAAACTAAAAAACAATCAACTCAATCTAAACTAAACTCTTTATGCCGCACGCAATGACACCAATTTGAATTTCTCATTGAACTCATCCCAGTCCCATAAGAAATTACGCATAATTTCATCCAGGTTTTTTAGAAAAATGGGATTGGGTGTGCGATGAGATTTGAAGTATTCTTCTTGAAATGCACACAAATTATATTTCCAGAAAACACCTTTCGACATGGCGTAAATCGGGTTTTTAGAGGGTGAATTCGCCTTCATGATAAAATCGCGGTACTCTTTTACCTTGGCTTCAAACTCCGCTGTAGTAAAGTTAAAAACGGGTGCGAACTTCTCCACACAGTAATGCATGACTTCAAGTCGCAGATTGTCTTCGAAGTGTTGCGACATATATGTGAAGTTTCCTGCAATAACAATGAGGAGAAACTTTCCGTCGTCCTCTTTCTGAATACACGGGTTTAAAACAAATTCGGGTGAGTCGTTGATAAAGCCAGCCACATCCTCGAAACCTGATTCAACCATCGTGATCATTTGATGGGCGAACATGTGAGCTAATCGCTCGGTGTTTAATTTCTTTTTACCAAAGATCGCTAGCATAATGCGATGAAGTGTTTCGGTTTTTTCAAAACTATCATTTCAGATTACCCTCTGACCTCGACGTTAGATTGATATATGAACAGAGTTTTCAACCGCAGGTCACAATCATTTTACATTCGCGTCATGTTTTATAAATGGCTGATTCGACCTGTATTCTTTTTGCTTTCACCAGAGAGAAGTCACTATTTGGCCATGGACTTATTGTCTCTAACCATAAGAATTCCGATCATTCATCACTTGGTGTTTGGCAAGAAAATCAGTAAGGGCGTCACGTTGATGGGATTGCATTTTGAAAATAGAGTAGGCCTTGCTGCCGGCTTTGATAAAGACGCGCGATGGAGCCATGAAATGGACGCACTGGGCTTCGGTTTTATGGAGGTCGGCACGCTTACTCCTCGTCCACAATCAGGCAATCCCAAACCTCGTTTGTTTCGTTTGAAAAAAGACCACGCGCTCATCAATCGGATGGGCTTTAACAACGCAGGAGTGTTGGCCGCAGCAGAAAGATTGAAAGAAAGAAATACAAAGATTTTGATTGGTGGAAATATCGGAAAAAACAAGGACACACCCAACGATGGCGCTGAAGCAGATTATCTCATTTGTTTCGATGCACTGTTTGATGTGGTTGATTTTTTTGTGGTGAATGTGAGCTCTCCAAATACTCCTGGTCTGCGCTCATTGCAGAGCAAGGCGCCACTCACTTCACTTTTGAATGCGTTGCAACTTCGAAATCATCAGAAGACAAAACGCAAACCCATACTACTGAAGATTGCTCCCGATTTGAGTGAGTCCGAATTAGACGATATCATTGAAATCATATCTCTCACACAATTAGACGGAGTGGTAGCCACCAACACCACTCTTTCACGTGAAGATCTGAATACCGCAAAAGAAGTTGTCGATGGCATTGGTGCCGGTGGATTGAGCGGTAAACCCCTGAGAGAAAGGAGCACGGCCGTTGTTCGATATCTCAAGACAAAATCCGGTGGAACATTTCCTATCATCGCCTCCGGAGGTATTCACACCATCGATGACGCTCGTGAAAAAATCCAAGCAGGTGCTGATTTGGTTCAGCTTTATACAGGTTTCATATACGAAGGACCTTCAATTGTAAAAGCGATAGCGAAAGAACTATAAACCGAGGATATACTCCACTAGTCTGCTCATTACTATAATTCCTATCGACATTTGAATCACAATGAAGTAACGCAGGATTAGATTGATGTGTTTACATTGCGATTGAAATGGAGGAAAGTCGAAAGCATAAAACGGTACAATGGCTCAAGCGTATGGGTATTGCGGGTTTCCTTTTTTTTCTTATCAAAGGTCTCGTTTGGATTGCTTTAGCATATTTCTCAAGTATCGGAATGTTATCCACCTGCAATTGAAATCATCCTGATCACCACGGATAAGGATCACGTGAAATGCAATGTAATGTTCAATGAAGCCCTTCAACCCACTCCCGATTCAGTGAAATTTTAAAGCGAAAATCACCTGGGTTATGGCTCCTTTCAATGCTGTAATGCAAGGCCATCTCCTCGCCAAGTGCCTCCCTAAATGCCCTACGAATTCTGGAAAGTTGGATGTTGATGGCATCACAGGAAGGATCGCACAAACGTTGCATGGAGTCTTGCATCTTCCGAATATCCCCAGCATTGCTGAAGGTGGAGTATAATCTCTCCAACTCTGCCCGATGATCTTGAATCGATGTCAATTCAATACCCTCGTGATGCCGCATAAACAGAATGTACAACGCACGCTGCATTGGATTCAGTTTTATTTCCAGTCCACCGAAATCCGTCAAATAAATTTTCTGCATCGCGCCACGAAATTCTATCCTACCCGGTTGATGCATAAAAGCGGCTCGTTCTCGCCATTTCAAAAAGCGGCTTACTTCGTCGTAGAACTGAAAAATTTGTGTAAGTAAGGTTCTTGAAACATCCCGCTCTTTGATGCGATTCATGCATGATGAGCAAATGTCACCCGTGCGCATTTTAAGAATGATCTCCAGTTTGTTCTTACAAAAATCCATCATACAACCGCGGGGTTCCGCATGGTAACTTTCATGACCTTGTCGCGCAGAGCTAAACATTTGTCGGCGTAACACCCAACTCACGACTTCATACGCCAGCGGATACTTGTCGTCAACACCGGAACCAAAAAAATCACTCCAATGCACAGTATGAATGAAATAATTGTTGGCGTGTTCATCCGCCGCACCGAACCAATTGCTTTCATTCGCAGTGCTCGTAAGCAGAATGACATGGTCAACATCGGCAATGTTATTTTTTCTCCTATACTTATTGCAAGCGTCAAACAATTGACGCCATGTCAGTGTTTTCACCGTTCTTGGATAGGCCAACGATTCGTTCACCATGTTGTATGTCGGAAATTTGTTCTGGGTGAATTCTTCCTTCCGACTTCCATAGACTAAGGCATCTCCGAATTCATCCAACAAGAGCGTTTCAGATGTTTTGAATTGCAGGGGTCCGGGAAATGATTGTAATAGCGTCATTAACCCGGTATACCCCGCAGAATCAAAATCATTGGCTTTGATGAGATGAACCTTCATTGCTTTTGTTTAGGAGGGAAAATGTAATTCAAATCAAATCATTTCAAAAAATTTTTCTTGACTCTTCCCGATTTCTTTTCCTCCATATACGATTCCATCGCCACACTCATTTCACTAAGCGTGTCAACCATCTCCGACTTGTAGAAGGATTTGGTATTGGCTTCACGAATATTCAACATGCGACCGATTTCAAACGCATCCAAATCCGCACCCAAGAAGGTGAACGTCCAAAAATCAGTGGCCTCAAGCTGAGCAATCAAACGGGAGATTTCCGGAAATGAGTAGAGCCGTGATGCATTCTCCATGCCATCCGTCATGATAATTACCACCACCGATGCTTTGCCTTTATCGAGCTCCTTTGCATGCTCCGTGCGAATGCGATGAACCGAGTGACCAATGGCGTCCAAAAGCGCTGTGCTACCTGTGGTATCATACGAACGTAAATTCAACGGCTTGAAATCTTCTAAATTCACTTCAACTAAAGGGTGCTCAACCGTATCGTTGAATGTGCATAGTGACGCGCGAAACTTCTGCTCAGGAAATTTCAATGCTGCTTTGCGAATGCTTTCGATGTGCGAATTAAACGCCTCCAGAGTGGCTGATCGAACATCACTCATCGATCCGCTGCGGTCGAGAATGAATTGATAATAGGTCGTGTTGTTTTTCATAGTAATTATAATTTTCGACAAAGGTTCCGGTAATGAATTCCTTCTACCTCATCCTTGCAACCTTGCAAGACATTTACCGCAATGATCACCGCGGCTCGCAAAGAACGTTTCCCAAAGTACATTCGGAGCGAGCCACAAATCCATGCTTGAAATTTCCCTAAAATGTTTTTGGTGTGCTAAAGATCAATGACTTACTTGCAGTACAAAATAATTACTCAACATGAGAAAATGCACTGCCTTGGTTTTTCTACTTAACACCTGTTTCTGTTTTGCGCAAACGGTCTTAACTCCAGGAGATATTGCCATTCTGGCTTTCAATGGAGATGACCCCGATGCCATTAGCTGGGTCAATCTTGTGGATCTAGCAGCAGGCACACAAATAAAATTTACCGACAACGGATGGAACGGAACATCATTGGCTACCAATGAAGGAACGCTTACATGGACCGCCAGTTCGGCAATTCCGAAGGGTACGGTTCAGGCGCTTACCATCAGCGGTATTTCCCTCGGTACCACGGGCGACCAGATTTTTGTCTATCAAGGCGCTGCCACTTCGCCTTCCTTTATTTTCGGACTGAGCACCAACAATTGGGTTACCGGTAATATCAGTCAAACTACCTCCCGACGACCTGCAACCCTCACCGCAGGTAGTACATGTATAGCTTTTACAACCGAGCGTGATAATGGCTATTACAATACGTTAAGTAACGCAGGGGATAGAAATACAATGCTTACGTCTATTTGCAATACAACCAAATGGACTCGCTCAGATACTCGCTACGCCTCTTTTCCCGCATGGACATTTACTTTCAATGGTCCATCACCTGAGCCAACGGCCAATCCAAGCAATCTCGTGTTTTCAAATGTGAGAAGCTTTGATTACACTCTTTCCTTTACAGCCGCCTCCCCGGCTCCCAATGGTTATTTGGTTGTGCGCTCAGTGGGCGCTGCGTTGTCGGCTGATCCTGTCGATGGTGTCACATACACAGCAGGTTCAACGCTCGGTAATGGCACAGTGGTTACCCTCGGCACCGGACTGAGTTTTACCGATCGGTCTGTGGTAGCATCCACTTCCTATTTCTACAAGATATACTCATATGTAGGAACGGGCTCAAGCATCAACTATCGCCAGTTGTCGCCACTGGAAGGTAATGTCACCAGTGCCGCGTCAATGGCGGGCACATACTACAGCGCGGTTTCCAACACTTCCCCAGATTTTGTCACACAGCTGAAGAACCGTGTGCGCAGTCCATATACAAAGGTGTCATACGACCTCTATGACGAAACTATGGTCATGAACTTTGCCTTTAACTACGCCCCTAACGGTCAAAAAACTGTAACCTGTGCATATAGCGGTGAGGTGTATGCATACACGCCTCCTTTTGCTTGGTACACTGTATCGCCCTTCAGCAGAGAGCACACATGGTGTGTTTCATGGATGCCGAGCGGCGGCGGAACCTCACTCAACGAATATGCTGATCAACACCATCTATTTCCGGTGAATCAGAACAGCGCCAATGGTGTAAGAAGCAATCATCCACTCGGTAATGTCACCACTATCATTAGCTCCTACCTGCAAGGCAAATACGGATATGATGCAGCGGGCAACCGTGTTTACGAACCCCGCGCAATTCACAAGGGCGATGCCGCCCGGGCGTTGTTGTATATGTCGCTGCGATACGATGGTGTGAATGGCTTCAATTGGACATTCGATCAACTGAACAATACGATATTACCAGGTCTCGCAGAGGGGCCACAAGACTTGGCAACGTTACTTTCATGGCATACGCAAGATCCTCCTGATAGCTACGAAATTGCCCGTAATGACTATATATGGAGTCAGCAACAGAATCGCAATCCATTCATTGACAATCCATCATGGGTGAATAATATCAACTTCGGGAATTTGTCATATACAGGCGCGGCGGCGGCTCCGGAATTTGTATCAGGAGCTTTCTTGAAAAGCAATACCAACTCTTCGATCACTGAGTTATTGATGTTCCCCAATCCTGCCAACTCGCAATTGAACTTGGGGGTTGATGCAACCGAGGAAGGAAAGCTCCAGGTGAATATCTTTAGTATGCAAGGTGCTTTGGTAAGGTCTTCATCACGTCAGTGTCAGGTTGGTGTGAATCTATGGCAGGAGGATATCTCAGATATAGCCGGTGGTATCTATCAGGTGTTGATGCAATACGGCTCTAAAACTGAGGTGATGCGTTTGGTCGTAGAGTAATTAGCTATCATACATTTTAATGTTGAAGGCCTTTGCGCCGGCACCTCAAAGTATGCGCAAAAATCTTGTTCGTCGCTGAACTTGTAATAGTGTACCGAGGAATTGGATGTCAAAGTCATGCACGGTTCAATCTAAAAATCTTGTCCTCATCATTTTGGTTTCAGCAGCGAAAGGAAGCCCGAGTCTTTATTGGTGAACATCTGCTTCCCCGAAAAAATCTAGTTAGTAAACTTCGCCCCTTTGTTTAAGCTATGTGGACTCAACACTGCATTTATCAAATTCACATGGTCCTAACATTGGGAAAATACGCTGGGTCTCTGATGGAATGTGAATAAGCGCACTCATAACTTGAGGTATGGGTCAAGAGATGCGTTGAACTTGTCTTTTATCTTCAAACGCAAACCCAAAACCTAAACATTATGGCCGTAAGAAACAAAGTTCAAACCATTAAAAAGGAGAAGGTAGTTCGTGCACAGAATAAGCCAAATGCGGCAAAGTCAGAAGTGCAAAGAAAAATTTACGTACTCGATACATCTGTGCTGCTTCACGACCATAACTCGATAAAAAGTTTTGAAGACAATGGCGTGGCCATACCCATTACTGTTCTTGAAGAGCTCGATAAGTTTAAGGTGGGTAATGAAACTCGCAACTTCGAGGCGCGCGAAACGATACGAATCATCGATCGCCTTTCCGAGCAACACACTTTGCAAGACTGGATTCCACTTGATAATGGCAATAGTGGGAAATTGCGTATCATCCTAAACACCAACGAAAACATCCCACTCAATGCTGAGGCCATTTTTGATGTGCGAAAGAACGACCATAAAATACTCAATGCCGCACTGCAGCTCGCTCACGAGCAACCTGAAAGCAAAGTGATTCTGGTTTCCAAGGACATCAATCTCAGACTGAAGGCCAAAGCATTGAACCTGCCTTCTGAAGATTTTAAGACCGGAAAGGTGAAGGAATCAATGATGATGTACAGCGGCAAATCCGTTATCGAGAATTTAGACAGTGAACTCATCAGAAAACTGTATCAGGATGGCCGCTCGAAAGCAGATCTGATACTGGGTGAAAATCGGCCCAAGAACCATTATTATATTCTTCGGAATTGTTCGTCTTCGGCACTTGCGTATTACAACCCACGTCAAGAAGAACTCGAGCGCGTTGATAAAGTATATGCAAGCGGCATTAAACCAAAGAATGCCGAGCAAGCCTTTGCACTCCATGCGATTCTCAATCCTGATATTCGTTTGATTACCATATCCGGAGTAGCGGGAACCGGAAAGACGTTGCTCGCGCTAGCGGGTTCACTGGAGATGCGCAATACCTATGATCAGATTTACCTCGCAAGACCCATTGTGCCCTTGAGCAACAAGGAAATTGGTTATTTACCCGGCGATGCAGAGGAGAAGGTGAATCCTTATATGCAGCCACTTTGGGACAATCTCAATTACATCAAAAATCAATATGGTGAGAATGAAAAGAAGCGAAAGTTCATTGAGGAGATGCAGGCGCAAGGAAAGATTACCATTTGTCCGCTCGCATTCATCAGGGGCAGAAGCCTTTCCAATTGCGTTATGATTGTAGACGAGGCGCAGAATCTCACTCCGCATGAAGTGAAAACCATTATCACCCGCGCAGGAGAGAATACCAAGATCATTCTCACTGGTGATGTTAGACAAATTGATACTCCCTATTTGGATGAACAATCCAATGGACTCTCCTATGTGATTGAACGCTTGAAAGGGCAAGAGTTATATTGCCATATAACACTGGAGAGAGGTGAGCGCAGCGAACTGGCAAACCTAGCAAATGAGATGCTGTAGTTTACAGCTCTACTGATTTGGATCCCCATGTCCACGGCTGCCAAATGCGTTTGTTGCGGTGCCAGAAAACCATGATGAGATAAACTGCAACCGGTGAGCCTACGGTTAGAAAGGACAAATAGATAAAACTCAGTCGCACCTGACGGGTTCGAATACCCATCTTCTGAGCAATATGCTCACACATTCCAAAGAGTTGCATCTCGAGCAATCCAGAGAATCTAAGAAAAAGACTTTTTAGTGTGTTCATGTAGTGCCTTATGAAATCTGCATTGCTCACATCGTGCCGCGCTGCAGAGGGTACGATGCAAATATAACATGCCTTGTGTTTCAGCAGCAGTATCAGCAATATACCCGCATCTCAGCCAGTACTTGGTGATGCGATTGCTCTCCGGACGAACTCGAGAAAGCATTGCCATGGCCTCTTCCATGCGTAGGTTGTGGCCCTCAGTTTTAGCCCGGGCGTATACATAAGGAGCAATGGCATTGATGATTATGCTGTCAGACATAGCCGAGCTCAATGAGAAATTTTCTCCATTATACTTCAGCTCGTCAAGTAAGAACGAGTGGTTTGTATCCGGCAGGTGAAGGTCATTCAGTATTTCACCATGTCGATGGAGCATTGCTACGAGCTGTCTTACTCGATTGAAAGGCAGGGCGGAAGGACGTACCTTGCCGATATTCCATTGAAAATCTTGCAAGGGAGAGACACTGTATTTTCTGCTGAGAAATTCAAATTCTTGTCCGTCGGTGTCAAAACCTGCCAAACCCATGAACAGTGACTGCAGCGCGTCGAAATCTTTGTGCAGCCGAAACCAAATACGGTAAGGAGCTGATTTGGCCATGGCCTCCATGGTATCTGCGTTGGCTTGTTGCCCCATGGCTCGAACGATGAGAATATAAATCACATCCAGCCATGACGACCGACATTCCTGAAAGAGTCTCAGCGCGTACTCTGCCTTTTGCTCGAGGCGTCGTTGGGCAGCTTCTAAAAGAAGATTTCGCATCCTATCCCGATGGCCAACAATACTTTCGCCGCAAAATAAACCGCTCGCCGCGGGGTGTTTTTTTTCTCGACGACAGTACTTCACAAATTCCTTAATTCCGCTGAGTTGCAGAGTAGCAATTGGATTACTGGCACGGGTAAAGATTTCTGAATCATGATTTTGTACGACGTGTAAAATGACCAGACCATAATTGGGGTCACCATCGTGTTGATGCTTAATCCAATCAGTAGTGTTTTGGTGAATTTCGATATGACCAAACCAATCGAGGCCGTCAAGCGTGATATGCGCAAAAAGAAAATCGGGACCGCCGTAATGATTCCATTGTCCTGAGTTGCGAATGACCAGTGACTTGCCGCATTCAGTTCGCAGTTTTTTTCCTTCCAGAATTTTCAGA
>CAZKRL010000048.1:0-16896 GCA_964555295.1 uncultured Comamonadaceae bacterium | reverse complement strand
TCTACCAACTGAGCTACTCCCGCTTTTCAACTTAGGGGCGCAAATCTAATGCGGTAATTGATAAATGCAAAGTGTAAAAATGAAAAATTAGTTGAGGCCGCAGGCGCTCATGATTTTTTGGGTTGCTCCAATGTTATCTTGAACGCACTTTCGCGCGGCAACGGATGCCGCCGCGAGCCATTTTTCATCGTTCAGTGTCGTTAACAGACATTCCAAATCTTCGTTGGATCGTGCACTTTTAGCTGCGTTGCGAGTTAAGAGTTCTTTGGCCTCTTCAAATTTTTCATATTTGGGTCCGAAGCATATTGGGATACCCCAAGCGGCCGCCTCGAGTGTGTTGTGTATTCCGTTGTTGAAACCGCCACCGATCCAGGCCAAATCAGCCAAACCATAGGCTGAATTGAGCCATCCAATTTCATCCACAACAACAGCATTGCATAACGTTAGTGAATTCTCATTTCGTAACGACCACCTTTGTGCATTGCACGATTGAATTATCCATCGAATCTGTGCTTCGTTGATCACGTGTGGGAAAAATAAGATTTTCCAACCCTTCATTTTTTGCATTACCGCATGGATATATGTGTCGTCTTCGGGCCATGTGCTACCTGCAATAAGCAATTTATCGTTGCCTTTCCACGTGATCAGTTCTGCGGGCAAAACGGTTTGAGTAGCAACTTCAAAAACCCTATCATATCTGGTGTCGCCCGCAGTAATTACATGCTGATGACCGGCGTGCAAAAGCAATCGTGTACTTCTTTCATTTTGGGTGAAGAAAGTGTCGCAATTCTTCAGAACATCATTCCACCATGATTTTGTAATACCGCTAAAGAACCTTTGATTTGGTCTAAAGTTTGCAGAGATCATGATGAGTCGAATTTGCCGAGATTTCAGTTCAAGGAAATAATTGGGCCATACTTCGTATTTGATAAATATGGCGAGTTCCGGTTGGAGCAAGGTTATGAAATCACGGGCGTTTGTTTGTGTATCTATGGGAAGGTAAAAGACGCCATTTACCTGACTGTAATTGCTCCGTACTTCATACCCTGATGGTGAGAAAAACGTAAGCATTAAAATTTTCTTAGGGTGTTGTTTCCTGATTGCTTCAATCAGTGGTCTGCCTTGTTCGAATTCGCCGAGTGAGGCTGCATGAAACCAAATGAGTTCTCCGTTGTGATCGCTACGCCATTTTCGAATTTGCGTTCTCCAATCCAATCTGCCACTGTGAAATCTCTTGGCTTTGGAATTGAGTATGGCGGCTAATGGGAGCAGGGCCGATAATAAATTTATAGCTATGTTATAAAGGAAGTTCAATTTCGCTGATAGATGTCCTCAAAACTTGCCGCTTTACGCTGGTAGAGATGTAATGTCCAGCTAAACCTTATACCCAGAAGTTGATCGTTTCGATTCCCAACGTCACTGATCCTTGTGTCGAAATTTACAGGTCTTGCCGGGTTGGTTCTCGCGTAACTCCATTCCAATCCTAAATAAAAATTCACGAATCTATTGTTGGCCATGTATTGATAGCCCGCTGAAAGTCTTGTGCCATAGCCGACACATAGGCGATCATATCCTTTCAGGTAATCGCCTTCGAGTTGTGCAATTTTATTTTGCTGGTGCTCTATACGGATCTTGTGACTCAATCGAATGGCGCCTACTTTGAGTAGAATACCAGAGTGCTGATTGGGTTTTCGAAAGGTGAAAAGGTGGCCAGTCTCGAGGGCACTGCACCAACCGCGCTGCGACACAATGAGTTGTGAAATTTGACCTTCATTATCAAGTATACTGCCATCATCTGCTTTGAGGTTTTCCAGAAATCCTTCTCCCGGCATGACGGTATTGCCAAATAAGAAATCTTGTTGTAAGCCCAAAATGAAACGCGATTTGAATGAGTAATGAATGCCGAGCGACAGATTATTATTGGTGCCATAACGATCGGCAAGATCTCCCCCAGGCCATTGACGGCTATAGCCCGGCGAAATTTGTACATCGGTGAATGCACTGTCAAGTGACTGCCCGAAAAAGGCTGTGCAAGCCAAAAAGCTTGCACAGGTCAGAAGGATATTTATGAATTCTTTTCTTACGTTAATCACCTTACTCAACGATCATCATCTCTACACGTCGGTTCTTGGCCTGGCCCTCTTTGGTGTCATTGGGGTAAATCGGACGATCAGGACCGAATGCGAGAACTTCGAAACGTGAATCTGGCAGCCCTTTAGAGTTCAGATATTTCTTCACCGCCTCAGCACGTTTCTTCGAGAGCTTCATATTGGCATCGCGCTTACCTACATTATCGGTGTGACCGCTGATGCGCAATTTCCATGTTGGGTGGCTGATAAGTAACTCGCCTACTTTGTCGAGACCGGTATATGACGTAGCTACAATGATGTCTTTGCCACTTTGGAATTCGAGGTTATTGAATGCGGTGCGCATCAACTCCTTTTCATCATCCTTTAACTGAACTTCTTCCGATTCTTTTGCGAAACGCAAAATACCATCTGAATCTTTATAGGCATTCTTGCCTCTTAGGTTTGGCGCGGTAATAAATGCAGTTTTGATCGTATCCGCAGAGTATCCGCTCAGTTTGAATTTCGCATTTTTGATATTGATGTCTGAAAGAAATGAGAATACTCCTCCGGTTTGCATCACCGTTTCGCGATCGATATCACCCGAGAAGTATGTCAGACTGGGCGCTGGACAACCCTTACGTTCTGCAACACCAGGTTGATCCGGACAAGCATCTTTGTTGTCGGCAATTTTATCACCATCGCGGTCGGGGCAGCCACCTAACTCTAAGGTTCCCTTTTCGTTCGGACATTCATCGGCTTTGTCGCTCACGCCATCTTCATCTGAATCGGGGCATCCATTGAATTGAACGAGTCCTTTCTGTTCAGGGCAATTATCTATATTATCTGTTACACCATCGCCATCCGTATCAGGGCATCCTTTGAATTGTTGTAATCCTTTTACATCCGGACAATCATCTTTGGCATCGGCTACGCCGTCATCATCGCGGTCGGGACAACCGGCGAGATCTTTTTTACCTGGGGTATCCGGACATTCATCGGTGAGGTCAGGCACCATGTCACCGTCTTTATCAGGACAACCTCTTAGTTCAACCGGGCCTGGCAAATCGGGACAATCATCTTCGCTGTCCTTGATGTGGTCTCCGTCGCGATCGGGGCATCCTCTGAACTCCCAAATACCGGGTACTTTCGGACACTCATCGAAAGTGTCAGAAACCTTATCATTGTCTCTGTCGGATACGGCCTCATGTGCGATGGGAGCACGAAGTACGAAAAAGAAATCGAGCCCTTTGATATCCTTATTGCCGGTACCATCTGCTTTTACAAAGGTTCTGATCGGATTGAGATTATTGGTGCCGAAACTGAGAGGCCCAATGCGAACAGCGACACCTGTTTGTTGGCCCATTATCTCATGCCAAGACAACGGCACGGTGATGCCGAATATCTTGTGGTCATAACGAGGGGCTACGGTCAATACCCTGAATGAAGCCAGTTTATTGGGGTCATTACTGTTATTTAGAGGAATGAAATTCGTATTGTTGATGTAGAAATCTTTCCAGACTTTTATGTCCAATTGAGTGGAGATTGCAGTGGGTAAATGCATCTTATAATCATTGGCTGTGGGTTGTCCAAAATCTTTTCTTACGAGTGTATCTATACTGCCAATTGGGTCGTCATCACTCAACTTAATTGCGGCCACATCCAAATTTCTGACATCCGCTAAAAAGTCTCCGCTACCCGGACCTTTCTTGAAGCGTATTCCACCCAAATCGAGCAATGAGGCGCCAAATTTCACAAGATATTTCTCTTTGTTCCTCATCCACTTGCCGGTTTCCCCGTCCATATCATAACGGTACTTTTTATGAAAGGGTCTCCATTCGTAGACAAATCCGATATCAGTGCCCAATCCCCATTTAGCGTCTGGCTTGAAACTTCTCTTCTCTAAAGGGTCTTCGTAATTCGTTGAGTAGCCGTATTGCACATCGCTATCGTAGATGGAGACATAGGCCTCTACAGTATCTGGGGAGATATTCAAATCCGTTAACTCAAAGTCTAAATTGTTGATTTTGGCGTAAGCCGATTGCCAGCCCTTGAGGATATTCAGATTCAAGCCGGCTTTAAGAAAATGGGCATCTTTTTCGATGATAGTGCGCCCGTAACCTAGTGAATATTGCATCCATGTCATTGTTTGCAAACTCAGTCCGGTATTGGTGAATCGCCTGTCGAATAGCGTGGTTGATTCGAGACCGTTATACGCGATATCAAAAAGTTCTTTGTCGACCCCCTGCAAGCTAAACTCAGTGCGGAGTCGCATCGATATAGAGGCTCCGCTCTTCTCATCAATGGTCATAAAGAAACCTGGTAGCGCTAAATTGAGCTTCATGTAAGCCGATCGGTCATCAGAAAAATTCGGATTGAGATAAAGTGACTTGTCACCTGGAGCTGGGTCGAGAAGTGGATATTTTTCTGAAGTAAGACCACCGTCGCGCACCAGAAATTTAGGATTTAATCCCAGGAGGTTATTCCCGAACGCGAAATTCAACCCGGCAATTCTTACGTCGAATGCCAAGCGATTATCAGCGTGGTTGGCGGGTTGCAATTCCAGTCCCATGATGCCGGAATAGTTTGAAGTGGAAATACCAATAAATTCCTGAGCCAGTGATTTCGAATATGCGCATGCAAGTATGAGAGTGGCTATTAATAGACGACTGACGTTCATATGGGTCGAGTTTAGGTTCTGCGCAAATATAGATAACTTCAAAACTCCGAGGCAGCTATAGTGAAATCAAGATGTGATTCGCATGAGCCGTTGCTTTGATAATATTTTGACGTTCTACAACGCCCTTAATCAGTATGCTCTGGCAAATAAAACCCTTTGTTTGGAAGGTTTTCCGGTTACCATGCATGATCCCTCTTCACTTATTCTGTCGAAGGGAATGCATCGGATGGTTGCTTTGGTCTCGTCTTTGATTCTCTCCTCAGTTTCTTTGGAACCGTCCCAATGAGCTGAGAAAAAACCACCTCGTTCATCCAAAAGTTTTTTGAATTCTTCATAAGAATTCACCTCGGTGATGTGATGATTTCTGAAGTCGAGGGCCTGGGTAAAAAGATTCTCCTGAATTTCATCCAGCAATATTTTTATTCTGGAAGCTATGCCATCAAAAGCTATGGTCTCCTTGGTGCCATTATCACGACGGGCAATTTCGATGGTGCCATTTTCAAGATCTTTAGGGCCCATTGCCAGGCGCACCGGAACACCCTTCAGTTCATATTCGGCAAATTTCCAACCGCTGCGCTTGGTATCGTCATCATCGAATTTCACTGAGATGCCCAGCGCTTTCAACTCGGACATCAAAGGTCTGATTTTCTCACCGATGACTTTCAGTTGTTCTTCACCTTTGTAAATCGGTACAATGACCACTTGAATTGGCGCAAGCATTGGCGGCAGTCGCAATCCTTGGTCATCGCTGTGCGCCATAACCAATGCGCCCATAAGACGGGTAGAAACGCCCCAAGATGTGGCCCATACGTAATCGAGTACGCCCTCTTTCGAAGTAAATTTTACATCAAACGCTTTTGCGAAATTTTGTCCGAGAAAGTGAGAAGTTCCCGCTTGCAGAGCTTTACCGTCTTGCATCAGCGCCTCGATGCACATCGTATCCAGAGCACCGGCAAATCTTTCGCTTTCCGTTTTACTTCCTTTGATAACGGGCAGAGCCATCCATTTCTCCGCAAACTCAGCATAGATATCGAGCATTCGCTTGGTCTCTTCAATTGCCTCTTGAGATGTAGCGTGCGCTGTATGTCCCTCTTGCCATAAGAACTCGGCAGTGCGCAAGAACAATCTGGTTCGCATTTCCCAGCGAACGACATTGGCCCATTGGTTAACCAAGATTGGAAGATCACGATAACTTTGAATCCAACCTTTGTATGTATTCCAAATGATGGCTTCGCTGGTCGGACGAACGATTAATTCTTCTTCGAGTTTGGAATCGGCATCAACAATCAATTTTCCTTTCTCGTTGGGATCAGTTTTTAGACGGTAGTGGGTAACAACAGCACACTCCTTGGCGAATCCTTCGGCGTGGCCTTCTTCTTTCTCCAAAAAACTTTTAGGAACGAACAATGGGAAATACGCGTTAACGTGACCGGTGTCTTTGAACATTTTATCAAGAGCATCACGCATCTTTTCCCAAATAGCAAATCCGTATGGTTTGATAACCATGCATCCTCGTACAGCGCTATGCTCTGCAAGATCGGCATTAATAACAAGCTCATTGTACCACTTCGAATAATCAACAGAACGGGGGGTGAGTTTATCGGCCATAATTTTTCATTGCGGTCGCAAATGTAGAGCAGTCAATCACCTTTACTAAAAATCAGATTGGGTTATCGGAATTTGTTTTTACGGCTATAGAAGAAACACCGCCGTGGGTAGGATACCTAAGCAATCAGAATGATATGCCGGTCAATTTGATGACGTCAGTTGCCCGGGCTTTAAAGATGTTTTACTGGCCTTGGATGCGCTCAGGAGAGGGCGCCTTTTCCCGGAAAACAAAAACCTCTTCATTGTCGCGCTTCATCATATAGGTCTCTCGGGCAAATTTTTCCAATGTTGCCTGATTGGTTTGCAAATTATGAAGCATCGCTGTAGCGTCTTGATTTTCTTTTTTCATTTGCTCTACTTCCTGTCTCAGTTGGTTCACTTCTGATTTCGATCTTAAAATGAACATCAAATCGATATCATTCACAAATGTGATCCATGCGAAGAAAATTGCAATCGACAAGAAATATTTGTTGGTGAGTATGCCAATCGTCTTTTTCATTACATGACGAATTTGCTTGCGTTTGTATAAGTCTCGAATGCGATTTCACTTCATTATGCACCGAATAATGTCAATAGCCGTGAAATTGATTTCTGTGGCGCAATCCAACTTTCATGATACATTCACCTTTCGAAATGGAGAATAAAACAACACAGCGCGCCTGGGCCATGTACGATTGGGCCAATTCCACCTACAATCTTGTGGTGAGTACAGCCATTTTTCCCATTTTTTATACTGCTTTGACCATCGGCAATGAAGATGGTGCCGAAGGCGATTGGGTGATGTTCTTCGGGATGCACTTGAAGAATACGGAGGCACTTTCATACGCACTGGCTTTCGGAATGGCGGTGGTGTGCTTGCTTACACCACTGCTCGCGGGCATAGCAGATTACTATGGCCGAAAGAAATTTTTTATGCAGTTATTCTGCTATCTCGGTTCGGCGGCTTGCGCCTCATTGTACTTCTTTGATGTGCAACATCTGGAAATAAGTATGATTAGCATCGTAGTGGCATGCATTGGATTCTGGTGCAGTTATGCATTCTATAACGCCTTTTTGCCGGAGGTAGCATCGCCTGAAGAGCAAGACGCATTGAGCGCTCGGGGATTTTCATTGGGTTATATCGGCAGTGTTTTTCTGCTGCTGATCAATCTCATTATGATCAAGGGCTTCGATATATCTGCCCGCTGGTGCTTCGTTACCGTAGGTGTATGGTGGGCTGGCTTTGGTCAGTATACCTTCTATCACCTCAAAGAGAACCAAAAGCAAGGTAATCGCGCGCACATGCTCACTCACGGGTTTAGTGAACTCAAGAAGGTTTGGGCGCAATCGTCCCATATGCCTGCACTCAGAAATTATTTGATTGCCTTTTTTGTTTTTTCCATGGGGGTTCAAACCATCATGCAGATGGCTTCACTTTTCGGAACGAAAGAAATTGAACGCATAGATGAAATGGGAAATGTTGTAATGGGTTTGGAGGCAGGTCAGTTGATTGCTGCCATCTTTCTTGTTCAGCTTATTGCAATACCCGGAGCGATGTTATTTGCGAAGTTTTCGCGGAGACACGGTAATCTTAACACTCTGAAATTAGCACTGCTCACATGGATTGCCGTTTGCTTGTACGCCTACTTTGGAGTACATACTCCGGTAGATTTTTTCATCGCTGCCGGTTGTATCGGTTTCATCATGGGAGGTACTCAGTCTCTTGCACGAAGCAGTTACTCAAAGTTGCTGCCTGATAAAGACCATGCCTCATTCTTCAGTTTTTATGACGTTACCGAAAAAGTGGGTTTGATCATTGGGCTATTGTCTTTCGGGTTCATCGAAGGTGCATTTGGAAATATGCGCACCTCCATCCTCGCGTTGATTTTCTTTTTCGTGCTGGGTAGCTTTTTGTTGCAACGGGTAAGAGCGAAACTCTGATGCTATTGCCCGTAAATCCATGGCAGTAGTAATACTCCAAACAGCATTACCAATTTTAATGTTCGCGACGGTGCGGCAAAGTGTTTGGGTTCATTTGCTCGTTGCAGCTGAAAGAATATTATAGTCATACCCGCGGCCATTGCACCGAAGAATTTTGGCCTTGTAAAACCATCTGAAGAAATCGAAAGAAACATAAACATGGAGAAAATCACGCCTGATATTACATTGAGCAGAGCTTTTGTTTTGCTTGTACCCCAGCGAGCCGCGAGTGTATCGTAGCCGGCTATTTTATCTCCATGCATATCTTCAATGTCCTTAATTATTTCGCGGAGCAGTGTAGTAATGAAGGCAAAAATGATTGCCATCATAACACCCATCTGCAATTTGCCGCACACCGCCCATAAGGGAACTGCAGCGGTGCACAATGAAACCGCCACATTGCCAAGCAGGAATTTCTTTTTCAGAACGGGTGAGTACCACCACAAAATAAAAATCGTGGTAATCGGACAAGCCACCCAAAACCAATGAATCGAAAGACAACCTATTGTTCCGGTTACAAGGGCAATTGTATTTAGCAGGATATGTGAAATGATCGCAACCCGTCGCTTCACGCTCACGTCGACATATGTTCGTTCAGGCTTGTTGATGAGGTCTACTTTTCTATCGAAATAATCATTGATGATATTTCCTGCAGCAGCAATGCAAACCGCGCTTAACACGCGCAACATGAAGTAAAAATCAACCATCAGGGTTTCCCGCGAGTTGGGAATGAGATAGGTGCATATCATAGTAACCACGATGATGAAAAGATTCACCGGCCGGGTCATTTTGAGTGTATGCTTAATGGAGTTTCTCAATCGGAATGTGAGATCAATGCAACAAGCTTGCTGACTTGAACAAAAGGTTTTGTCCGCCCTTATGCAGCGCGTACGTAAACCCCGGTTGAATAGAATAGGATCCCGTCTCACCCTTTGTATTTATGGCGAGAAAACCGACTTGAAAGTCTTTTATGTTTTTGTGTTTCTTCTGGATTCGTAACACCGCTTCGGTGCATGCTTCCGTTGGTGTGGCACCATTGCGCATCAATTCTACTACAAGAAAAGATCCGCAGGTTCTCACCACGGCTTCACCTAATCCCGTGCTGGTAGCACCGCCCACTTCGTTGTCGACATAAAGACCGGCGCCGATAATGGGACTATCACCCACGCGCCCGTGCATCTTGTATGCAAGGCCACTCGTTGTGCAAGCACCTGCTATGTTGCCTTGTTGATCCATTGCAAGCAATCCAATGGTGTCATGATTTTCAATATTGATGACGGGTTTGTACTGACTTGTCTTGAGCCATTCTTTCCAGGCTTTTTGGGCTTCATCGCCTTTGTAGTTATCATGCGGAAAACCCTCACTGATAGCGAAGCGGTATGCGCCTTCGCCCACAAGCTGAACATGCGGTGTTTTCTCCATGACCTTCCGTGCAACCGATGCAGGATGTTTGATATGTTCCAGGCACATCACGCTGCCCGCCATGCCGTCATAATTCATTACACATGCGTCGAGTGTGGTGCGACCATCCCGGTCGGGGAGAGCGCCCAGGCCTACGCTCAGGTTGGCGAGATTCGCCTCTGTGTCATTGACTCCCTTCTCGGCCATATCCATGCAATTGCCGCCGGCTACCATTGCTTTCCAGGCCGCGTCATTGGCCGCTATTCCCGCATCCCAGGTGGAGATAACCAAACCCTCCTTGAATCTATTTTGTTGGATGCTTTCAGTTGCAGAAAGTGCATGAGGCGCGGCGGAAAGTTTACGTCCTACTGCCGTCAGTATGCCTGCCGCCAACATTTTCTGTAGGAAGTTTCTGCGATTCTGCATGGCTATCGAATCACCAGTGGTTCGCTGTGATGAGAATTTTCGGAGCTAACAGTGATTAAGTATGAACCCGCGGGAACTTCAGCAGCATCGAGGAAACAGCGTTGCAACCCTGAACCTACGCGACCAGAGAAAATGGATTTCACTTTTCTTCCGGTGAGATCATTTAGGGTGATATTCACTGAGCATGGTATGGCATGATCTACCTCAATACATGTGATGGCCGCTGCAGGGTTAGGATAGATCTTGGAAATTGTGCTGGTGTTGAAAGTCTCTGTAACGCTGACATCACCAACAATTGAAAAAGACCAGAAACCGTCAGGTGCAACTATGGGACGTACTTGTTCTTTGCCGCTATTGGCGATGCCGTGAATATAGTATTCCACAACACTGCCTGCGGGCTGAGATGGTATCTGACACTCCCAATAATCTTGCACAAACGTATTCATTGCTACTTCGTTGAAACTGCTTTCTCCTTGCAAGCGCCAAAATAATTTCATCTGGGCGACACCACTTCTATGACGTGCATAAGCACTTACGAAAAATGGATTCGGATTGTAATAGGTGTCCTCCAGCGGTTGATGCCTTATCAGCAATGGATCTTGAACGCCCACAGTGTGCGTTATACAGTGGATGGCGCCGCTTTGAGCGATAATATTATTGCCCGTATTATCACAATCAATACCCACGAGATTGTAGCCGGGACAAGCTTCACCCCAGATTCTGTAGGCAATGGTGTCGTATTCTTCGCGATAGGTAGGAAAAAGGACTGAGCCATTAACGAAAATAGCATTGCTGTAAGTTCGATAAGCGCCGTTGTTATCAGGGTAATTTCCTGCTGTGCTGGGTGGTGCCGGGATATTCACAATATGATATGGGGTTCCAAAAATGCTGTTGTAATTGCTGAGCACGTATTGAATATTGGCATTGATTTGAGGCCCGTCAGCAACACCATCGGGATACTCGGAAACCAGAATCGTTTGCTCATCCACCAATTTCATGTGCATGTCAATATGATGAATGCCATCATAAGGCAGCGTCTGCATTTTGATATACGTATTGATACCCATGAACTCGCTCATGATATTATCTATCTCCGCTTCAGTATGTGTGGGGTAATTCAGACCGTAATCACCGGATCCGTCGTTTTCATCGGTTACGAGATGAGAGGCAAAGGCGGTACCGAATCCATCACTCATATAATTGCCTCCGGTATTCATGAGGTCATAGGGGGCCTCACTCGTGCGATAGATGGGAAGCTGGAGGTGTTCTGCTATCACTTCGCATGAGATGTCGTCTTGTGGCCGATTGCGGTTGTATATCCAGTCGACCAGAATAAGCGAATCTACTTCATTGGCATAAACGGGATTGGCGGCGTAATCTCTGAGCCATATGGTATTATAGCTTGCCGGAAGTATGGATACATTCTCAAGATTCGTTATGGCCGCACCGCCTTCATTGGCAGTGGTGAGATAGTCTTGCGTTCCTGAAACATCATCGCTGAGAATGATAACGTGGGTCTCCTCAATTCCTGCAGCTACGATTTGTTTCAGGATGGCTGGAAAGCCCGTCCATGCAATCGTCAGCGCATTTACCTCTTCCCATTCGGCCATGGCCCTGAGGTTAGAAAATGCTGGAGGTGTGGTGATGACTTGCGCAGAACAATGCAATGCGGCAACAAGAGTGATAACAAGTAATTTTATTTTCATACTATCAAATGGAGCAACGAATTTAAGGCAACGTAATACATAGACATAAGGAACTTTCAGAGCGTTGCCCTTAGATTGAATTTTCATTTAACTTCAATTTGCTATGAACAAAACAGCCGATGAACTGCTAGTGCCAATGTACTTTTACCGCTTATTATTATGGACATAGTTACCAGAAAAGAGCTTGAGAACAGCATTATCGATATGCTCAAAACCATTTATGATCCAGAGATTCCTGTGGATATATATGAATTGGGCCTGATTTATAATATTGGTATTGATGACAATGCTTCTGTAACCATACTCATGACGCTCACCTCGCCCTCTTGTCCTGTTGCAGAAACCTTGCCGCCGGAGGTGGAGCAGAAGGTGGCCTCAGTATGTGGTGTAAGCTCAGCCAAAGTTGAAATTACTTGGGAACCGGCATGGGAGCGTTCGATGATGAGTGAGGCCGCGCAGCTTGAATTAGGTTTCATGTAAAGCAATTTTCGATGTCAAACGGAAGCGAAGAAAAACGACGTATTGCGATATTAGGAAGCACTGGAAGTATTGGTACACAAGCGTTGGAGGTCATTGCTGCGCATAAGGATAAACTCGAAGTTGAGGTGTTAACTGCCGGAAGTAACTCTGATCTTCTCATTGAGCAGGCACTGCGCTTTCAACCTAATGCTGTAGTGATTGGTGATTCCACTAAATACCATCAAGTGCGTGATGCGCTTGCCACGACTGATACAAAAGTTTTTGCTGGTGCACAGGGTATTGAAGAGATTGTAGAGATGGAGTCCATCGATGTGGTTCTTACCGCCATGGTGGGCGCCGCAGGTCTTAAGCCCACGGTTCGTGCGATTCAACAAGGAAAGCAAATTGCGCTAGCGAATAAGGAGACACTTGTAGTGGCGGGGGCTTTGATTACTGAATTGGCCCGTCAACATGCGGTAAATCTATTGCCGGTTGACAGCGAACACTCGGCCATCTTTCAGTGCCTTGCGGGTGAATGGCAGAACCCGATTGAGAAGATTATTTTGACAGCTTCGGGCGGCCCCTTCCGCGGTAGGTCGCGCGAAGAGTTAGCCCTTGTTACCCGCGAACAAGCGTTGAAACATCCTAATTGGACCATGGGTTCTAAGATTACGATTGATTCGGCGACACTCATGAACAAAGGACTTGAAGTCATTGAGGCGAAATGGTTATTTCATTTGATGCCGGAGCAGATTGAAGTGATCGTGCATCCGCAAAGTATCATTCATAGTATTGTGCAATTTCAGGATGGCAGCATGAAGGCACAGATGGGATTGCCCGATATGAAATTGCCGATTCAATATGCGCTGGGCTATCCCTCTCGACTTCCCTCGGATTTTCCCAGGTTCGATTTCATGGCATATCCAAGTCTCACTTTTGAGCAGCCCGATCGCGAAGCGTTCAAATGTTTGGATATTGCTTATGAGGCCATGCGCCGCGGTGGTAACACTGCCTGTGTGATGAACGCAGCCAATGAGGTCGCAGTAGCTGCTTTCTTGGATGGGAAAATCAGGTTTCTGGAAATTGCGGAATTAATTCAGCGCACATTGATTGGAGTGTCATTCCAGTCCAATCCTTCATTAGAGGATTTGTATGCAGGGGATATGGAGGCGCGAAAATTGGCTGAAGAGCTTTGCTTAAAATTTTGATGCCCCTGTTTTTTGATTGCCGATTTTTCATGCCTTAGAAAATTCTTGCTCGAGGGTCTTCCTTGTTTTTTATTTTTACCGATGAAATGTGCCTAAATCATTTGGTTTTGCGACATTTTCTTTAACCAAAGTTGAATGTATGAAAAAGTCTCTGCTCCTTGCATTTGGTGTGTTCACTAATGCACTCCTTTTCTCTCAAATCCGATTATCGCTGGTGGACGTGAACACGCATCAGATATGGCTGAGAAATTATGGTACAACGTCGGTTGACGTGTCTTCATATATGCTTTCAGCACTTACAGACAGTGTGTTGGTAACTGACCCCAGCGTTTCACTGTTGTCCACGGATTACATAGCCAATCAGAATGAGGTCATTAAGCTGAGTTGGAATAATGTCGCTGGAATCGGCTTCCAGGCATTTGCCAGTGATATAAGTTTATATAAACAAGTCATCATTGATGATACCTTAATAACTTATCCACTCATTGATTTTATGCAATACGGCGCTGCGGGTCAGGGTCTTGAGAGTCTGGCGGTGAGCCAAGGTCTTTGGGGCGCAGGCGATTTTCTTTCAGTTTTAACTGGAACATGGTCTTTTGGTGGTAGCGCCATTCAAAATGGAATTGCTTATTGGCAGATATCCGGTTGTAATGTTTCAACGGCCTGTAATTATAGTAGCTCTGTTGTTACACCCGTAAATAGTCTCTGCACTTTTCCGGGATGTCTTCTCTCAGATGCCTGCAACTATAATCCGCTTGCTGGATGCCCTGATAACTCAACATGTCAATTGGCGGGTTGTAATAATCCTGCGGCATGTAATTATGATGCAAATGTTGTCTGCCAGGATAATTCATGTGTATATCCGGGTTGCAATATCCCTGGTTCTTGCAATTATGATCCTGAGGCAGGATGTGATGATGGGTCTTGTATTTTTTTCGGTTGCACTGATGTTAATGCTTGCAACTTTGATTTGCAAGCAGGTTGTAATGATGGCAGCTGCACATACCCCGGTTGCAATATTCTATACGCATGTAACTATAATAGTAACGCAGGTTGCAATGATGGGTCATGCGTTTTTCCCGGATGTACAGATACCTTGGCTTGTAATTTTAATCCCAACGCCGGCTGTCAAAATAGCTCTTGCTACTATCGGCCGAATTTTCTGGACTGCGCTGGTAACTGCATCAATGATACCGATGATAATGGAATTTGCGATGAGTTTCAGGTGGCAGGTTGCGCTAACCCGGAAGCTTGCAATTATAATTTGAATGCGTTGCAGGGTTCTAATTACTTATGTGTGTATTATGGCTGCACAAACCCGGCGGCGTGTAATTATGATTCGAGTGCGTATTGCAATGATGGCTCTTGTGAATTCCCGCAAATGTATCTAACGTGCGATGGTGATTGTGTCAATGATCTGGATGTAAATGGCGTTTGTGATGAATTAGAAATCATTGGCTGTACAGATCCGCTGGCTTGTAACTATAATCCGTTGGTGACTGATACCGTAAACGAATTGTGTGGTTATTTGGGTTGTACGAATTTCTTTGCCTGCAACTATAACGATACTGCCTATTGCAACGATGGCTCCTGTCTCTTTGACGGATGCAATGATTCGATTGCTTGTAATTATAATCCAAATGCGGGGTGTATAGACCCATCCTCATGCCTATATACGGGGTGTAACAACGTTTTTGCCTGTAACTATGATCCACAGGCAGGGTGCAATTTGCTGGATGTGTGTGTGTTTCCAGGGTGCACGGATTCGCTCGCTTGTAATTATGATGCATTTGCAGGTTGCGATGACGGATCATGTGAAATGCCGGGTTGCACTGATTTAGACGCTTGTAATTACGAAGCTGCTGCGGGATGCGATAATAACACATGCGTTTATCCCGGATGTACTGATTCACTGGCCTGTAATTATGAACCTTCAGCGGGTTGTGATGATGGTTCTTGCCAATCAGCGGGTTGTACGGATTTTACTGCGTGTAACTACGATGCTACAGCCGGTTGCGACAATAATACATGCTTGTTTCCGGGATGTTTGGATTCTACGAAGTGTAATTACAATCCTTCGGCAGGTTGTGATAATGGTTCTTGCATTCAGTTTTGTTGTAATGATCCTATGGCGGCCAATTATTTGTTGCCATCATTTTCTGATGTAGACTGTTACTACTCGCCTGAGATAATTATTTTTCATGATATGGATGCTGATGGCTCTTTGGATGACGATGAGCTGGGCTTGCCCAACCGACCGGTTTCAGTGGCAATTTCCGGAACTGATGTGGATACGATTATTATATTCAGTAATGGTAGTGGACATATTGAGTACCTGTTCAACTCGGGTAACATGCTAACTATTTCACTTCAAGATTTTGAGGGTAATCTTTGGAGTCATGTGGATTCCGATTTTGAATCGGCGACTATAGGAGTATCCGACACTTTGTATTTGCCGCTGGTTCCATTGGATACGTTGGCATATACCCTAACTGCATTTGATGGATTATCAGATTACATTGATTGCACCAATGGATACCATGGTGGCGTCATATTCAATAATAGTGGTGGGGACACGCTTGAGGTAACTATGACAGCCGATATCAGTGAAATCTTGGATTTAGGTTTTGAGTTGTCACTTGATGATTACTTTGAAACCATTTCTCCTTTAGACAGCATCGGTGGTTTGTTGACATGGCAGGATACCATTACCCCTGGTCAAATAGAACTGCTTACTTTTAATTTGCTTGGTCCGGGTGCAGAAATCGGTAGCGTGAATATTCAATATAATATTCATGTGAATGATGGCCCAAATCAAGTCATTAATCGCCCGTTAGAAATTTATTGCGGTGAACCTTCCGATGGCGGTCTCATTGCGAATCCGGCTGGAATCTATGAGCCAAATTTTGTACTTGTAGGCGACCAAATACTTTATGTTATCCAATTCAACTACGATGCAGATCCCTCTCGTTTTGATGAATGTTCTGGAGATTCGGTAGCGTACCGTGTGTTAACCAGTGATACAGTCGATGGGTTTTCTATGGAGCTGAATAGCATTCAGCCCGTAGCGAATTCACATGAGTCAGTTTGCTCGGTAACGATGGACGAGTTGGCAGACGGACGTACCGTAGTGAATTTTGATTTTACGGGTATCAATCTCAGGGCGGATACTGTAGATGGCATGGCGAGCTCTGGATATGCAATCATTGCTGTTCAATTGCTCGATAATATCGGAGATATTGACTCACTTGAAATCGGGGATCAGATAATGAACGATGCGCAGACTTTGTTCTTCGACTCAACCGGCTGCAATCCCGATGGTGTTGTAATGAGTTATTTCCACACGATTTTCGGCTGTGATTTTTATGTGCCTGAATCGTTGG
>CAZKRL010000047.1:0-18325 GCA_964555295.1 uncultured Comamonadaceae bacterium | reverse complement strand
ATCAAAGACAGCAAACTATCTGTTTCTCAATATTTGAAGACGGCAGATAAAGATTTGACGGTTACTGAGTTCAAGCGTTGTGCGTTGAATTAAGAGCCTTCTCATAAATCATCAAAAGGGCCGCGATTGCGGCCTTTTTTATTTTAACGGGTGGAGGAATCATCATAAAAGGCCGATGACAGCTGGTATCGTTCGCAGAAGCTTTGGTCAGTCATGATCGAAGTGGTCGGGGACATTGAAAAGAGTGTGCCATTTCAACAACAAATCTTCACACGACTGACAGGAATGATTCCTTGCTAACGCTATGTAATTTGTGAACTATTGAGATTGAATTACTATACGCTCCGTAAAAATCAAATCTTGGTTTTCAACCTGAAGAAAATATATACCCTGAGGTATTGATTTGAGGCCAATCATCACGTTGGGCCCCAGAACATATTCTTGATAAACAACCCGCCCAAAAGCATCAATTAATCGGCAATTCCCCAGACCATTCATGAATAAATTAACATGAACTCGTTCTTTACAAGGATTGGGATAAACTTGAAATGTTTGATTTTCAGAAACATTTATTTGGAGTGAAGGATCATTTTGAAAAACCCTAACATAATCCACCTCCATTTGGGCAGGAAAAACGGTTGAATCATCAGGATTACCAGGGAAATTGCCGCCAATAGCCATATTCAAGAGCAGGAAAACTGGCTGATCAAATGTGTTTGCGCTTTGATTACCGGCAACGAGTGGAAACGAAAAGTAAATGTTCCCATCAACATAAAAGTCGATGCTCTCCTCATCCCAGATTGCGCCATACACATGATACTCTGTTACATCCAAGCCATAGGTATCACCCAAACTTGTGTGCCCACCATGATTCCAGTGCACAGTGCCATGAATCAACGGCTCATTGCTCACATGTTCCATGACATCAATTTCACCGCATGACGGCCAGCTCACGGCATCAATATCTTGACCCATCATCCAGAAAGCCGGCCATAAACCTTGTCCCAGCGGTAAGCGCATTCGCGCTTCCACCTTGCCATACAAAAAAGAGAATTTATCTTTCGTAATGATGCGTGCCGATTGATACTCCATCGGACCGGGGTTTTCACGTGTGGCGTTAATCTTCAAAGTGCCAGAAGAGACTGAAATATTATCCGGTTGATTGGTGTAATAAACCAACTCATTATTTCCCCATCCACCGCCACCAAATTCATAACTCCAATGGTTGAGGTCTAATGAACTGCCCGAAAACTCATCTGACCAAATCAGGTTCCATGAAGTTTGAGCATATCCGCTGATATGACAAATGAAAAAAGGCAGCAGCCAAGAAAATCTCAATCGCATCAGTGAATGATTTCTAGAAGATGTCTGTTTACCGCTGAACCCTTGCGCACAAACATCACATACATTCCTTGAGATAACTTCGTTGTTGACACAGCGTTATTTCCGGCGGTTAAGACCGATGAATAAACCACAGAGCCCGTGATATCGAGCATTTCAAGCACAGCACCCTCCTCATCCATATTGATATAAACAATTGCATCAGCAGGGTTGGGATACATCGTGCTTTCGATTTGATTCACCATTGAAACACCCGTAGAAAATTCACAGGTATCACAAGAGTTCCAGCATACTTCGGGCAGAGTTGTAGCCTCAGTAACTGTGACAGTGCGTAGGAAAATGCTATCTGCCAAAACCGTGCAAGGCGCATCTGACAATGACTCTGACGTAGCATAATCCAACACGAAGTAATACTCATACACACCGGCCAGCACATTCACCACACCTGAGTACACACCATTACCCTGAGCAGTTAACGTATCACAATCCTCACAGAAATTATTAAAGCTACCAGCGACACTAACATGCTGATTGAAAGTTTGTGAACTTACATCCACAACGAATTCAACGGCGACAGGCTGTGGTTCCTGACAAGCTGAACAACTACCCCAACAAACGATCGGTAATACGGTATCTGAGCTCAGCATTAAATATCGATTAGTGAAAGCTCCAGCAGTAATAGTGCAAAACGAACCAGGGGTTAATGACTCTTGACCTGACCAATTATCATTCGAGAATTTGTACTCGTAGTCACCCGTTGCCAAAGAGGTTGTTCCCTCCCAGATATTATCTCCATCTGCATCAGACATTGGAAAGCAACTACCGCACCAGTTATTGAAAGTACCGTTTACTTCAGGAGTTGTAAATCCGCTTTGCTGCGACATATCGACACGGAAAGTAATTGTATGCATTACAGGCGGCGGTGGAGTTGAATCACAAGTGGCACAAGAAGACCAACACACCACATTGAGCGTAGTATCGGACTCAAGCATCAGAATTCTATTTGTAAAACCGCTGTTGGTGACAGTGCAATTACTACCTGCGGTTAGTTGCTCAGAACCACTCCAATTATCAAAAGAATATTTGTACTCATAAGAACCATCAACAAGCGTGGTGGTTGCCTCCCAGATATTATCTCCATCTGCATCTGACATTGGGAAACAATTTCCGCACCAGTTATTGAACGTACCATTTACTTCAGGAGTAATAAATCCGCTTTGCTGCGACATATCCAGTCTGAAAGTAACTGTGCGCATCATCGGTGGTGGCGGGGTAGAATCGCAACTCGTGCAGGACGACCAGCACACAATGGGCAAAATGGTATCTGAACTCAACACCAAATAACGATTGGTAAATCCGCTATTCGTTACAGTGCAGGAGCTTCCCTCCGCGAGCGTTTCTGATCCCATCCAATTATCGTGGGAGAATTTATATTCATAAGTACCGGATATAACTTCTGTTGTGGCTTCCCAAATATTATCTCCATCGTTATCCGACATAACAAAACAGTTGCCACACCAATTGTTGAATGTACCGTTCACCTCAGGTGTAGTAAAACCGGTTTGTTGCGACATATCTACGCGGAAGGTAACGGAATAGGCAGTGGGGGGCGGCGTGGTATCACATGCGTCGCAAGACGACCAACATACTACGGGCAACAGGGTATCTGCAACTACATTGAGATATCTATTGATAGTACCGTTGTTCGAGATGGTACAAATGCCACCTTCTAAAAATTCTTCTTCGCCAGCGTAATTATCATATGTGAATTTGTATTCAAATGAACCTGCCGTAATTTCAGAAGATGCCTCCCAAATATTATCTCCATCAGGATCGCTCATTGGGAAACAATTGCCGCACCAATTGTTCAAAGTGCCGCTGATCATTGGGGTGGTAAAACCCGTTTGTTGCGACATATCCACGCGGAATGTTACGTTGTATGTAGCGGGAGGTTGCGGACATAAAGAGCAGCTGCTCCAGCAGACTACAGGAAGAATGGTGTCTGCGGAAACAGTGATTATTCTAAAGAAGTTGGAGTCAAACAGTTCTGTGGCGCAAGCGTCGCCGGCGTTCAAATTTTCAATGTTATTCAAACTGTCTGCTGAATAGTAGTAATAGTAATTTCCTTCAGCCATTGCAACGGATATACTCCAAATTCCGTTACCCAAAGGATTGCTCATGGTTTGACAATTCCCGCAGAAATTATTGAATGAACCATTAACTTCCGGAAGAGTGAATCCGGATTGGTTGGACATATCCAACTGGAAGGTCACAGTAAATGTGTCGAGTGGTGCAATAATTGAGTCACATGTGATACATGATGACCAGCATACAATTGGAAGAATCGTATCTGCGGAGACCGTCAAAAGTCTATAAAATTGATTTTCAATTTCCAGTGCGCAGAAGTCACTTGAATTTAGATCTTCCGTTGTATTGAGACTGTCTGTAGAATAGAAGTAGGTATAGTTACCCGCTTGCAATGACAGCGTCGTCTGCCAAATACCATTGCCCAAAGAATCCAACATTGGATTACAATCACCGCAATAGTTATTAAATGAACCATTGATTTCAGCAGAGCTAAAACCGGTTTGTTGCGACATATCCAATTGAAAAGTCACATTGTATAAAGCTGGTGGCGGCGGGCATTGCGCACAACTGTTCCAGCATACCAAAGGTAATATGGTGTCTGAGCTAATAAGGACGGTGCGGTAATATGCAGAATCCAACCACGACAAACAAGCATCAGAAGCAGCGAATGACTCTACACTGGATAAACTATCGGTAGCGAATAAATAATAATGCGGTCCCTCCGTAAGGTTAACAGTAACAGACCATATTCCATTTCCTACTGAATCAAACATGAGGTCGCAGTTGCCACAAAACTCATTGAATGACCCTGTCAGCGCGACCGATTCAAAATCACTTTGCTGAGACATGTCTACCAAAAAAGTAACATCATACGTGATGGGTTCCGGTTCAGTATAGCCACATACATTACAAGAGCCAAAACACACCAAGTCCAACACGGTATCATTTGAGAGATTCAAAAAACGATTGGTGAATCCCGATGACGTTACTGAACAAAATGAGCCTGAGTCAAGTGTTTCTTGTCCACTCCAATTGTCGAAGGAAAATTTGTACTCCATCATTCCCTCGGTTAGAGGAATGGTAAGCTCCCATATACTATCGTTGTTGACATCGCTCATTGGATTACAGTTACCACACCATCCGTTGAATGTTCCGTTGACCTCAGGAATGGAATAGCCCGATTGCTCCGACATATCCACTCTGAATGTTACATCATAGATCTGCGGCTCGAGTCCACAACCATAGCATGATCCCCAGCACACAGGCGACAAAACAGTATCTGATGAAAGATTAAGCAGCCGGTTGGTAAAGATGTCGGTAGTTTGCGTACATGGACTACCAGGCACCAATATTTCTTGTCCCAACCAATTGCTATAAGAGAATTTGAATTCATAAGTGCCTTCCAACAACGTAGTGGTGGCAGTATAGATGGAATCATTGTTCGAGTCTGTCATCTGGAAACAGTTACCACACCAGTTGTTAAAGCTTCCATTGACTTCTGGAATGCCAAATCCGGACTGTTCCGACATGTCGAGACTAAAGGTTACATTATAGTAGGAAGGCGGCGGAGGGGTGTCGGCACAAGAGGCACAAGAGTTCCAGCAAACAATAGGCAATACTGCATCGCCAGTTACGGTTAAACTGCGGTTGGTGAATGATCCCGCTGTTACAGTGCAAGGCGAACCGGGGGTTAGAATTTCCTGACCCGTCCAGTTGTCATAGGTGAATTTATATTGATAACTACCTGCGTTTAAATTGGTAGTTCCCTCCCAGATATTGTCTCCATCGGCATCTGTCATCGAAAAACATGCACCACACCAATTATTAAAAGTGCCGTTTACTTGAGGTGTTGTATAGTTAGCAGTTACCGCATTCATATCCACTCTAAATGTGATATTGAAAGCCTTAATATTTAAGCAAAACAGAAACCAACCGACTAATAGTGAAAGTGTGTTTTTGAGCGTCATAATAGAACAATTTTTTTGCAATGTAGAGTAATTGTTGCTTTTACAAAAACTAATTGGTAAACTTGCCACAATTAAAACGGCGTACCTTAGCCAAAAGCTACTTTATGCCGAAGAATACAGAGATGAAACAATACGGAAGCAAGTATTCTGATTTATATAATATTCCTATTGATGGCTTTTTCAATGCTGCCTTTTCTGTGGACTGTGTCATTTTCGGTTATCACGCAGGTGACTTAAAGGTGCTATTGATTCAACGCGGAGTTGAACCTTATGAAAACTTTTGGGCCCTGCCAGGGGATTTGGTTTATCCTCATGAAGACCTAGATGATTCTGCTCACAGAGTATTGAATGAACTCACTTCGGTTGACGATGTTGAGATGACTCAAGTACACACTTTCGGGGCCGTGAATCGCCACCCTTTGGGACGTGTTATAACCATTAGTTATATGGCCCTGGTGGAAATTTCAGAGCTCAACCCGCATGCTGCAAACTGGGCAAAAAAAACCCAGTGGCATAGCGTCAAGAAAATTCCAAAGCTGGCATTCGACCACCAGGAAATTTTATCTTACGCGGTAGAAAGACTTAAAACACTGGTTTTGGAAGAACCGATTTGGACCAAGGTGATACCAACGAAATTTACCATCACCGACGTGCAGATGGTTTTCGAAACCATTCTAGAAAGAAAGTACGATAAGGGTAATTTCAGAAAGAAAGCGGCTCAAATGAAATTCCTTAAAAAACTAGACGAAACGGAAATCGGGGTGAGACACCGCCCTTCCCTCCTGCATTCCTTCGACGCCCGTCAATTCAAAAGGTTTCGGGAATCAGGATTGGTGATGGAGTTCTGATTATCCTTTCACCCATCGACGAACGATAGATGTCGCGTTGGCTCGATGTACCTCAAGTGTATACATGCCCTGATTCAATCGCGAGAAATCCAATGATTGAATGGTGCTGTTGACTCTTTCTGAATGCAACACCTTACCGGATATATCGCGCACAACGATGGTGCTTCCAGCTTCGATTGCAGCAGTAAAATTCAATGTTCCGTTGCTAGGGTTGGGATAAACTTCCCATGAAGCAATATCAAAACGCTCGCTCACTCCAACCGTTGCACATGCGTTGCAACTTTCCCAACAAACAGCAGGTAGATCCATGTTCGGTGTTACAGTGATATAACGATTGATGAATCCATCCATCACCATTACACAAGGATCCGCGGCGTTCAACTGCTCCTGACCTGTCCAATTGTCATAAGTAAACTTGTATTGGTAACTAGAATCCACTTCTAGTGGAATCGCAATCGTCCAAACACCATCGTTATCATCATCCGTCATTGCTGCACAGCTACCGCACCAATTGTTGAAAGTGCCATTGAGTTCAGGGGCTGTAAAATCGAACGGAACATTGGACATATCCACCGCAAACGTGAGCAGCACCGGTCCGGATGTCTCACCACATTGAGAGCAAGTACCGAAACAAACAACGTCCAATGTGTCATCGGATGTAAGTTCCAAAAACCTGTTGGTGAACTCGCCTGTTGTAATGGTGCAACTGCTTCCGGGCACAAGCGTTTCTTGACCGCTCCAGTTGTCAAATGAGAACTTGTATTCATAAGTTCCCTCTGCAAGAGTTACTGTAATTTCCCAAATACTGTCATTGTCGCTATCCGTCATAGCGGTGCAATTGCCGCACCAACCGTTGAACGAGCCATTCACTTCGGGAGTGGTAAAGCCGGATTGCTCCGACATATCAACCCTAAATGTTACGTCGTAATAATTCGGCGTGAGTGAACAATCTACGCATGAACTCCAACATATCACCGGAAGAATCGTGTCGGCTGTTACATCCAGAATTCGATTTGTAAAGCCGCTGCTCGTAACGGTACAGGATGAACCAGGCTGAAGAAACTCTTCCATATTCCAATTGTCGGCAGAGAACTTGAACTGGTATGCGCCTTCAGCGAGACTGGTTGTTGCCTCCCAGATATTATCATTGTTTGCATCTGACATTTGAAAACAATTGCCACACCAATTGTTGAAGGTGCCGTTCACCTCTGGCGTGGTAAAGCCTGACTGCGTCGACATATCTACTCTGAACGTCACATCAAAAGCACTCGCGCTGATGATGGTAAACACGAATAAGGTCAAGGAAAAGAGGTGCTTCATATCATTCAATTTTTTTCGCTAAAGTATAGATATTGTTATTTTTACAAAAACTTTTTTGTTGTAAGGAAATCGTCGTTAATTGTCCACCTTATTTAACCACAACTTGAATCCTTAAACCGTTGCGTCTGATTTTCTTCATAGCGATTTTCACGGCATCTTGCATTTGTTGTGCGCAACCCAGTAAGGTGAAAATTCAGAAAACATCAGAGCTAGAATACACATTGCTCGTGGATGACAAGCCTTTCTTTATCAAAGGTGGCGGTGGTATTTCGGATTGGGAATCAGTGGTGCAATGTGGTGGCAATTCTGTGAGAACATGGGGCCTTGAAAATGCACGTGAGTTGCTTGACAAAGCGCAACGTCTTGGACTGAAAGTCATGATGGGTATGTGGATGCAGCATGAAAGACATGGTTTCGATTACGATGATAAAGCGAAGGTGAAAAACCAATTGGAGTATTTCAAATCACAGGTCATCGCATTGAAAGATCATCCTGCCCTGCTCATGTGGGGAGTTGGCAATGAGGTAGATTTATTCTACACCAACACTCAAGTATGGTATGCCGTTGAAGACATAGCGAAGATGATTCATGAGGTAGATCCGAATCATCCTACATGCACTGTTACTGCCGGACTTGATTCAGCGGAAGTACGCCTGATCAGAGAACGTGCGCCAAGCATCGATATATACGGGATCAATACATACGGCGACATCTCATCGGTGAGAGAGCATCTCATTGAATACGGCTGGAGTGGTCCATATATGATAACTGAATGGGGGCCAAACGGACACTGGGAAGTAACCAAAACGAAATGGCGCGCGCCCATTGAACAAACCAGCTCAGAAAAAGCTATTTCCTATGGAATGCGCTACCAAAAAGAAATACTATCTGCACCCAAAAATTGCCTCGGCTCGTATGCTTTTCTATGGGGACACAAGCAAGAAACCACATCCACCTGGTATGGTTTATTCTCCAAGGAGCACGAAAAAACAGAAGCGGTGGATACCCTGAAGACGTTTTGGACCAACCAAGCATTATTCAATCGTTCCCCTTCAGTTTCCGTGCTGCGATGCAATGGCAAGAACGCTGATGAGAGTGTGATGCTGGAAGCAGGCACCATTGCGAATTTCAGCATTGATGTAAGTGATCGCGATAAGGATGCTTTGAAATATACTTGGAAACTCGTACCCGAAAGCACTGACATCAAAGCAGGCGGAGATGTGGAATCTGAGCCCGAGCCCATCGAGGGAGCGTTTGCGCGAAAGAATTTGAATAGCGCCTCTTTACGTGTACCTAGAGAGGAAGGAGCATATCGCGTATTTTACGAAGTAAGAGATGGCCACTCCTCGCTGGGATATGCCAACTTTCCTTTTTATGTGTTGCCCATGGACAATCAGCAAGTGCCCGCTCGCGAACACTTTATTAAACAAAGTTTGAATGATTAGTCGCAGATGGATTCTTAGCTTCTGCGTTGCCATGACAACGAGTCTTTTGTCGGCAATGTCGTTTGAAGCAACGAACGATACCCTGCCGGTGGATTCCAATGCCACGGGAATGTTGCCATCGATATTCCGCTGGCCGAATTCTACCATCGGTGTCAACGGTTACTATCGTTTCTGGGGCACCTATCAGCGCGAACAACATCCCTATCAACTCACGTCTGCAATTGGAAGCACAGCGTTGCCGACGAATTTATTCATTGGTGATGACGCTCAACTTCCGAATCTATGGCTCAATGTTTCCGGCAGTGCACCCGGTGGTGCGCGCTGGGGATTTGACCTGAGAGTATTTCAATTTTTAAATGGGCAGATATCTGATTCGTACGGTAAACAGGTAGCCGACAGTTTACGTCCGAACGTGCGCTATCCTCTCGGTGGAATACCACTGGGGGGCAATCTCGGAGCGATGTTAGGGGGAACGGTTTATGGTGATTTCAGAACCAAAAAAGGTCAGTGGAATACGACCATTGGTGGTATTCAGTGGGTAAATATTTCAGATCTCACCATGGCGTCGTTTCGTGGCTACAACCGTTTCATGTTGTTTGAAAGAAACCCCTGGGATCCAATGGGAGCGGGCATCAACGGCCGGTACAAACAATATTTCGAGCAAGGATCGATTGATCAAGATCAGCGTTGGGGCAACCGCGCCTTTCAAGGTGTTGTCATTCAAGGAAGCGGATTACCTGCCGGATTAAGTGTACTGGGTCTGGTCGGAAAAACAGAGTTGAACGGAGGTTTCAACGGCATACCCAATTTCAGTTACGGCGGTAGGGTGATGTCGAAAATCTCTCAAAATCATTCAATCTCCATCAACTCCATCAATCAACAATCTTATACTGATAGTCTCGCAAAAACTTCCTACGGTCTCAATGTTCACACGCTGGAATTCTCTTCGAGATTCGGTCCGTTATGGGTGAAAGGAGAAGTCGGCGCAGGGCGATACTTCAGTCCACAACATCACAAAGGATTTGATGGATTAGGTCAAATAAAAATCGCGCAAGAAATAAAAACGCTGAAAACCCGGATCGAAATACATGCCTATCAAATCGGCAGTAATATCGTCAACAACAATGGAGTGTACTGGAATACCTCAGTAGCTGAATATCGCGTAAACGACATTCCTGCGGGTAGCGTCGGAAGTTCTGCTGTATTGCAGCCCTTTGGAAGTTCAATGGTGCGGGTAGGTCAAATGACCAATAATCGTCGAGGGGTTAATTTCAATCTGGAGACATCTCTGAAATCCTTCAAAATTTCAGGAGGTATTGGTTCATCAGCTGAAATAAAACCTGCCGCCGGTATCATTACCGTGGGCCACCCGGTGAATCAATTTACCCGATCAAGATTCTGGCGGTGGAATTTTCCATCGGGCGTTGGGCCTTATGGCAGATATTCAGACATCTATCGCGACGTTTATCAAACGGTGAATTTATCCGACGACTCCATGGGTGTTGTAGTACATAAAAAGTTTTTCAACTCCGCAGAAATTCAATTGAAGTATTCAGGAAAAATCGGTGGCAAAGACTTCTACGTATTTTCTTTATTCCAGGCCAATAGCGCGTCCAGAATATGGTCGCCGATAACCATCACAGATGAGAGGGCATATGTGCGACAGTACTCATCAGAGATGGAGGTTTTTGCGAGAATCAGCAGAACCATTATGATCACCGGTTACCTCGGTTATGAGAGAACGTTGGGAAATTATCGCACGGATATCAGCGATGAAACGTATCAACCGCTCAATCAATTTGGTCGCGGAACCGGAGTAGGTTGTGATATTGAACTTAGCAAATCAACGAAATTGTATCTACGTCACCGCTGGTATAGCTTCCACGATGTCAGCTTTATTCAGGACCGATTCGGTGGAACAGAAACCATTCTTGAACTCAAAGTATTTTTCTAATGAGAAATTGGACTATTATATTCCCGGTGATTCTTGCAATGGCAATGACCATTCGGCTCGCTGGACAGCAAGAACCGCCTAAAGTTTCCTTCACGGGACATGCCCGTTCACAGTTTTATTCAGATCGCTTCAAGAACCATTTCGAAGAAGACACCACCACAACCGTGCTCAGCCACAGCGGCAATGTGCTTGCAGATCTCGGGGCGCATATACGTCCGTCGAAAAACACAGAAATTCAGGCGGTCATCAGGGTGCGGAATGATTACGGCGGTTTTTGGGGCTCCGGCGTAAGCTTCGATGTTCGTCAACTATACATCAAAGGAGTAGCTGCAGATATTTTCAAATACCAACTGGGTGACATCAACTATAAAATGACACCTTACACCCTTTATAATAACAACCAGGAATTCTTTGCGATTATGCCCGATGTGCTCAAGCGGCAGATGGATGTGGTGAACTACGATAAATTCTACAACAACGACAACAGCTGGAGACAGCAAGGTGCAGCGGCTGAATGTGCCATCGCATTTCCTTCTTTCATTCAGCAAATCAACCTCAAAGGTGTTGCCACACGCATTAAGACCTCCGACTTTGGGCAAACCAACGACCGAATTTTCTCCGGCGCCACCATGGAAATACTGCAAAGCAAACGTATTGCCCTTGGCATACATCACTCTGAAATTTTCGACATCAAAGGAACCTCCCGAAATAATACCTTTTTGAGTTTGCCTGTAAGCACCATTACAGCGGACATTAAAAACGATCTCTCTGAATGGAACCTCGCATTGCACGGTGAAGCTGGTAAATCTTCACGCAAGTACATACATGCGCCAGAGTTCAGAGTGCGGAACGGACAGTTTATGGACCTCTCATTGAAAGTCCTGCACAAATCCACTGGGCTCAGCATCTCCGGCAAATGGCACTATGTAACACCCGATTTTCGCAGTCCAGGTGCACAGACCAAGAGAATTCAATACAACGGACAGCTCGCGGGATTATCAAGAATTGGTAATGACCAACATGTAAGAGATATTTCCATGATGGATCTCACGCGAGAAAGTGATCTCTGCACAACACAACTGCAGACGAGTCTTATGCCTGTTGCAAAGCCATTTGATTTCATTACACCCTACGGTGATGCAACTCCCAACCGCGCCGGTTACCATGCGACCGCTCAATACTCTGACACCAAAGGGCGCGGCAAGTTGGAGATTACCTACTACGACGGAAGTGAAATCCGCGGAGAAGGAACAACGCAATTGAGGCAATTCAACAGATTACAAGCCACATTCAACTTGAACATAGCCACACTCGTTCAGCAAAATGACAGAATCATTTCACTTACCATTATGGCTCGGCAGGATGATTGTAAACGGCCATCACCCGAAACCGTGCGCAATGTGAGTCTCAAAAACCAAAGCATTTCGGCAGGTGCGGAGATAGAAGTTTTTAAAAACTGGAGTATCACCGCCGGATGGATCACCTCGAACACCAAGGGTTTTGATTTTCTATCCATCAGCGACAATCAAGAAAACATCATCGCATTTGAAGAAGAATCATTTGACCTAACTCAAGAGATGTGGGCCTCTGGAATCAAATACAATTTCAGCAAGAAAGCTTTTCTGACCATCAATTATCAGAAATTCTATTACAACAATAAACTGACCATCAATAATTCATACACGATATCACAATGGATGCTACTGTATCAATTAGAATTTTGAACATGAAATATTTCTATGTCATTCTCCTGAGCGCCTTGATATTTTCATCGTGCAAACCCGATGATGAATTTGAGGGACCCTCGCTCGAAGATCAATACGGCCCCTTTGAAATTCTTCAATCACTCACTATTTCAACCGACAGCCTTCATGCAGGTGCAGGCGAGACTGCATTGATTTCGGCCGCATTCAATAAAAATGTCAATTGGACAATTACATTGACCGGAGCCAACTCGGGCGGCCAGTATGTTACGAGCGGTTTTAGCATCAATCCTCAGATAGAGTGGAACGGATCAGCTACCGTTCTGCCGATGTTTCAGGAAGAAAATTGCTATGTTGAACTGACGATTAAGAATCAACCTGACACGTTGCGAGACTCCATTTATTTGTCATCAGTAAAACCACAGCAAGGTTTTATGTTGGCCGACTTCGAAGGCGGTTTAAATTCTTCGTGGGTTGTATTCGCCCAAACCGGTGCGAACATGTCGTTTGTAGTTTCAGATGATGTGCAGGCCGCGCAAGGCAATCGTTATTACGATATGGCGGGTGAGGTTTCTTGGGATTGGTTGATTGGCATGATTGACATGCCCGCCTCTGCGTATGGCGCTCCTCATTTCCCTCTGAATTCAAATCCGAATGAAGTGTATTTCAATACCTTCTTATACAAGCCGCAAGACATTACCAATGGGATTGTGCTACTTCAGTTTAGAGAGGATGACAATGGAGATGGCGTTTATAGCAACAACGCAGAGGATATGTTTTCGGTAGAAATACGTCCTGACGCCGATGGCTGGAAACATTATCACTACAGATATTCTGATCTCGCAACGCTGATCAATGGGGCTCCCGGTGGAGCTATTGGAAACGGATTGCATGAGCCGGATAAACTCATGCAAGTGTCAATTCTCTATTTGGCGAATCCCTCCTCGGGGTATTCAAAATGCCTGGTCGATAATTTAATATTCACTGAAGGTCAGCCGCTGATTCCATGAGAATATCATTGATCTGCTTCATACTGAGTCCGCTGTTCTTCATGAGCTGTATTAAGTTCAAATCAACGGGGCTATATCAGGAAGAGCTGGGCACGAAGAATAATGATGTGCGCGGATTGAACGCTGCATCGATTTACGACGGCAGGTATTGTGGAGAAATTTGGTATACGCAAAGTACATCCTGCATTACAGTTCAACAGCACACTGAGAACCAACGCGAGCAACTTTCTATCCGATGGAATAAGCCCGGAGGTGGATGTGACTGGGTGGGCATGGGTATCGGCTGGAACGGTTGGAGTGGCAAGGACTTTTCGCAATGTATCGATTCTGCAGCGCTTTCATTTAGCATCAAGAGTAATCAGGGGGAAATGAAAAACCTACCATGGGCCGTGGGTTTTGAGGATTTCAACGGCGGTCAAGCATGGACAGGATTCAACAATGCCATGATACAAGGAGGTGTTATTGGTGATCAATGGACACAGGTCAACGTGCCCCTCTACGCATTTCCCTTCATTCAACGTGCGGTAGACGTTACCTCAATCAAACAAATCATATTCCAATTTGAGACCAGTGGTGAGGTATTGATGGATCACATTAAAATTGTTCCCTATCACCTGCCACGAAACAAGACATACAGATTACGCGGTGATCACGCTGCCGTTTTGGGCAGCCATGAATTGAGCTTGCAATTCGATAATGATTCACTGCACATTCAAGCGCACATAAATGATGCAACGCCCTTCCAGCAGAACAAAACTGGAAAAGACATCTGGAATGGTGATGCTCTTGAAATTGCGTTTTCGACAGATGCCACCGTATCTGCTTCAAGACCTTTTTTGTACGAGAGTGACCGACATATTGGAATATCACTTGCGCGAAAACCAGAGATTTGGGATTGGTCGCGTAATAAAAAACTCAGCGGCAAATTATCCGTTCAAGAGCAGACAGGCATAGTGCACGTGCAATGTTCCATTTCATGGAAAGAGCTCGGTGTTCAGCCCTGGACCGGTGGAAACTATGGATTTGAGTGGGCCATCGATGAAGCGGGAAATACCCAGAGCCGGGTAAATCAGAAGCGCTGGAATTCATACATGCAAGAAGGCTTCCATGAAAACCCTGCTCTTTGGGGCAAGATCAATATTGAGAATATTCAACTCGAAATCAAATGAATAATTGGATTCGTAATACCCTTGGTGCTGTATTAACACTTGCGTGTATCTGCGGGCATGCACAGAGCAACGTGGATATCGAAAGCCTCCTTAACTCAATGACGTTGGAAGAGAAGGTAGGACAAATGACCCAAATCAATCTGGATGTAATCTGTGAAGGAAACATATACAACCTGGTAGAACCCCATCACATCGAGACATCAAAACTCCAGACCGCTATAGAACAATGGCACGTGGGCTCCATATTGAATTGTGGTGGACATGCATATACACCGGAACATTGGGAAAAGATCATTACTCCCATTCATAATTGTGTTGATGATGTTGCGAAAAAAAATAAGCGGCCACGCATTCCCGTGCTTTACGGCATAGATGCCATTCATGGAGCCAATTATATCATGGGTTCGGTACTTTTTCCGCAGCCGCTCGCACAAGCAGCTACCTTCGATGAAAACTTTGTAAGACGCGGAGCAGAGATCACTGCTATCGAAACAAGAGCCGCCGGTATTCCATGGAATTTCTCGCCGGTACTCGACGTGGCAAGAAACCCGCTGTGGTCGCGCTTTTTCGAGACCTATGGTGAAGACTCCTACGTGTGCTCAAGAATGGGCGCTGCATGTATTAGCGGCTATCAAGGAAACTACCTGAAGGAAGGATATATCGATAAAACACATGTAGCTGCATGCATGAAGCACTTTCTCGGCTACAGCGCGGCGCGCACCGGAAAAGACAGAACACCTGCCATCATATCGGATATTGAATTAAGAGAAATTTATCTGCCTTCATTTCAAGCGGCCATTGCAGCCGGAGCATTGTCTGTAATGATCAATAGCGGCGAGATCAATGGAATTCCAGTGCATGCCAATCCGGCGATACTCACACAGCTATTGCGTCAGGAGCTTGCATTTGATGGTGTTGCGGTAACCGATTGGGAAGATGTATCCAAACTCCATCAAATACATCGCGTTTCTGAGGACATGAAAAGTTCAGTGCTGCTTGCCGTTACTGCGGGAATAGACTTATGCATGGTGCCCAACGATTTTGAATTTGCTCGATATCTCCTCGAGCTGGTGAATGAGAAAAAAATTAGTGTGGCTCGAATCAATGATTCGGTAAGAAGAATTCTAACCATGAAAAAGCGTTTGGGTTTATTTGGTGATAACCAACTGCGTTACAAATCAGCCTACACGTTAGTTGGATGCCAGGAACATCGGGCGGTTGCGTTGGAAACGGCCCGAAAGAGTATCACCTTGCTCAAGAACACAGCCAATGCCCTGCCTCTCACGGGCGAAGAGAAATTGCTTATCACAGGACCGGCGGCCCACAACACCCTACTGCTGAACGGAGCATGGTCAAGAACATGGCAAGGCACCGACAACAAATACGAAGATCCAAAGCAAAATACCATTTACACTGCTTTCCAAAAATCATGGAAGAACAATATCACCCATTATCCTGTCGCATCCACCGAAACGCTTTTCGCTCCTGATAAAGGTCTGAACGAAGCCATTCAGCAATGTAGTACCATTATTATTTGTTTGGGGGAAAATCCGTCCACTGAAAAACCAGGCGATATAGATGCGCTCACCATTTCAACAGGGCAAGCTGACCTAGTAAAATACTGTGCGGGTAAGGGCAAGAAGATCATACTGATTCTGGTAGAGAATCGGCCCTTGATCATTCATGACATTGCGCCATTGTGCGATGCAATTCTTATGGCTTATGAACCCGGTACCATGGGTGCCGATGCTCTCTACGATATACTTTCAGGAACCATCTCGCCATCAGGTCGGTTGCCTTTTACGTATCCCGCACATGAGCACACGTTGATTACCTACGATCATAAAAATTCAGAAGCATTGGATACCAAATTTGGTCTCAATGCCTATCAGCCCGAATGGCCCTTTGGATTTGGTCTGGGCTATTCAGAGATACAATACGGCGCCATTTCAACGAATGCCTCCAGTTACTCAGGAGACAACGTAGTAGAGATAAAAATACCTATTGCCAACAAAGGCAAACGAGAGCAAGATGAAGTAGTAATGATTTACACCCGTGATCATGTGGCCTCGGTAACTCCCAGTGTTAGGAAGTTAAAGGCATACAATCGTGTATCACTAAAGGCCGGTGAAAGTAGAGAAATTGTTTTTCGTTTAACGAAGAAAGATTTTTCCTTCGTAGGTAACAACAGCCAATGGATACATGAAGCTGGAAAATTTGATATCATCATAGGTTCAGAAAAAAAGGAAATACAATGGCTCGACTAATTCACTTTTCATTTAGCCTTGCTTTGATGTGGATGCTAGTGTCCTGCAAGCAATCAGAGCCGGAACAGGCCATAGGGCGTGTAGGCAGTGTTGTGAAATTCGCAGGTCGCACATGGGATGTAAAGAGCAGTGAGCAACCTGTTGGTCCGGGTCCCAATTACTTCTCGAATTACTACAACGACGTATGGGTAGATGAGTATGGTTGGCTGCACCTTCATATAGCTGAACATGATGGTATCTGGTATTCGAGTGAGGTGGTAGGAAGAGACACCTGTGGATACGGAACCTATACCTTCACCGTGCAAGCAGATCCCATGAGCTTTGCTGAGAATGTTGTATTTGGTTTATTTACATGGGATGACAGTACATTCTTTTCAGATGCCAATAGCGAGGTCGACATTGAATTCTCAAAATGGGGAGATACGGCGTCTAACCAGCCACTTACGTATTCTGTGCAACCGGTCAGTTTTGGTGCATACTATCCCGAGAGGACCAAAGAAGTTTTGTTCGATCCGCTGAAGCTATCAGGAGTTACTACGCATCAATTCAAATGGAGTCCTGAACTGATTGAATGGAAAAGCTATGCAGGCCCACAGGCCACAGGTGCTCCATTAACAACCTGGAATTTCGACCTCAATCATCCACCCAGAAGAAAAATTGACGGAGGTAATACTTCTGACTATGTAATCATACCCAAGCCGGGATCTCACACCAACGTCAGAATCAACTTATGGTGTTTGCCTTATCAATACCCAGGACCCAACAATAAGACCCCGCACGAAGTGGTAATAAGAGCGTTTAATTACACCCCACTCTAATCTAAGGTCCTCATTTTCAGTGCTTCAAAGTAAATTTCATTCTCTTATTGTATTTTTTACAATTATGTTATTGTAGAATGGACAATATGATTACTTTCGTGTCGTAACCTTATTAAAATAATATTATTAACCAAAATTAAAATGATGAAAAAGTTATTACTTTCAACAGTAGCAATCTTCATTATCTCATTTGGATGGTCGCAAAATGTGAACGTGACTTTCCAAGTAGACATGACGAATGTTACCGGTTTCACCACCCCTGAGGTGAATGGAACCTTCAACGGCTGGTGCGGTAATTGTAACGCAATGACCTACACCGGTAGCAACAACATTTGGTCGGTGACTGTAAATATTCCGGCCAATACCACTTACGAGTACAAGTTTTCACATGACTC
>CAZKRL010000046.1:0-18923 GCA_964555295.1 uncultured Comamonadaceae bacterium | reverse complement strand
CTTCTGCTCCCAAAGCAGACGCGATACCGGGCTACGCTACACCCCGAAAGCCCACATCCAGTATTGAATGGTCGGCAAAAGTAATGTCATTGTTGGTTGTTGCCAAATCTAATTTTTATGTTGCCTATCTATAAATTTAGCCATCCAAATAAACCCAACAATGAAATCGATTTTCCGCATTACACTGGCCGTATTGATATCTCATCTCACATTGCAAATCAATGGACAACGTTATTTAGAAGAGGTTTTCCCGGCAGTTTCGGTAGACGATAGCATTGTATTTGGGGTCAATGCAACGGTCATTAATGCCACCGTTTCAGGCATGGCAGATCCGGAGAATTTGTTGCTCGATGTCTATCAACCCATTGGAGACACGTTCGCATCACGTCCATTAATCATTTATCTGCACTCTGGAAATTTCCTGCCATTTCCACAAAACCAGACTCCCTCAGGAACGAGATCAGATTTTCATCTGGTGGATTTATGCACACGATTGGCAAAACGTGGATACGTCGTAGCTTCATGTGACTATAGATTGGGATGGCTACCTGCAAGCCCAGATCAAGCAATTCGCAACAATACTCTTATCAATGCGATATATCGCGGGATGCAAGATGCACGCACCGCAGCTCGATATTTTCGCAAACTCGCGGCTGAGGCCAATAATCCTTACCGAATAGACTCGAACCGAATCATTATTGCAGGTGAAGGCGCAGGTGCAATGATTGCGCTTACCGCAGCAACCGTGGATGGTGCTGCCGATTTCAATATCCCTAAATTCATTCAGAACGGAACACCCATTATCAACGAATTCATCAATGGAAACACCGATGGCACTAGCTGGGGAATCAATCCTCTGAATGGCGACACCCTCTGTTATGTCAACCATCCCGGCTACACTTCAGATTTTAATGCAGCCTTTAACTTGAGCGGTGCATTGCCTGACATCTCGTGGATGAGCTCAATAGATCCTGCCATATTCTCCATTCATTCTAACACCGATCCATTCTTTCCATTTTTGACTGATACCATGAATGTATCTGTACTGAATTATCCATTATTCGAAGTTTCCGGCTCCGGATCTATTCAGGCGACAATCAACAGTCTGGGAAACGATGAAAATTTCCTGATCCTTAGCGATGGTTGCGATGATGTTAGTGCGGCCGCCAATTCCAACAACAACGGAGTCATTGGATTATATCCCTTGTTAAGACCTTTTGACCAACAGAATGACGCATTCCCTTGGGAATGGTGGTCAGCAAGCAATGTCAATAATTCCAATGGTCTAGTAGTGAATCCTGACATGAGCGCTGATAAGTCGGCCCTTTTTCAAGACACCATACTCGCATTTCTTTCTCCAAGATTGATGTGCGCTCTCAATCTTGAAGGAAACCCTTGTGACGCCGGTCTATATGGGTGCATGGATCCATCTGCCTGCAACTATTGCGATGCTGCAATCAATGATGATGGTAATTGTAATTATGTCGGTGAAACCTGCAATGACGGGAATGCATCTACTATGGGTGAAACATGGTCAATCGATTGCGTTTGCAGCACTCCTATCATGGGCTGCACGAATTCAGAAGCCTGCAATTACAATTCACTGGCTGTGATCGAAGACGGTAGTTGCGCTTTCGCAGGAGATGCCTGTAATGACAATTCGAACTCAACCTCCTCAGATACCTATGACATAGATTGCAATTGTGTAGGCATACCCATCAATCCATCTGGTTGCAATCCATCGGACATCAACTGGGCCACACAAGGTTATTTCGTGTCTCCCAACCCTAATGCGGGTGAAACTCTTGCAGGTGGTACAACGGGAATATACTATTCAGACAATATTTATCTCAACGTGCCTACCAACGTTCAAGGCGTCATTCCTAATGCACCCTTTCCAATTTCAATTACCAATATCACCGTTAGTAATATCTCCGTCACCGCTCAAGGATCAACTATAACAGTGCCGTTGAGTTCTATTGGATTATCGTATCAATGCAACAGCAACGGTTCTTCTAGCTCATGCACTTTTCTGCCGAATCAACCTTCGTGTATAGAAATCTTCGGTGTGCCGACATCCACCGGTGTTTTCACACTAACCTTTAATCTCAACGCAGTGCTCGCCATTGGCAGTCAGGCATACCCATTGCAAGTAATGACACTTACAATAGGAGGTGCAGGATGCACAGAAATCAACGCTTGTAATTATGACGCGAATGCTACAATAGACAATGGAAGTTGCTTCTCCCAGGGAGATGCCTGTAGCGATAATTTGAATTATACTATAAATGACATAATCAATTCAGATTGTATTTGTGAAGGCGTTTGTGGAATTATAACACCCAGTGTCACTTATGAACCCATCAACTGCAACGGAGAAAATACGGAAGTCAGTTTCACCTACAATGGAAGCAATATTCCTGAAGCTGTTGTCATTAATGGTATAGATACATTGAGCAATACTATAATTCAGACCACCGGAGTTTTTTCATACTATCTCATTGCAGAAGGCGGTTGTGTATCCGCTACAAATACAATCGAAATTATCGAGCCCGAATTACTTTCTGTTCAACTCAATGCAGATAATGTTCAATGCAATGGATATTCATCTGGCAGTGCTTATGCTGCTGCTAGCGGAGGCACCGCACCCTACTCTTATCAATGGAGCAATGGCACCGGTATTTCCCAAATCAACAATGTACCCGCCGGCAATTATTCTATCCAGATAACAGACAACAATGGTTGTCAAACTGATGGCAGCATTACCATAACTGAACCCCCGTTATCATTAGGAATCAACGTTTTTATTATCTATCCTACTTGCGGAAACAATAATGGATCCATTAATATTCAAACTGAAAACGCAGTCGGAAACACGACATACAACTGGCAGGGATTCTCTAATACAAATCAAATCAACAACATTGGCGCGGGAATATACTCACTTGTGGTATCGGATGATTTCTGCTCAATCGACACTACCATAATAATAAATCCTTCTAATGGACCCGTGGTTAGTAATTTTCAGACGCAGAACATTTCATGTTACGGAATCAATGATGGCTGGATTAACCTGGAAATTTCGGGTGGAACAGTGCCTGTGACAGTGGAGTGGTCAGACGGCAATGATAGCTTAATTCGCACAAATCTCACGGCAGGAAATTATATTGTCACATTAACTGACGCTCTTGACTGCCATTATATTCAGGAATTTGAGCTAACAGAACCACTTGAAATAGTAGCGTCTCTATCAATCCAAAACGTAGATTGCTTCGGCGATAATAACGGTTCAGTTGGATTGAACCTAACGGGTGGTATCCCACCCTATTCTATTGAATGGAACGGGGCAATTGCATCATCACAACTATTATATAATGATTTGTCGTCTGGTATATATAACTATTATATTGAGGACTCTCAAGGATGCGCTTTAACGGGCCAAGCTACAGTCAATGGACCCAGCGCTCCACTGGAAGTCATTATTCAGGGAGACCCTATTGTATGCGGCGATTCCCTTGGAAATGCAACAGCGATTGCAACCGGAGTTGATCAGGTAAGCTACCTATGGAGTAATGGAGCTACAACACAAATATTAAATGACATCCCCGTGGGTGAATACTTCGTAATTGCTTCTGACGGCTCATGCAGTGACACTGCATATTTCTTTCTCGGAAATAATTTACCGCTGGTTCAAGATTCGGTGAGAAACGTGACCTGCAATGGCTTCAACGATGGTTTTGCGACAGCCATGGTTGCAGGGGGAACTGCCCCTTACATATATAACTGGTCAGTCTTTCCCGGCACAATACCCATTGCCAATCCTACTGCGAATGAACAGAATTCATTACCGCCCGGAAACTACTATGTTAGCATAACCGAATCGAGTCCAGATGGATGCACGAGCGGTTTCAGCTTCACTATCACCGAACCATTACCGATCAACATTCAAGAGCTCAACCTCACCCATATCTCATGCCATGGATTCAGTGATGGATCTATAAGTATTGATATCGCGGGCGGCACGGGGGCCTACACTGTGCTTTGGTCGAATGGTGCACTTGAAAACACTATTGAAAATATTGCAGCAGGCACATACACTATAACCGTCAGCGACGAGAATGGATGCAGCGCCACCAACAATTTCAATGTTAACGAACCTCCGGCCCTGATGAGTCTTAATACCATTAGCGATATAACATGCTTCGATAGTGATGACGGCTCGGTTACTATCAATCCCATTGGTGGCACTTCGCCTTACAGCATTTCCTGGAACAGCGTAATTCTAACCAACAATTTTATTCAAAATAATCTGTCGGCTGGAGATTACACCTTTTCCCTTACAGATGCACAATCTTGTGTTTTTTCCGATACCGTAAGTATTAATGGTCCATTGTTACCCCTGCAAGTCAACATATCAGGCGATGCGATAATATGTGGCGACAATTTCGGCGTGTTGGAGACTGAGGTTACCGGTAATGAAACTGTAGTGAGCTATACTTGGAGTAAAGAAGGAACCGGAACACTCACTGATACGCTCGCTACGATTCTTGATGCCACAGTAGGTCTGTATACTGTAACTATTGCATCCAATGGTTGCACCGCTACAGACCAGTTCTTCCTTGGCAATAACTTGCCCCTCCTGAATGTTCAGTCGGAAGATGTGACTTGCTTTGGCGGTTCAGATGGCTACGCTTCAGCATCACCGGATGGCGGACAACAGCCCTATACATATGAATGGTATAGTTTGAATGGTAGTCCTAGCGTGAGCAATCCTAACGACTCATTGCAAGATCAATTATATGCAGGAACGTATGCGGTCACAGTAACAGAAACCAGTGGTTGTGTGGCATCATATGAATTCACAATTGCGCAACCCGAAGAAATAAACATACAAGCCGCAGTCGAAAACGCCAATTGTAACAACGCTTTTGAAGGCAATATCAATATTTTTATTACAGGAGGTTATGGTCCGTATAATATACTCTGGGAAAATGGCAGCACTGCTTCCACCCTATCGAATTTACCTGCCGCCGACTATGAGGTATATATTTCTGATAACAATGGATGCAGTCATCAGGAATCCATAACAGTGGAAGAAAACGGCGTGCCCATAGAGGTTAGCTTCATTACCACCGCTCCAACTTGTGGTAATTCTGACGGATCAATTGATGCTCTAGTAATCAGCGCGAATTCGGAAGTAACGTATGTCTGGAATGGAAATATTGGCCCTGCTAATCAAGTGAATTTATCAGCAGGTACATATGCTGTGGCATATTCAGATGGACTCTGTTCTGGCACCACAGAAATCACACTTGCAACTATAAATGGTCCGCAAATTGATTCCTCAGTGGTAATACCGGTATCCTGCTATGGTGGCAACGACGGCCAAATACAATTATATTGGAGTTCCTCATCAGCTTCCGTTACATTTTCATGGAGTGACCTGTCGAATTCACAAAATCTCGTGAATGCATTCGCCAACACTTATAGTGTATTGCTAACCGACGAAAATTCTTGCACGTACACTTCGAGCTTCAACATTCCTCAACCCGACTCCATGTACATTACATTCACTTTGGAAAACAACAATTGCTATGGTGATTCAGCCGGACAAATTGATTTCAATATTAACGGTGGCACGCCGCCCTATACATTAACTTGGAATGATATAAGCTATAATGAACCCTTCAATATTGCAGAGCTCGCCGCAGAAAATTATCCTTACCAAATTTTCGATTCGCAAGGATGCATCCAGCAAGACACCATCCTAATTCAGCAACCAGAACCCATAGAAATCACTTTCACTGTTGAAAATATTTCTTGTCTTGATTCCTTCGGAACAATTATTGCCTCTGTTAGTGGCGGTATTGCACCCTATAATTACGTTTGGAATAATGGAGATACGCTAAATATGATAGACAATCTAAACGAAGGGAATTACATACTCCAAATTCAAGATATAAATGGATGTACATTTTCGGATAGCTCTGCTATAAGCGATGGCTCGTCTATACTGGATGTAACCGTTGAACAAACCGATCCTACATGCCCTGGTGAATTCAACGGAAGCATACTCATTAACGAGGTAGTTGGGGGCCTCGCGCCATACAATTACGAATGGGCCAACAACATTGGACAAGGAAATTATGCCGGAAATTTATCTGCCGGAGAATATTCTTATACCATTACAGATAGTGCTGGCTGTGAGTACAATTCCACAGTAACATTAACCGATCCAACACCACTTATTGGGATAATAACCGGACCTGAAATTATTGAAACTGGTGATACTGCTATATACCAATTCTCAATTTCGGGTGGTGATTATAGCTGGTCTAGCTTGTCTGGTAACACAATAGGTTCTGCTACTTCACCTGACTTCTATGTTACTTGGTCGGATAGTATAAATGATATTATTGAACTAACGTACACAGACAATAATGGTTGTGAGATATACACGACGTTGAATGTCAGTATTCTTCCGCTAAACATCAACGAGTCGATCAGCTCATCGTTAGAATTATATCCTAATCCAGTTAATTCAGTATTTACAGTGTGCACATCTGCAGTCCTCAATGGCAATCCATGGAGCATTACAGATCAAACCGGAAGAGTCTGCCTGGAAGGAATTATGTCTAACTCATTTAAAGTGAATATTTCACACTTAAGCCCAGGCACATACTTCTTCCTAACCGGATCAACAGCAACTAAATTCCAAGTCATTCGGTAAATTATAGCTCAACATAAAGTATCAATATTTAAGGAATAACTGCCCATAAAGTAAATTCAGTAAAGTATATAATTAGTCCATTATAATATAGGCATTCATGAAAGGAGCGTAATTAATATTACTCGCCACCAATACTCCAAAATGTGACTTTCTATATCGACTAAATAATTATTCGTGGATAGTTTTATATTCATCAGTATAGACGAATACCATGATACTGAAATGGGTTATTATATTTCGAAATATTAACATGATGCGATGGCAGATATAGCAAATAACCTTTTCAAATTGCCGCACAATTCTCATTTTAAGAATATAGCTAAACAAATATGACGTATACCCAATTAAAATCATTAAATATAAAATTGAAAACACCGACACATAGTGTGATAGAAAACTTATACAACAATGACAACCTTATTGCATTAGAAATTGAATCGGGGAAAAAAGAAATTCTAGAGCCGCAAGTGGATCACGAAAAACAAATTATCGTTCATTGCCATTATTATAACCACGGGATGGCGGATCAAATTCGTATTTGGGAAACTACCTATCTTATAGCAAAAAACAACCCATATAAGAGCAAGCTTATCAGCGCATATAATATTGCTATGTACCCAAATTTACTTACGACTACACCTAATGTTACACATTCCTTCACACTGGTATTTGCTTCTCTACCTAAAGAATGTAAGGTCTTTGACTTATTGGAAGACATACCTGAAGCCGGAGCATTCTACATTAATAATATTCGCAGAAACAAAACTGATATTTATAACCTAAAAATCAATTATTATTAAAACAATTACGAGCGAGTGATGAACAATTCACATCGTACAAAAATGCTGAGAAGATTATTTCTTTAGTTCGGAAATAGGTCTATCAACGAAACCATAAATAGGCTTACTTGTCATTATCATATCCTCGAAATTAATATCCAGTTCGTTGATTCTTCCCGTCCTGGCAAACTCCAAAACTTCTCCTCTATACAACCCTTGATAGACAGCGAGCTCGCCGGCCAAAGAATAAATCTTACGGCCCGTAGACATATCACGTCCTAAGTATTCTACATTGATATGATATCGATTATTTGTACTTAAAAGAAAAGATAGAAAAAGCGTCTTCATAAATTTAAATATATTGATTTCCGCAAATAGAAAGAGGCCTAATCTTTATTAAAACACAAAAAAATACAAGTAGGCAGAATATCTAATCCGCTAACATGTTTTATGAAATCACCAACCTATACACTAACAGATAATTTCGACCAACAATTCTCAATAGAGAAAAATGTGTTATCCATATACATAAATCATCATTACACCGCAAGAAAGACAAAATGCAGAATCAATAAACTACCACCAGATAAGACAATTGATTTGTATGGTCGCTAAGAATATAAGGCCCGGATCTCAAACCAATATTCAACTTAAATAAACCATCGCCGGTCTTCAATATTTCAAAGGGTAACTCTTTTCCGCTTAAATCCCTCAATGAAAAATTCCCAGACCATTCTCCTTCAAGTATCAAATCACCGGAAGTCGGATTGGGATATAATTGGAAAGTCATTTTATCCCGTTCAGTATAATCGGTAATCAACAATGATTGGCTGAATGAGCAACCGTTGGCATCCGTAATAGTTAAAATATAGTCACCAGAATCGGCGACATCAGTCAACGATGGCAGATTGAAATCATCAGAAAAAAAACCATTTGGTCCTGACCACATGACAACATAAGGTGGTGTGCCACCAGTAATAAAATACTCTGTATTACCACCCGCAGAAGTATTGATAGGAACAGCTGAAAGTCCAACAGGCACAATAGGTTCTATTGTTACAAGCACAATCGTATCTTCAACTATACAACCAAAAGCATCTTCAATCGACGCAACATAATTACCGCCAGCTAATTCCTCTGCTGATAAGGCCACTTGCTCAATACCCTCCAACCTTAAAATAAACGGAGCAAACCCGTTTGAAGGTGCGGCAGTAATACTGCCAAAATCACCATAACAAATAGGTTGTTGAACCGACCAATTCGCAGATAAATTACAAATACCGCTGCACGCCTCAGGTCCGAATGAAAGCCCTGTATGGAGAGTGTTTATTCCACTGCTGTCTGCAACCTGAACGTTTAAGACACCACAAATAGTTCCATTGGTTGTAATCTGGGCGATTAGCACCTTTAAATCATCTCCCATAGTATTTGATGCATTCTCACCGGTAACAAACCATCCTCCACCAATAACTGAGTTGATTGAAATTTGATTTGACACTGAATCCGTGGGCTGAAAGAAAGGCAACAGCCATGGAGTCGCCCCTGGATCCTCGACAACATTAATTGTATTAACATTATTACCGCAAGTATCACCGACAGTAACAAATGAATCAAAACGTTGCGACGGGTCAATCACCTGCAAATTGCAATTCACCTGTCCGCTGTGAGCACCACCAAAAGTTGGATGATTCCATACATCACCTCCATGAATTGATATGGATAATGGATACTGGGAAGATCCGACAACAGCGTTTACCAGATCATTTTCATTGGTTGAGGAAACATAAATCCTGAGGGTATAATACCCATCGGGAACCCCCTCCCCCAAATTCGTTAACGTGTCGGTAACCAGAGCTATCTGCGCATATGGAAACCCGCATGCACACAATATCATCACCATTAAAATACGACCTTTATTCATACGATAAAATTAACTGCACTTTGCGGAGATTTCAGAAATTACAAATCATTAATAGCAACCAGTGCTTCCAGAATAAAGTCCGGGAAACAAATCATCCGATCATTATAAATACATCCTTTAACGACAATGTCACTTATGGTTTGATTACATCGGAATAACATGAAGACAGTTCCTTAACCAATTCTAAGCGAGGTCATCATTAGCGAGCCCGCCACTGCCTTATCATTGAAAAAACTAATGTTGTCATTTTTATCCTGCAACGCCAAAGTATACAGCAAAGGCAGAAAATGTTCGGGAGTTGGAATGGACAAATCAAAAGCTTTACCTTGAGAACGATACTGAATAAGCTTTTCATGATTTTTGTCGAGAATGAATTTTTTCATTTTATCGCTGGCTTCCAATGCCCAATCAAAGCCAAACGAATCATTCAAACGTCTCCAATCCACCATTCCCAGGTTATGAACCATATTACCACTTCCGACAATCAATACACCGCGCTCTCGCAGTGATTTCAACTGCATTGCCAAATTGTAATGATATTCAGCATCGCGAGTATAATCAATACTCAATTGAATCACCGGTATATCAGCCTTGGGAAAAAGATGCACCAATACACTCCAGGCACCGTGATCGAGACCCCATTTATCGTCTAATCCAATATTAGTTGAAGTGATTAGTGACTGCGTTTCTAATGCTAGAGCGCGACTGCCCGGCGCAGGATATTGAACATCAAAAAGTTCCTGAGGAAATCCACCAAAGTCATGTATGGTGGGCGGATTCGACATTGCCGTTACAAACGTTCCATGGGTCTCCCAATGAGCAGAAATACACAAAACAGCATTGGGCCTTGGGATATCCTTCACAACGTTGCGGAACCCCATTACAAATTCATTTTCATCAATGGCATTCATCGGACTTCCGTGACCAAGGAATAACGCAGGCATCCTATTCGTACTTCCCAAATTTTCGGCCAATTTGTTCAATTCACTAAGCTTCATTGCTGATGCCGTTAATGGTAATAAAACAAGCGACTGAATAAATGATTTTCTGTCCATTCTCAAATTCAAAAACACAACCGAGCGCAAACACTATTGGTATCATCGACGCAATATTCAACTAAATCCATCATCACTATTTCGTGATAGTGTTCAAGACAAATATAATTGAGGCACAACCTGATCTTGCGATATCATCAAATTCAAAATGTGTAACGTCTTATAATCATATCAAACGCACTGATGTGAGGAACACTTTTTATTTCCAACGCCGCAAAACCATTTGCTAAATTCGCCAGAAAAAATTTGATGAAAGCTTATGTATTCCCGGGCCAAGGTTCCCAGTTTCCTGGAATGGCGCACACACTCTATAATGAGTCAGCAGCGATAAGAAATCTACTAGAGCAAGCAAATGAAATATTGGGCTTTCGCATAACAGATATTATGTTCTCCGGGTCAGACGAAGATTTACGCCAAACGCGGGTTACCCAGCCAGCAATATTTCTTCACAGCATGGCAGCGCTAAATACTTTGTCATCAGAGTCACCGAAAATGACAGCTGGTCACAGTCTTGGTGAATTCTCTGCTTTGGTTGCGGCACAAGCCCTTGACTTCGAGACGGGGCTTAAACTAGTTGCATTGCGCTCTGCTGCGATGCAAAAAGCTTGTGAGGCAAATCCATCTACTATGGCTGCTGTACTCGGACTTGAAGACGCAATAATCGAAAACATTTGTAATGAAATTTCAGGTGTGGTGGTGGCTGCCAATTATAATTGTCCCGGACAACTCGTCATCTCCGGTGAAATGAAAGCTATAGAAGAAGCTTGTGTTAAACTACTCGCGGCGGGGGCAAAACGTGCGCTGCAACTGCAAGTAGGCGGCGCCTTCCACAGTCCGCTCATGGAACCTGCCCGAGTTGAACTTGAGCATGCCATTGCTCAGGCCCGTTTTAAGGAACCTATCTGTCCTATATATCAAAACGTTACTGCCAAAGCCGTAACGGATCCATCGGAAATAAAGCAAAATCTGGTAGCGCAGCTAACTGCGCCAGTGAGATGGACCCAAACTATGCAGGCCATGATTGCTGATGGTTGCAGTGAGGTCATTGAGGTTGGGCCGGGCAAAGTCTTACAAGGATTATTCAAGAAGGTACAAAGAGACCTCGTTTGTTCCAGCGCAACGGAAAACTGAAAGTTATATGAGCCGGCGTACTATCATTGTTACGATTCTACTTGCGTTAGTCTCACTCATCATCATCATTGCAGGACAAGTATTTTGGGTTAGGAAGGCATATGCCCTTCAAGAGGAGCAATTCAACAAACGCGTTTTCGTAGCGCTATCTGAAGTCGTGAAGCAAATTCACATCATCAATAAAGATTCGGCACAAGCAGATCCCGTAAAGCAGATGACTTCCAACTATTTCATTGCAAACATCAATGACACTCCACAACCCTATTTGCTTGAAAGCTTGATTAAGAGTCAGTTTAGTAAATCCAACCTGATGGAGGATTTTGAGTATGGAATATATGACTGCTTCACTGACTCCATCGTATTCGGCTCTAAAGTTTCATGGAATGACAGTCTACAGACACAACCGGCTCAAAAAATTCAATCGCTAAAAGACTTTCAGTCTGATGGTCACTACTTCGGAGTACTCTTTCCCAACAAGACGGCATTTATAATCCTCCAACTGGATTTTTGGATGTATTCGAGTATTGTAATCCTCCTCATCATCATTTTTTTCTCTTACACCATTTTCGTGATGTTGCGACAAAAAAAACTCACCGACATCCGAACAGATTTCGTCAACAACATGACACATGAACTTAAAACACCTATCTCCACCATTGGACTCTCCGCGGAGGCCATTTCATTGGCGGCAGTGCAGGAGGATAAAAGCAGACTCAACCAGTATATCGGAATTATCAAAAGTGAAAATGGAAGATTAAAAACTCAAGTGGAAAGAGTATTGCAAATTGCATCATTGACCCCGAAGAAAGTGCAGCTCAAGAACGACAAAATGGATGTTCATGAGTTACTCAAAACCGCCTCAGAAACTTTCCAAGTGCAGGCAGCGGACAAAGATGGCAAACTCACTTTCAACCCGAGCGCACAATTCCACTGCGTTAAAGGAGATGTGGTTCATATTACGAACGTGATACATAATCTTTTGGATAACGCTATCAAATATGCAGAAGATAACCCGGAAGTTACTGTTCGAACCAGCAACGACAGTGATAGAAATCTATTGGTCGAAGTAGCAGACAATGGCGTAGGCATCAGCCGACAACATCAAAAGATGATTTTTGAAAAATTCTATCGCGTTCCAACGGGCGACCTTCACTCAGTGAGGGGATTTGGCCTTGGCCTATTTTATGTTAAAACCATTCTCAAGGCGCACAAGGCAAACATCAAAGTGCACAGTGAACCTGGTAAAGGAAGTACTTTCACGCTTATTTTCAAAACTACAAAATGAGTGGCACCCACCAACAACCAAAAATTCTTCTGGTAGAAGATGACATCCATCTCGGATTCGTTGTGCAAGACACACTTAAACTGGAAGGATTCAAAGTGCATCTAAGCAAAGACGGCAAGGAAGGGTTACTTCAATTCAACAAAGAGAGCTACGATCTTTGCCTCATCGATGTTATGATGCCCAAAAAAGATGGCTTCTCACTCGCAGAAGATATTCGTAAAATAAATGCCGATATTCCTATTGTTTTCCTCACTGCCAGGGGTGAAGCTGAGGATAAAATCAAAGGACTTAGATTAGGTGCAGACGATTATATTACGAAACCTTTTAGCAGTGAAGAGCTGACGTTAAGAATTAAAGCGATACTTAAGAGAAACCCTTTATTCAAAACAGACGCTAGAGAAAAGGCCAAATACAATATTGGAAAATATCATTTTGATTTTCTCAATTTCGAATTACAAATTGGCGATCAAAGAAAAAAATTGACAAAGAAGGAAGCCGAGCTTCTTAAGCTTTTGGCAGAACATCAAGGACAAGTCATTGAAAGAGAAATCTTAGCCAATATGATCTGGGGTGATGATAGTTACTTCGTGGGAAGAAGCATGGACGTATTTATAACCAAACTCAGAAAATACCTTTCCGACGACCCGGCAATTTCAATTATCAACATTCACGGAGTTGGATTCCGTCTGGAAATCGAGAGTCAATAATGGCATGATCAACCGAGCCGCGCAATCAAAGCACATAAAGATTGTTGGTGCATTAATCGTACTCTCGGCTACCCTCCTATCCCCTCAAATCCATAAGGTAGAAAACAATGACACCTTAAAAATTGAGATTGGCCGATCATTATATTTCGACAAGACTTTAAGTGAACCCGACGGACAAGCATGCTCTGTTTGTCATGCACCCAAAACCTCCTTTTCAGATCCAGATCATGCGGTGGTTTCAGAAGGGATGATGGATGGCGCCTTTGTTTCTCGCAACAGCCAATCACTCGCGTATGTCAGATATATACCACCATTAACGCTTGACTCCGCAGGGAACTATCACGGAGGTTTATTCTGGGATGGACGAGCCAACACACTTGAAGAACAATTGGCAGGTCCACTATTTAACGCCGCAGAGATGAATAACCCAGACACAGCGGCAGTAACGAATGCCATTCGAAAAGCCGACTATTATAAAGATTTATTATCGCTATACGGAAATGGCGATGACCATCACGTATATGTGTCGGCATGCGATGCCATAGCTGCATTCGAACGAAGTGAATATCTCAGTGAATTCTCCTCCAAATTCGATTTTTATCTCGCCGGTAAAATTGAATTACACCAACATGAGAAAAAAGGATTTGACCTATTTCAAGGTAAAGCTGGATGTATTAAATGCCATTCGATGACGCCAGAATCGGATGGACGGATTTTATTTACGGATTACTCATATCACAATATTGGAGTTCCTAAAAACCCCAACAACCCATTCTATACCACCTCGCCACATCTCAACAAAAATGGCACTTCCTTCATCGATTTAGGCCTAGGAATTACCACTCATGATTCTCGACAAAACGGAAAATTCAGAGTGCCCACACTTCGAAATGTTCAATACACAGGACCCTATTTTCATAATGGATACTTTAAAACACTGCATGAGGTAGTACATTTTCTGAACACAAGAGATCACGGCGATTACGAGGCGCCTGAGGTGAAATCAAATGTCGCACATCAATTCACAGGAAGTCTACAGCTTACGGCAGAAGAAGAGGATGCCATAGTTGCATTTCTGCTCACGCTAAGCGACGGGTTTACGGAAGAATAAAAAGTAAATTTTCTCCATACCATCTGGCGATTGCAGTTGAATTGGTTTTGGGATTGTCAATTATATAGGAAAAACTGCAGTGAGTTATTTCACTTCATTCCCACTTACGCAAGAGCCAGTGATCAGGTATGTAGTTGTCAGGTAAGTGGGATTGGAACTGCAGTGAGTTTTTTGGACGCCATTCCTATTTATCCAACTACCACTTACCCATCGAGTCATCTAAAATTTCACTCTCTCTATACTCTCTAGTACTTGCTCTGTGAGACTGTCCATGCGTGAAAACGCAAACCAGCGCTTTCCCAGGTCTTTGATGGAGGCACCGATGTGATAGAGTTCTTTCTCGTCGATCAACAAGAAACGATCGTGTACTTGCTTGATGCGATGAATGGTTATGGGCGGATATTGCGCGTTGTGTTTTGTAAGATCGAGTTGGAGGGAAGCCGGAATGCGCTCGGTGTAAATGGTGGCAGTTACGTTTGCGCGCCGCTTGGCCAGTTGAAGCATTACCGAATGATCGATGTAGTTATCGATGAGAATGATGGAATGCTTGGTCTGCTGAACGATGTCGCTGAAAAAGGCATAGGCATCGAAAATTTGGTTTTCGAAGAAGATGCCGTGTTTAGGGAGTTCATGGTGTGTGATGAATCGATTGATTTCATCAAATTTCAGGTCGTATGCTACCATTCTTTTTTCTAGGCTATCCATTCGCTCGAGCATGAGGTTGCCTGTTTGTATGGAGTGGCGCAGCATGACAAAGACTTCCATGATTTCTATACTCACGGCAATTGCTTTTTCAGACTTGAGGACGGTCGACAGCATAGCCACTCCTAATTCAGTGTAAACAGTCGGGAAGTATTTGCTATGTGTCCCCTTGCCGATTGTCTTATGTTCTAAGGTCACAAATTGTGACCTTAGAACGGCAAGCTCAGCCCCCGTTAAAACAAATGCGAAGTTTTCGGGAAATCGATCTTTGTTGCGCTTGCACGCCTGATTGAGCGCCTTTGTTGTTACTCCATATAAAGCGGCAAGATCGCGATCCAACATAACTTGCTTCTCCCGAATGGTGTAGATTCGGCTTTCGATACCGTTGACGATTGATTTTTCCATGCAGCGAAACTGCGTTGGCCTTGCGACATAAAAAACCTATAAATTATTCTGAATATGGGCATAAATGTGAGGACGAGGTAATAGGGACGTGGTAGGTGAAGGGCGCTACATTTCTTCTGTTGCGCTTGATCCAAATCGAATGTCTGCTGATTTGGTATAATTGACATTTAAGAGAAGCCCAGCCGCGGCCATACTCCGTATTTATATTTGCTCAAACCATAAGCCTATGCGCCTATCCCTCACCACCCTTGCGTTGCTCCTCAGCGCAATGCTCTTCGCTCAAGCACCCGCACTCATTCCATACCAAGCCATTGCGCGGGATGGTGCGGGTCAACCTCTCGCGAGCAGCACGCTCAATGCGCGGTTTACGTTACATGATATCGCGGCTACCGGTACTGTGGTTTGGCAGGAATTACAAACCGTGAGCACCAGCGCACTGGGGTTGTTTACTGCGCAATTGGGCAGCAGCGTTTCGCTTGCAAACGTGAACTGGGCCGCTGGTGCGAAGTTCATGCAGGTAGAGTTGGACCTCGGCAATGGCTTTGTAGATATCGGCACACAGCAGTTGTTGAGTGTGCCGTATGCGTTGTATGCGGGAAGTGTTCAATTGAATGTCAGTGAAACTGGAGATACTTTGTTTGTAGGTGAAGGGAGTTTTGTCGTTGTGCCTGGGATTAGTGAGGCCAATATCACGAATGGTGGCGGTGAAACAACTACAGGCTCGACCTTGCACACTTGCGGCGCACAAAACGTACACAACCCGAACCTTACCTATGGCAGTATGACCGACCAAGAAGGCAACGTGTACAAGACAATAGTTATAGGCACACAGGAGTGGATGGCAGAGAACTTAAATACAAGTATATACCGCAACGGCGACGCAATACCGACAGGGCTTAGCAATGATGAGTGGACCAATACGATCAACACCCAGCAAGGTGCCTGGGCATATTACAACAACGACGCGAGCTACGCATGCCCATATGGTAAGTTGTATAACTGGTACGCATGTGTTGACCCGCGCGGGTTATGTCCCACGGGCTGGCATGTGCCCAGTGATGAAGAGTGGAGTGTGTTGGTGAAGTATTTGGATCCTGCCGCGGATACGACGTGCCTTTTGTGCAGTCAAAGTGCTATTGCCGGCGGCATGATGAAAAGCATTGGCACTATAGAAGCGGTTACGGGTTTGTGGAATAGCCCTAACGAGGGTGCCACCAATAGCAGCGGCTTCTCTGGTCTCCCGGGCGGTTACCGCAACTACTTTGGGGATTACTACTACATGGGTACCAATGGCTACTGGTGGAGCAGTACTGAGGACGGTCCCAATGGTGCATGGAACCGTTACCTGGTCTACAATGACCCCCTTGTAGGTCGTTGGATGAACAGCACTCCGGACGGTTGGGGTGTTCGTTGCCTGAGGGATTAAATTTTACAAATCGTTTGAATAAAACGATTTGTTACTGCTCCGGTCCTGCAAGGCCGGAGCCTCACCCCTGGCCCCTCTCCAAAGGAGAGGGCGATGACGCCGGTGAGATTACAATGACCGGCCCATTCTTTAATCCTGCAATCCTTCATCGCTGTTTCGCTTAGGCACGCATTATGAGCCGTTTTAAAACGATACAAAACAAGCAATTCGACCTAAATTATTTGTAAATTAGATTGGGATTTAAGACCGTAAATATGTTCAGCACAATAGAAATAGACAGAAGTAATCTGACAATAATGGGGGTTAAGTTTTCGGACTTGAAAACTTTAGAAAGCACAGCAAGCGCCATAGGGAGTAATGTGTTTGAAGGATTTATACCGACACCAAAAGGTATTGAAATCATAAGAGACTATGTGTCAGGAAAATTAACTCTATCAGAATTTGTGACATTCGCCAAACAAAAGGCCTATGTCTAATTCCTACAAATACTTAGACCCTGACTATACATACACAGACCCGAAGACAGGAATATTAAGGAACTTACAAGACATTACCGAGCCAGATGTATTGCTCTTTGTTGAGAGTGGTGCAGTAACAAAACGACTTCAAGAACTGTACGAAAACCCAATAACAGTAGAGAGTATTGATAGCCTTTTTGAAATCCACAGACATTTATTTCAAGATATTTATGTTTGGGCAGGCAAAAAGCGGACAGTTGAAATTAACAAGGACGGCAAACAATTCTTTCCTACCTCACACTTTGTCCACGCATTCAGATACATTGACCAATTAGTTGCCGAGTTCAAGCAAATACCGAAAGCCGACAAAAAACTCTTGGCTGGGAAGTTGGCAGAAATTTTAGACAAAGTCAACTATTTACACCCATTTAGAGAAGGGAACGGACGAACACAAAGAGAGTTTTTACGACTGTTGGCACTAGAAAAAGGGTTGATACTAAATCTCAACCCGCCAGACGACCAAAATGTTTACGAGCTATATATGAAAGGCACAATCGAAAGTGATGTTAGGACTTTGACAGAATTGGTTTTTGAACTAATGAACAGGAATGATGGATAGAAAAACGGCTTATAACGGCGTGCACGCGCCAGGGCCTTGCCCCCGCAAATGAAGGGCAACACAGGACTTCGAGCAAAACAGTGGGGTACTAGTGCAGGATAGCAGAAGCACGTCAGTCAGTTTGCAATCACCGGCTCTTTCTATCATCCTAAAATCCTTCATCGCTGTTTCGCTTAGGAATGCAGGTATGTAGGGAAAAGAACTGCAGTGAGTTTATTGCCCGCCTTTCCCACATACCCATCTTCCTCTACATTCGCGAAAAATGAACCCAATGAAAAGTCTTATTACCCTTCTGCTATTTGCCTTTTTCACTGTTCCCCTTTTCTCCCAAGCCCCGGCGCTGATTCCATACCAAGCCATTGCGCGGGATGCTGCGGGTCAACCTTATGCCAACAGTGCGCTCAATGCAAGGTTTACATTGCATGATATCACGGCCACTGGCACTGTGGTATGGCAGGAATTGCAAACCGTGAGCACCAGCGCACTGGGGTTGTTTACTGCGCAATTGGGCAGCAACGTTTCGCTGGCCAACGTAAACTGGGCCACTGGCGCGAAGTTCATGCAGGTAGAGTTGGACCTCGGCAATGGCTTTGT
>CAZKRL010000045.1:0-19515 GCA_964555295.1 uncultured Comamonadaceae bacterium | reverse complement strand
AAAGAAGGAGATTTCTCCATGATCATGGGCTTCCCCGGAAGAACCAGCAGATACCTCACTTCATTTGGTGTTGATCAATCCGTGGAGATGCGAAATCCGGCATTGATTGAATGCCTCGGCACCAAGCTCGAATCATGGAAAGAGATCATGGACAAAGACGAGCGCGTACGATTGATGTATGCGGCAAAATATGCATCCACCGCCAACGGATGGAAATACTACATCGGTCAGAACAAAGGTCTCAAGCGCCTGGAGGTGTCCAAAGACAAAGAGCAAATCGAATCTCAGTTCAATGAGTGGCTGCTCAAAAACCCTAAGATGAGAGAGAAATACAGTGAAGCATTGCCGCAAGTAAAAAGCTATTATGAAGAATGGGAACCTTTTGTGGTTGCCTCAACCTACTCCGGTTTGGCGGGCCTGGGCGGTGCCGAGCTTATAGGATTTGTTTCTTCCATTTCTTCAGGTATTGAAGCCGCGCTGAATGAGAAAGATAAAGCCGTGCAGAAGGCAGCTCTGTTAGAATTACTCCCGGAAGCTGAGGCCTTCTTCAATGAATACAGTATGGAAGCGGATAAGCTGACATTCACTCGCCTCACCCAATTGCACCGCGCGCGCATTGCCAACGATTTGCCCGGCTGGCATGAGATGATTGAGAAGAAATTCAAAGGGGATGTTGTAGCATTTGCCAATCAACTATATAAAACCTCTGTCTTTGCTGACCGAAATAAATTCATGGCCTTCCTCGATAAACCAAACATGAAGCGATACCAGGCCGACATGGCCACAGTCGTTGCGAAGAGCGCCTCTGAACATGCCATGGCACTGCGGTCAAAAAACCCTATGAGCAAGTTGAGCGCAGGCATGAGACTATTTGTTGCCGGTCTTCGCGAGATGAACCCAGATAAAGCCTACGCGCCAGATGCCAATAGCACATTACGCCTCACATACGGCGTTATCGATGACTACAAAGCAGCCGATGCCGTGCACTATGATTATTATACTACCACAGATGGTATCATGGAAAAACGGGACAACACCAATCCTGAGTTTGTTGTGCCGGATAAACTTGCCGATCTCATTCGAAAGAAAGATTTCGGACGATATGCCAACAAAGACGGCCAGCTCGTAACATGTTTCATCCATAACCTCGATATTACTGGTGGTAATTCAGGCAGTCCGGTAATCGACGGTCGTGGCAACCTTATTGGCATCGCCTTCGATGGTAATTGGGAGGCAATGAGCGGGGATATCGCATTCGAACCAGCATTGCAACGCACCATTTCAGTTGACATACGCTATGTCTTGTTTACCATTGAAAAGCTTATGGACGGCAAGAACATCATTGACGAATTGAAATTTGCGTCTCGACAATAATGCTGCTGTTTTAGTTCTACTAAAATTTATATGCATTTTATTGGCGGTAAAAATGTCGACTTTTTTAATTTTGTCCTGCTGCTTGGAGAGAGGCAGTAGAAGTGAGTTGAGACAGACCGAAAGGTTTGGAACAATTCGATAGTTTTTAGTTTTTCAGTTTAAGCCAGGAAGCCCTGCAATCGTGCGGGGCTTTTTGGTATCATGTAATATCTTGGTGTCCGATTATGAAAACAGGCAAAAACAAATTCACACATGGGCTGCTCACGAGCATCATTATTGGTTGCAGTTTTTGGGCGCAGTCTCAATGCGACAGCTCATGGGCGCATATTCAAATGAACATCACTACCGACGCTTGGGGATATGAAACCTATTGGGAGATAGTACCTGGAGATTCTTCCTGTGGCCAGGGCACTCTTTATTGGGGAAGCAATTCCGGGGTTGGGTGCGATGGCAATCCGTCTGCCGGGGGCTATGTCAGTAACGCGCTTATTCTGGTTGACAGCATTTGTCTTCAACCTGACTCTTCCTATAATTTGATTTTTGTGGATTCATACGGCGATGGAGGGTTGACCTTCGAAATTTTTGTAGATGGCGCTTACTACGGCTCATACACCGGCACGGGATCAGGCAATACCTGGGTCATTGAACCGGGCAACTCTCCTTTTCCTCCTAACGACTCACCCTGTGCTGCAGCTGAGTTAATCGTGAACGGGCCGGAGGTTGAACTGATCACCGCGGGTGCAGGTATACAAAACAACGAACCAAGTCCGGATGGCGGCGCCTGCGGAACACCTGGCCTTTGGTGTGAGGGAGATATCAGCAACACCGCTTGGGCGAAATTCACAGCTCAAGCGAACACCACTTACCAAATCACTACATGCAACACAGGCCCGGGTTTTGACACTCAGCTTGCGATTTATAAAGTGGGGAATTGTTTGGATTTTTCAACTTATGAACTCATGGCAGCAAACGATGATTCACCTTTGGGTTGCAGCTCAGCCAATATCTACTCTTCATTGGTTACTGTTTCATGCCTGGAAGAGGGTCAGACGTATTATGTGCAGCTCGACGGATATTATGGGGAAAATGGCACTGCTTACCTCACACTTACTGAAGTCGTTGTAGATAACATACTTCAGTTTTCCGCATCCTCCATCAATTGTCCCCTCAATAAAGGTGAAGTTCCCAATGGTTCTATTTACCCATACTTCACGGGTGGTTCTACCGATTTCAGCTGTTCGTGGACCGGACCCAATGGCTTCAGCTCCTCAGAGAACACCATTACCAACCTTGGGCCAGGCAGCTATGAGTGTTCTGCCACTGACGCTTGCGGCAATAGTTATAGCGGATCCGCAGAAATTCTACAACCGGAGGGATGGAATATCAATATAAATTCCCTCTCACCTCAGTGTGACTCAGCATTGAATGGTGAAATTAATATCACCGTGAGCGGCGCCACCTACCCATACACTTTTGCGTGGTCTGGTCCTGACAACGTGATATACACAACAGAGGATCTGACTGACTTGGCTCCTGGCGCATACGAAGTGATAATAACGGATGATAATGGTTGCATCAAAAACCAGAACATCAACCTTCCTGCTTCGAATAATTTCGAGTTCTCACTCGGTTCAGATACAATCATTTGTATGAACTCATCTATCACCATTGCGGGGCCGCCTTACTGTACATACAACTGGAGCACGGGAGACTCCAGTGTATTGCTCGAACTACAACCCAATACCCTTGATATCGGTAATCATCTGATTATTCTTACCGCCACTAATGCAAATCACTGCGTCTATTCAGACGCAATGGATGTCGAAGTAATTGAATGCGCCATGGGTGTTGCGGATATTACATCAGGCGACATCGAAGTCTACCCCAATCCAACCAACGGAAAATTCCGCATTTCTTCAACAGCGGAGCCTATAATCGATGTCGTGCAAATATTTGACAGCTGCGGTAACCTTGTATACACAGAACAGCAACTCAATTCCGGCAACAACATAGAAGTATTGCTGCCCACCGGGATATATCATCTGGGCATTACACAAGCAGAAAAGCATGTATCGATACCGCTGATGGTACATTGAAGAGTCGATGATTATTTTTGCGCCGCAAAACAAAATGAGTGTTTTGCAGCCATGTAGTTAAACCCAAATTTTAATTTTTTATGTCATCCCAACTTAACCATGACATCTACAGCAATGAACTGAAGGTGTATGTAAACCAAGAGAAAGCGGCGGTTGATCTGCTCAACTCTGTAGGCAAACTCATGTTCGAAAAAAGCATTGAGCTCGTGTTGTTTAGAAATCATCTCGTTGATGTTAACGCCACGGAGATTATGCGCCTGCACAAATACGCCGGCGAGGTAGTAGGCAAGCCCATCAGCATATTTGATACCGCTGATATAGCAAGAGCACTGTACGAACTGGAACTGGCACCTGCCAAGATTGATATCGGCAAACTTGCCAGTGAGTGGTTGCAAGAACGCGAGCACTTTAAGACGCATCGTGAATTTCTAGATGAAAAACTAAAGAACTTTCTTTCGGATGGCTCACCCAGTCTGGAGCCGCGAGATGTAATACTCTTTGGTTTTGGCCGTATTGGTCGACTCGCCGCACGTGAGCTCATCAAACAAGCGGGCAAAGGTCAGCAGTTGCGATTGCGCGCCATCGTAACGCGGGAAGATGACGATTTAAGCATAAAAAAGCGTGCTGCGTTATTTGAGAACGACTCAGTTCATGGTCGCTTCAAAGGCACAGTAGATACCGATTATGAGAATAAATGCATACTGATCAACGGTCAGAGAATTCATATGATTGGAGCGAAAGACCCCGGAGCAATTGATTACACTGCCTATGGAATTCACAATGCATTGCTCATCGATAACACGGGAGTTTTCAAAGATCGATCTGCTCTCGGAATTCATTTGAAAGCCAAAGGCGTCAGCAAAGTAATACTCACCGCGCCTGGTAAAGAGGTTCCCAATATTGTCTATGGCATCAATCATCGTGATTTGGATATTGAGAATGAAACCATTTTTTCTGCTGCAAGCTGCACGACCAACGCGATTTGCCCAGTATTGAAAAGTATTCACGACGCCTTCGGTATTGACAAGGGGCACATTGAAACCGTGCATGCATATACCAATGACCAGAACCTGCTCGACAATATGCATAAGAAGAGTCGGCGTGGACGCAGTGCAGCGATCAACATGGTCATCACTGAGACAGGCGCTGGCAAAGCAGTTACCAAGGTAATTCCTGAGCTCAAAGACAAACTCACCGCCAATGCTGTTAGGGTTCCGACACCGAATGGTTCACTTGCTATTATTCATGTGTATCTCAACAAATCAGTTACTCTTGAAAGTGTCAATGCAACGATTCGAAAAAGCGCACTGGAAGGAGATTTGGTAAATCAGATTTACTATCACATCAGTGAAGAACTTGTGAGTTCTGATATCGTTGGCAACGATTGTTGTTCAGTATTCGACTCACAGGCCACAATCGTTTCTGCTGATGGCAAGGGCGTGGTTTTGTACGTGTGGTATGACAATGAATTCGGGTATACCAAACAAGTAATCAGATTGGCGAAGTATGTAGCTAAGGTTCGCAGGAATATTTACTACTGACAGTTCATTGATGAACGGTTCGGTTCTTGAGAATCGAATATATTATCCGCATTACACTCTCACACCAATGATACAGATATCATCTACCTGTTCTTGGGCACCGCGATATTGCTTGTGAAAAGCAAGAAGTTCATGATACTGCTCGTTCATTGTTAATTGTGCAATACCTAACAGGAGTTCTCGAAACTTTGAGCGAGTCAGTTTTTTATTTCGGTCTCCTCCAAATTGATCAGCATAACCATCCGTGAAAACATAAATGATGTCTCCGGTATAAAGATCAATTTGATGCGTAGTAAATGGCTTGAGTTCATACCCTTTGCCGATTGGCTGTTTGTCGGGTTTGATTTCTTCTATCGACTTCGTAGCCGCGCGATAAATCCATAGCGGATTGTTAGCACCCGACCATTGAAGTTTCATGTTTTTAAAATTCAATGCGCACATGGATGCATCCATCCCATCTTTTACATCCTCATCACTCTTGGCAAAATTTTCTACCAGTAATTCCCTTGATTTGTCGAAAATGGCCCCGGGCGAGCGAAGTGAGAATTCGTTAACACTGGCATTCAATACATAATTACATACAACGCTCACCATAGCCCCGGGAACACCATGGCCGGTGCAATCGCACGCCGCGAAATAGATATCCTCACCCAATGCATCCATCCAATAAAAATCACCGGCAACAATATCCTTCGGCAAGTACAGCACAAAAGAATCTCTCAATAATTCCGAAACCGTTTTTGAGGGAGGTAGAATTGCCGTTTGAATTCTCTTTGCATATTCGATACTATCCAGGATTTCCTTGTTTTGGTCTTCTACGAGCAGCTTTTGTTCTTGAGCAATTCTGCGTTGTTCCTCAGCCTCCATGCGCTGTGCTTCGGCAAAATCTTTTTGACGCTCTACCTCGTTCTTCTGATCAAGTATTACCTGCGTTGCCTGTTCAATTTTCGTTTCAAGGCGTTTTTGCTGCACTCTCAAGGATCTGATTCGCCAGCGGAAAATCATAACAATTGAAAGCAGACCCATCATCACATACAAACCGTAAGACCACCAATTTCTCCACCAGGGAGGAAGAACCGTGAATGAATATTCATAGGGCGCACTCCAAACACCTCCGCTTCCCATTGCCTTCACTTTAAAAGTGTAAACTCCGGCGGGTAGGTTACCATACTGAGCAGAATTGGAACTTGTAAGTGAACTCCAATCCTCATCAAATCCCTCTAACTTGTAGCGATATTTGACCTTCCAGGGTTGATGCATCGTTACCCCTACGTATTGGAATGTCAGGTCATTATTATCATAGGCAAGAGTAAGGCCCTGAGGTAAATTGTACCAGCGTGAGATGCTATCCATCTGAAAGTCATCGACAATTACTCCATTCGCTAGGTTAAAAGACGTATCAGGGTGAGCGTAAGCCAAGGACCACGATATCTTTTCACTGAAAAGCTCTAACCCTGACATGACCATCAGCGGCGGCGAAGTATCTGTGGTAAAGTAATGCGGTTGAACTTTCGTCAAAAGATTGTTGGCGCCAATCCATATAGCACCATCGTTGGCCTGCTTCATTGCGCCGAGATTGCATCCCACGCCGATAAAGCCATCTCGAGGATCAAAAGATTCAATTATAACCTCATCTTCTGAAAGCTTGCCTCCACCTTGAATCAATTCATTGATTTTGCGGAGAGACATTTTCGAGAGCCCTTGTCGGGTACCAATCCATAAATTCGAACCATTAGAGGTAATCTCTTCCTGCAGCGAAAACACATTATCATTGCTCAATCCTTCAAGGGTTGTAAAATGGGTAAAGGATTTACCATCGTATCGCAGCAGCCCGTTGCCACGTGTTCCCATCCATATATTCTTCTCACTATCCTCCAACATACAATAGACAAAATCACTCACCCCTTCCTTCTCAGTGAATTGAAAAAAATCATTTCCATCGTACATCGTTACTCCACCACCTTCTGTTCCGAACCATATATTGCCTTTGCTATCCTCTAAACTGCATTTTACCCTGTTGTGACTCAATCCATTTTCCGTTTTGAATTGCTGGTAATGCTCACCATCAAACTTAATGACTCCGTCATCAAATGTACCTAACCACACATTGGTTTTTTCATCGGCACCTACGCATGATATGTTCAGACTGGCCAATTGATCACTGACCATGGTTTTTCTGAAACCCATATCCGTCAATTGGATAATATTTGCTTTATCAACGGCAATCCAATAAAAACCCTTATCATCCCTGAACAAATCATGTATCATCATTCGAAAGGAGGAATTAGCCATGCTCGAATAATTCAGAAATGACCGATCATTGAACAAGATCAATCCGTCTTCACTGCCCAACCACATAGTTGAATCAGCGTTGATTTGAATACTCTGAATTGATGCGTTACATAAGCCGTCTGCTTTATCGTAATGACGGAATTGCATCCCGCTGATTCGACATAGTCCACCACCCGCCGTGGCCACCCAGATGTTATTACTCCTATCCGCCAATATTCCGTATACAAACTGGCTGCTCATTCCCCATTGCTCATCGAAATGAGAAAACTGATTATTAGAGAATGAACATGCTCCCTTCGGCGTCCCGAACCAAATACTTCCCGAATGATCTGTCTCAATCCAACCGATGGTATTATCAATCAGCCCTTCATCAGTTGTGTAAACGTAAAATTGCTGACCATCGAATTTCACAGCGCCTGCCCCGGCCGTACCAAACCATAGACTGCCGTCTTTGTCACCATGAATGGATAACACTCTATCGCTGATCAAACCACACTCTTGCGTGAAGTGGATAAAGGACGTTCCGTCATAACGGGTAACCCCCCCATCCATTGTGCCAAACCAGATGCGCCCGGAAGCATCAACGTATATGCTATACACACTGTTTCCTGATAAACCCTCTTGTGTACTATACTGATGAAAGTTTTCTCCGTCGTAACGAATGACCCCGGCAGAGCTTCCCAGCCAAATATTCCCCGACTTATCTGATGCCAAACAATTGATGGAGTTAGCTTGGACATCATCCCACAAATAGTTCGTGAACTTTTGGCCATCAAATCGTGAAGCTCCTGCAGATGTTCCAAACCAAATGTTTCCATTGAGATCCTCAATCATGCACAATACATCATTATCGATAATTCCATTCGCTCTTGAATAGTTAGTAAAATTCTTTCCATCAAAGCGGGATATGCCATTGGTCTGAGTGCCCAACCATAAATTCCCGAGTCTGTCCTCCATTACACAATTAATAACATCATGCGACAAACCCTCTAATTTTCCGAAGTATGAAATACTCAAAGGGTTTCTTTCCTTTCTGGCCATTTCTTTGGCCTCAATAATTTGAGGCTCTCCTGCGATAACTTGAGTTATTTTCGGAGAAGCAACCTTTGGCAAAGCGCATTTACCGGCGCCGGGAGTGAGTTCTTTTTGCTCACGCAGAACCGAAGTAATTGGCATGCCCGCTGAATTGACATGGTTCATCGACGGGACCGATTTCGGGGCATCAAGCGACAACGGCGTGGTTTGGGATTGAGAAATTGGAAATTCTTTCGGTGGATCTACATCTCCTTTGCGCAAAATAATCGGTTTACTTTCTGTGATCTTGAGTTGATGCCCGCGAAATGGTTCTTCCCTTTTCTCCTTGCATGAGAACAACACAACTAAGGCACCCACCAAAAGAAAGAAACGCATAGGGCGAAATTACTGAAATTTCTATACCCTATCACAGCCATTGAGAGCCGTCGATCTCGAGTTAGACGAACGCTTAGTTTCATTAGATAAACTTCTTCAAATGAAGCTATACGCAATGTACCTTGCGTAGATGAATTTCCCTGCCATCTTCACACGGCACTTCATAACCATTATCGCATCAGTTTCTCTGATAGCATGCCAAAAACAAATAGAGGATAATACGTTATCGTCAATTGAAGAATCACACGAAATAAATTGGGACAGATCACTTATCGCTCTCTCCGACTCCATGTGTAACTCAATGTTGAAGATGCAAAACTCATTGGGTTTGCTTGAAACACATTATGGCAGTAATGCCATCTCACTATATGACAACGCTCTTGCGGCTATCGCTTTCACCATTAAGGGCAAAACAAATGAGGCCAAGACCATTCTCAATTATTTCAATCAACGCCTATTATCAGAATTAATGCAAGGCTCAGGGGGATTCTTTCAATTCAGAAACTCCATTGGCCAACCCTATGGTAACCGATGGCTTGGCGACAATGCATGGCTGCTTATCGCTCTCAATAATTATCAGAGTATTTCAGGAGATAACTCCTTCCAATCATTACAATATTCGTTGGATCAATGGATTCGACAGCAACAAGATGTCGATGGGGGCTTATGGGGCGGAGAAGATGCTCAAGGGAATCGTATCGGTAAAGTAACCGAAGGCATGCTAGACGCATTTAATGCGGTTAAGGGATATGGCACTTTTCATAAAGATCTGTTGCATTTCTTGGCTCTGAATCGTTGGGACTCCGCGCAACAAGTGCTCACCTCGTGGCCCGGCAGTGACTACGAACTTGCACTGGATAATTTCACGTGGGGATATTGTGCCTTCGAAGACATGCCCTACAACATACTATTAAGCGCAGGGCGATTCGAAACTACACAGTGGTCAACGATGGCAGAAGATAGTGTAACCGGGTATTGTTTTGATGAAGATCGCGACGCGGTATGGCTCGAAGGATCTGCTCAAATGTCAGTTGCACTGTCCAAAGCAAATGAATTGCAATCAGCTCAAATGATTCTTCGGGAAATCGCCAAATCTCAAACGACTATTCCCGGCATCAAAGGTTCTTTGGGAATACCCTATTCAGCAAACCCGGGAACAGGCTACGGAGGTGAACCGCTTTGGCTGGGCGCAGATAGCAATCCGTCAACCGCCGCCATGGCATGGTTTATTATGGCCGCCAATAGATACGATCCAATGCAGATTCAATACTCAAAAGGCATTCCTTTATCAGATAGATTCTGGCAATGATACATATTTCTTTTATGACATACGCCCACTGCATCCCGTTCTCCACTCAAGCGTTCACATTGAATTCCATTCCGTAAAAAATGAACGCGCTATGGATGTGCCAACAAAACTTAAACAGGCATTCATTCCTTTATGTTTTCAGATGCAAGCCTACTTATATCCCTAAATTTGCGGCCACAAATGCCAGTTAAGAAAACCTCATCTGTTTCCAGCAAGAAGATTCTTGAAGCCATTACTGAAGGTCTTTTGGAGTTGAAGGCTAAGGAAGCTGTGGAAATCGATATGCGAAAACTTCAAAACGTTTTTGCCGATTACTTTATAATCGCCCATGGCACAAGTAATACCCACGTATCTGCCATTGCTGAATCTATAGAGCGAATAGTGCTTCAAAAATGTAAGATGAAACCCTCTCACATTGAAGGGCTTCGTAACTCTCAGTGGGTGCTCATTGATTTTACCGACGTAGTAGTTCACATTTTTGATGAACCAACCCGTCACTTATTTGCTTTGGAAGAGCTTTGGAGCGATGCCAAAACAAAAAGAATCGCGGATATTTGATCTGAATTATGTCTGAAAACACACCCAATAACAAGAACAAAGGAAACTCACAAGGCCAGGGAAATTTCTACTGGTTCTTCGCCGTCATCGGCATCGTGTTAGTGCTTACCATGATTTTCAATGGTGGCAGCGATGGTTCCCAAATCGATTACCGTCAGTTCCGCAATTATGCTGTTCAAGGTTACGTTGAGCATCTTGAATACAATGGAGTAGTGGCAAAAGTTTATCTCGATTCCGCCGGAAAATCTGCTCTGAGCTCACAACTACCCAATCGTCCTGCTATGCGCGGATTTACACGCAGCAGCGATTTCTGGTTCAATGTTCCGCCAAGTGAAAAGAAAATTGATGAGATTGAAGAAATGGGCAATCAATACAATTTCTCCGTAGAATTTAAGCCGGTGAATGAGTTTGCTCAAAATATTTTTATCTGGCTTATTGGGATTGCAATTCTCATTGGTGCTTGGTCTTTCATGATGCGCAGAATGGGAGGTGGCGGAGGCGGCGGTCAAATTTTCAGCATTGGAAAATCCAGGGCACAGCTCTTTGAAAAAGGTAAAGGCACCGCGGTAAACTTCAATGATGTCGCAGGCCTCGAAGGCGCCAAACAAGAAGTTCAAGAAATTGTAGACTTTCTGAAGAACCCGAAAAAATATACCGAGCTCGGTGCCAAAATCCCAAAAGGAGCGCTGCTTGTGGGCCCGCCGGGCACAGGAAAAACCTTACTTGCAAAGGCTGTGGCAGGGGAAGCGCAAGTTCCTTTCTTCTCTCTCAGTGGTTCTGATTTTGTGGAGATGTTTGTGGGTGTAGGCGCTAGTCGCGTCAGAGATTTATTTCGCCAGGCCAAAGACAAAGCTCCGGCAATCATCTTCATTGATGAGATTGATGCTATTGGCCGGGCACGTAGCAAGAGTATCAATTTCGGCAGCAATGACGAACGTGAAAACACGCTGAACCAATTGCTTACCGAAATGGATGGATTCGGCACCAACAGCGGCGTCATCATTTTAGCAGCCACCAATCGCGCTGACATACTCGATAAGGCTCTTTTGCGCGCAGGTCGATTCGATCGCCAGATATATGTAGATATGCCCGATGTGAAAGAGCGGGTACAAATATTTCATGTGCATCTGAAAAATGTTAAGACCGACAATTCTTTGGACGTGGATTTTCTCGCTCGACAAACTCCAGGATTCAGCGGCGCCGATATCGCTAATATTTGTAATGAGGCGGCCTTGATCGCAGCAAGGAAGGGACATTCCAGCGTGGGCCGTCAAGACTTCCTCGATGCTGTAGACCGAATCATCGGCGGTCTTGAAAAGAAAAATAAAATCATTACCAAAGAAGAAAAGGCAACCATCGCTTATCACGAGAGCGGACATGCGATTATCAGCTGGCTTTTGGAATATGCTAGTCCACTCGTTAAAGTAACCATTGTGCCAAGAGGAAGATCCCTCGGAGCTGCATGGTATCTGCCGGAAGAGCGACAACTCACAACGACTGAACAATTCTCCGATGAAATGTGCGCCGCATTGGGTGGCCGCGCAGCTGAAGAGGTAGCATTCGGAAAAATTTCGACGGGTGCATTAAGTGATCTGGAGAAGGTGACCAAGCAAGCGTACGCTATGGTTTCAATTTATGGCTTGAATAAGCGCATCGGAAATCGCAGCTATTACGATAGTAGCGGTGAATCGCAGTTCACGAAACCCTACAGCGAAGAAACCGCCCGACTTATCGATGAGGAAGTTCAAAAAATCATTGAATCTTCCTACCTGAAGGCCATAGACCTGCTCAAGCAATATCGCGATAAGCTGGATGCACTTGCAGCCAAATTGCTTGAGAAGGAGGTTATTTTCAAAGATGATCTCGAAGAAATCCTGGGGCCGCGTCAATGGCCCGATCGACAGCTTGAACTGGTTCGTAACTAAGCCTTGGGAGCTTCAACCCTCCTAAGTCGTATGTTTGCGGCTCACAAGTAATGAGCGTCAAAAAGAATTTTATGGTTCGAACCGCAGCAGGTCTCGTTTTCGCAGCCCTGCTAATTACCTGTTGTGTCATGGGGTTTATTGCGATGACCTTCTTAGGAGCCATCCTAGTGGCTATCGGTTTATATGAATATTCTCAGCTGGTTAGGCGGCTTACCGATGCTCCCTTGAAACTGTGGATTTTTATACCAATAGGTGTAAGCCTTTTCTTACTCGCTGCATTCGTTTCATCAGGGCAACTTGAAAGTGCCTATTTACTGCTGCCATTGGCCATTTTTCCTTGTTGGATTTCCATGGAACTTTTTCGACCGAAAGGGTTTCAACCTCTCAGAAGCGGACTTATACTTCTGGGTGGTTTATATGTGGTAATTCCGTTTGCCGCACTTATGGAGGTAAGTGTAATTCATGGTTTGTACGAATGGGAAATTCCAATGGGTATCTTGCTTATGATGTGGGCCAATGATACCGGAGCATACCTCGCTGGAATTTCAATGGGAAAGCGCAAATTAGCTTCTGCAATTTCACCCAATAAAACCTGGGAGGGCCTATGGGGCGGGGTGCTGCTGACCCTGGCAACATCTTGGGCATATTCACGCTATTCATTGGCACTATCAGAAACACTGTGGTTGTTGAGCGCCCCCATCATTTCTACTTTCGGCACTCTCGGCGACCTCTTCGAATCAAAACTTAAACGAATTGCCGGGGTCAAAGACAGCGGTAAAATCATGCCAGGTCATGGCGGGGTGCTCGATCGCTTCGATGGATTACTCTTCGCTCTTCCTGTTCTCTGTTTACTCTATAAACTTTTGCTTGTATGACACTCCATAAAGAAGGAACAATCATTATCGTCGGTAGTACTATCGGCTTATTCGCCCTCAATTTTGCCTGTTTTTCGTTCTTGGCAGAATATCCTTTTTTCACCTGGCCCATACTTGTTTTGAGCTTGGGTTTATGGGGGATTATACTGTGGTTTTTCCGCTTGCCTGTGCGCAATAACAAATCAACAGATACCCAGCTCGTCTCGCCATGTGACGGTAAAGTTGTGGTGATTGAAGAGGTGAATGAAGGGGAGTATTTCAAAGATCGCCGACTCCAGATCTCTGTTTTTATGTCGCCCGTAAATGTGCACGTGAATTGGGTTCCTTGCAGTGGCGAAGTTAGTTACGTGAAATACCACCCGGGAAAATATCTCGTTGCATGGCACCCTAAAAGCAGTACAGAAAATGAGCGAAGCACTATTGTTTTTCGTCATAAAAGCGGGCATGAAGTGTTGGTTCGACAAATAGCTGGCGCGTTGGCCAGACGTATTGTTTACTATATGCGTCCACAACAAAAAGTAGCCATCAATGAAGAGCTTGGTTTCATCAAGTTTGGAAGTCGTGTCGACCTGTACTTACCCATTGGCACCAAGGTTAAGGTCAAGATAGGAGATAAGGTTACAGGCAATCAAACAGTATTGGCCGAGTGGCCATCTTGAAATCCTCATCAAGAGGTTGAAAAGTCATTGATCCCTTGCAGTTGACTACCGACTCTAAGGATAGATTTGATGGTGTTGCCAAGATACCATCACATAATTTTTTGTATTGCAATTCTCTTGCTGACATGGCGCGGAGGCAAGCTATCCGCCCAACATCGTTCCTCAAAAATCATCATTGAATATTACGAGCCCGCTGAAGATTCAGAGGTGAATGATTTTCTGCAATTGGTATGCGGATATCTGGATGCTTACCTCGACCAGATAGCGTCTGTAGATGCAGGTAATGCGATCATTTTGAAAGACAAGCCCAAAAGAATTCACTCACATCTCAACGACATCGTCCGCGGTTCAGCATACTACTTCGATTATAAAAGTCTCGATGGATTCATCAGTTTCTCTCCCATGGTGATGAATGCATTGACCCATATCAGCGAGTTGGATTTTAAACACTCAAATTTCGCAGAGGGAGCTACGGATCCAGCATCGGCGCAGAACATGGTGCGTCTTTATCTTGAGAAACAACTGATGGATTTAAAGATTCTCGTGCGAATGGAAATAGGTGCATTCGGGTCCCAAAATCTCTTGGTGAAAAAGGGCGGCAGTGAACTTGAATTAAATGAATCCGAAGTAGCCAAGCTTACCGACCAATATCTCAAGGTGGGAAAGAATATTCCGCTAGATCCGATAAAAATCCATGGAGACGGGAATGAGGCAGTTGCCTTCCTTAAATGGCAAGACGAATCTGTGCTGAATGCAGCTGAATCAAAGCTCCAACAAAAGGATTCATCACCTGAAACGTTCGAGGATAAACCAGAAGTGAAGACTCATCAAAATGATGAGTTGTCTCAGATACGCGGAGAAATAGCATTGTTGCGAAGCATGATGTTAGACATTGTAAAAATGAATACCGGACAAGATCTTGCCTCAGTGGGAGCTTCAATAATCACGTCATACTCAAACACTTCTTCAGTAAGCAATTTACCTGAAATGGTCAACGTATTCTTTGATTCTGGAGCTTTGGTTACCGATGCATCAGGAGAATTCGCCATTAACGAGGTGGTCGATATTCTCGCAAGAAGATCTGACATAAAAATTTTGATTTCTGGCTACTGTGATAAAACAGGAAACAGCCAAAGCAATTTGAGACTGTCTGAAAAACGCGCAGCAAATGTGAAGGAGGCATTGGTTAAAGCCGGTATTGATGCCTCTCGCATTACTACACGATATCTTGGTGATCTCAATGCCCGATCGGCGGATGCTGAATTCAGAAAAGTGACCATTGAATTTCTCTAAAGTCAGAAGCTCGCATAAGATATATACGTTATGAAAATCATTTGTATTGGGCGCAACTACGCCGATCACGCCAAAGAACTCAACAATCCACTTCCAAAAGAACCTGTTTTTTTCTGTAAGCCCGACTCGGCTATTTTACCAAAAGGGAATCCCTTTTTCATTCCCGACTGGAGCAATGAGATTCACTATGAAGTTGAGCTGGTCCTGAGGATATGTAAACTTGGTAAGCATATTCAACCAGAATTTGCCAAACGCTATTATGACGGTATTGGCCTCGGAATTGACTTCACTGCAAGAGATATTCAAGAAGAACAAAAGTTGAAGGGATTACCGTGGGAAAAAGCCAAAGCGTTTGACGGTTCAGCCGTTATTGGCGATAAATTTTTTACTCAAGATGAACTCATTGCGCCAATTAAGTTCACCTTAGAAAGAGCAGGCAATATCCTACAAAACGGGAGTTCCAGTGATATGATTTTTTCATTTGATCAAATCATTGCCTATGTCTCGCAATTCATGACTCTTAAAATTGGCGACATGATATTTACCGGCACACCTGCTGGAGTGGGTGCAATTCAACGTGATGATATCCTCACAGGCAAAATTGAAGGTGAAGAGATCTTTTCCCTGAAGGTAAAGTAAGGGCTACCAATAAATTCTTTTCAGACTGTTATCTCCTCCCCAGAAGTATCGAAGATGTGATACTCCAATAAATGGTAATTGCTTACCGCTTCAACTTTTAATTTGAGCTTGTATTTTTTGCGCCACGCTCTCGAGATGGATTTGAGTATGCCTCTATTGAGATAGGCCTCAACCATTGGATTTACCTGAATTTTCAGCGCCTTGTATGTTTTATCTTGACTTAATAAGCGCACAACTCCCTCAATCTCTTCAGTGAATAGTATGGATGACTCCACGGTTCCTTTGCCATCACAACTTGGACATTTTTCAGTGGTTTCTACCTCAGTTACCGGCTTTACTCTTTCGCGGGTAATTTCTACTACTCCAAATTTACTCGGGGGAAGAATACTGTGTTTCGCCTTGTCTTCCTTCATTGAATCACGCAGAACCTCCATCAGTTTCTTTTGGTTGTCCTTGTTATTCATATCGATGAAGTCAATACAAATAATCCCCCCCATATCCCTCAGTCGCAGCAGACGCGCTATTTCTCGGGCACATTCAATGTTTGTCTGCAACGCATTCTCTTCCTGATTTATAACCGTAGCGTTGCGTCGATGACCACTGTTGACATCGATGACATGCATTGCCTCAGTATGTTCAACTATCAGATATGCCCCGCTTTTCAAATTTACCTGCCGGGCAAAACTTTGCTTGATTTGCCGATGCACACTGAAAGCATCAAACAAATCTTGCGATTTGTGCATTTTCAAAATGTGCTCGTCATGCTTGATATTCTTCAGAAAAGTTCTTACCTCGGTTGCAATTTTCTCATCGTTTACATGGATGGCAGTGAACTGGTCGCTCAATATATCCCGCAACAAAGAGGATGTCTTATTGATTTCTCCCAAAACCCTTTGGGTAGGACGAGCATTTCGGAGACGCTTGTGAAATTGTGCCCAACGTGAAGCAAGTTCCTGCAAGTCTTTATCCAGCTCTGACACGCTAGTACCTTCTGCCTGGGTTCGAATGATCACCCCCATATTCTGAGGTCGAAGACTGAGCATTAGTTTGCGCAGACGATCTCTTTCCTCATCATCGGTAATTCTGCCTGAAATCGAAATCTTATTGGAAAATGGCACAAGCACCAAATACCTACCTGCTAAGGTAATTTCTGCAGTAAGGCGCGGACCCTTTTGTGAAATGGGCTCCTTGGCAACTTGCACCGGGAAGATATAACCCTGACCCACCACATCTTTAATTTTACCGTCTTTATTGAGTTCGGGCGCAAACTTAAACCCCATCAAGTCGGCCTCCTTGATCTCGCCCGCAATGCTCTTTCTTGAAAATCCATTGAACGAATTGAACTGGGGCCCCAAATCGAGATAATGCAAAAACGCGTCCTTTTCATAGCCCACGTCAACAAAGCAAGCATTCATCTGCGGCAGAAGCTTCTTCACCTTGCCGAGGTATACATCTCCTACAGCAAATTCCTGATTCTTCTTTTCCCGATGTAATTCAATAAGGATTTTATCGCGCATCAGAGCGATATCCACGCCCTTAGACGTGGAGTTGATAATCAATTCCAGATTTACAGACAAGAGACTGTTGTGAAGTGATAGATTGCACCCGCAGCCCCAAGATAAGGGCTATTGCAGTAGCAGAAACTATCTGTTCTTCTTCTTATGACGATTCTTTCTGAGTCGCTTCTTTCTCTTGTGTGTTGCCATCTTATGGCGCTTTCTCTTCTTACCGCAAGGCATTATGGTAAATTATTAGTTAATGTATCAATATATAAATTCACTTTTTCGGCTACAACAGCATCGCTGTTGTGTCGAAGTAATTGTCTGTAAAAATCTATCGCTTCCCTTTTCAAGCCCAATCTTGTCATACACTGAGCCGCAAAGAAAAGCGAGTTGTTATCGGTGGAGTCAATTTGCAATGCGCGACTAAAACATGACATCGCGCGATCCATGGAATCCAACATAAACATCTGATAGCCAATTTCAATCTGGTATCTGATGTCGTCAGGTCGAATTTGCAAGACCTTCTGAAATCGATTCATGGCCTTGTCCAACTGACCACTTCTCACCGAAAACAAACCCAGATAGTACTGCGCATCCACATTGTTGGAATCCTTGGCTATCAACTCGCGGAGGATGGTAATACCTTCCATCGGGTTGGGTCCTTCCACCAACTGAATTGCACTTTGCAATCTCGCAGAATCAGGATCGATGGAATCCATTTTCTGTCCAACGCTTTTAGGCAATCTGGGCAACCATAAAAAAAGAACTATCAGTATTATTCCTCCTCCGGAGAGCAGTAATAATTTCCACTTCGCATCAATCATTCGGTGCCACCATTCGAGCCTTCACATCATCCGTAAACTCTTTGGACGGCCTGAATGCTGGGATGTAGTGCGCCGGTATGTTGACCGTAGTGTTGGCCAATATATTCCTTCCGAGCTTGGCGGCTCTTTTTTTTACCACAAAACTTCCAAAACCACGCAGGTACACATTCTCACCATTCTCCAAAGAGCTTTTCACCGTCACCATAAATCCTTCCACAATGGCCATCACGTCATTTCTGTCTATTCCGGTTTTGTTAGAAATCTGGGTAACAATGTCAGCTTTTGTCATAATCGTGTCATTGGATTTCTGAAACGGGCCGCGAATATAGTCAGAATTCACGCCCATACAACTATCTCGTATTTGGGTGTATCTGATGAATCGAGTTTTCTTGGATGAATGAATGTCTTTATTTATCTCCATCAACAATGATCTAAAGCGGAACGGCGGCATCGGTGCTTGCCAACCGCTCATTAGCAAGGAAATAATGGAATACTACTTTTGTGGGATGAAACAAACAGTGTATACCCCAAACGCTCCTGAACCCATCGGCCCCTATAGCCAGGCCAATCGGGCTGGAGATTTTCTCTTCGTAAGCGGACAAATCGCCATAAATCCTGTTACCCAGCAATTCACTTCTGGTTCTGCATCGGAGGAGGCAGTGTGGGTCATGAAAAATATTGCTGCGATTCTGGATGCAGCGCATTGTACTTGGAGTCAAGTGTGCAAGACGACCATTTTTTTATTAGACATGGCCGATTTCCCGGCGGTCAATAACGTTTACTCTGAATACTTTGATGGTCATTTCCCTGCGAGGGAAACCGTTCAAGTGGCCGGCCTGCCGAAGAATGCAAGGGTTGAAATTTCAGTGATTGTTTATCTTGGTAAATAACTGCAACTCTTTTTTGACTCAGAGGTTTTATCTCTAAATTCGATTATGTTTCTGCAAAAAATTCTCCATTACCTCAATCCGCGAAATCTATTCCGGCGCGAGACTTCGGATATCAATCTCCGATTCATGCACGGTATCAATAAGATTTCCATTTTTATGTTCGTTATTTGCCTAATCGTTTTATTGGTCCGATGGGTGGCACGCTGATGGAATAATATTCCCATAACTTATTCCATTTTGGAATAAGACTTTGGGTTGAAGTGAACAAATGTTTGCCCCGTCTAACCAATAAAAATTTAATTCAATGGGTACAATTAACAAAGTGATT
>CAZKRL010000044.1:0-21476 GCA_964555295.1 uncultured Comamonadaceae bacterium | reverse complement strand
AAGCGGGAGTAGCTCAGTTGGTAGAGCATAACCTTGCCAAGGTTAGGGTCGCGAGTTCGAGTCTCGTCTCCCGCTCAGGTTTCCCGATCCAATGTGATCGGGATTTTTTTTACCCGCCCGGGTGGCGGAACTGGTAGACGCACAGGACTTAAAATCCTGCGGTCAGTAATGACTGTACGGGTTCGATTCCCGTCCCGGGTACTAAAAACGCGCAGTAAAGAAATTCTCATTACTGCGCGTTTCATTTTATCCCATAAAAGAAAATCCCCCAACCGTTGTCGGGAGATTCACTAACTAAATTACCTAAACAAATTCTATAATTAACCAAATACTACTCTTATAAATGCCTTTGCATTTTACTGTAGTGCTATCATTCTATGGTATCCACCGCTGGTTAGAATTGAGCAATGCTTCTTGCACAGAAATCCTCGCTCCATCCTGATATGCGGTAACGAACGGCCCAGGAAAATCTCGAGTGCCTTGCTTGAGATCCTCCCTAGCTGCCCTGGCATCTGAGTATGCATCATATTGTCCAGCGACATATTTAATCCATCCTTCATGGTGTTCAATATTATACCCTCCATTATACCCATGTCGCTTACTAAAATATGTTTTTTCAACAACACGATGTGCAGCCAAAATCTGAACACTGTAGGTGATTCCCCGTGAGGGCTCTGCGACCAACTTGGAGATCTTCACCTCGTTATTATTATCTGCTGTTTGAGTTTCGAGCACTGGGTTATCATTTACAACAACTCGCTCTTTATCCTCCCTTGAAGTCTCAGTGGAAGTTTTAATATCATGATTCATCGTTACCGATGTGTCGTTACCCTTCACATCCGCTGCAACCGGAGAAGTAGGAACAGCATTAGCAGCAGATACATCCTTGTCAGCTGTGGGGTTCTCGGGTTTAGACGAGACTTGGTTATCGGTCGAAACCTGATTTTGATTTTGCTCCAACGGGGTCGGTTTTGAGTCTTGAGCTAAACCTGGATCACGAACTGAAAGGGCTGATGCACTTTCCATGTTCACCACATCAATGGTAAACGGCTTTCGGTTTTCAGTATATGAAATCTGACCTTGAATTGAGATTTCATTACAAGGAACCGGGCACGACACGAGATAGCTGACCTCAAAAGTCGACGCGTCGGGCACCTCGAACCAAACAAACTTTATGGTGTTGGCATCTTGAGTTACTACGGCTCCACCATCATTCAACTTCCTGGCCACACATCCAGAGGGCAATGTCTCCAAAACCTTACCAAAGCCCTTAATTTGATTATTCCTTACTACCAGCCTCACCTGAAATTCACTTTCATTCAGTCGGGTTACATATCGCTCACAAACCAATTCAACATCTTCCTTTAAATTGTATTCTTGCATCACCACGCTTTGCTTTGGAACCAATTTGATTTGCTTCGACGGAATTTTCAAGTCCTTTCGCACATTGTCATTCACGTATGAAAACACCCCGGATATTTCATAAATTCCCTCTTTATTCGGTTCCGATTCAATGTAGTATGACACAGTAAACGTCTCACCCGGCGGCATTTCCATCCAAATAAATCGTGCTCTGCCACCACTGAACGTAAAAGACGCCCCATGAATATCTGACGGCATAACACTGAAACCGGATGGTACGCTTAATTCAAGCTTTGAAAACCCTTGAATAGAACCCTTGGCAACTTCAACCTCAATGAGGTGGCGATGCCCACTTATCAATTCACCGGGAAGATTGGATTCAACCCGAATATCATCTGAAAAGAAAGCGCCTATAAAGCATAAATACCCAATAAAAAGGCTGATTATTTTCATGATTTACTTTGGTTTGGCTGCAGTCAAAAGTGTTTCGCTCATGAGTCAATACATGAGCAACTGTTGGACTTTTGCAAACATGCCCATGTGCATGAACGCGATTAATGGCTTCAGACTTGGAAGAATCCAAATTCCATGTATATTTGCCGCCCAAATTTGCAGAACCATGAAAAAAGGAACCCATCCCGAGAATTATAGACTCGTCGTTTTTAAAGACATGTCTAATGACTACTCCTTCATAGGTAAATCTACCGTTAATACGAAGGAAACAGTTCAGTGGGAGGATGGCAACGAATACCCTCTTGTCAAATTAGAGATCACAAGTCAGTCTCACCCTTTCTTTACTGGTAAGATGCAGTTAGTAGATACAGCGGGTAGAATTGACAAATTCAAATCGCGCTACGCAAAGTTCGAAAAGAAAAAGTAATACGCTTTTTCCAACTTTTACTCCTATCGAATCTACTCGATCCTGATCGGATAAAAATTCACTTCGTTTAAATTTCAGCTTGTTCTCACTCTTTATAAAAGATTGGCTCATTTGGGCATGTCATTCTGAAAACAGAACTAAAAGATCATCAATCGATGCTGACAAACGAAGAATCAAATCACACTGTCAGTTCAATATTCTATAAAAAGGGCTCGATTCTTCAGTGTCCGGGCGACGAAAAAAAGGTGGGGTATCTAGTCTTGAAGGGATTGCTTCGTAGTTACACCATCGACATCAAAGGAAAAGAGCACAACTTCATGTTTGCGCCGGAGAATTGGATCATTTCCGATCTTGAAGCAACTGAATTCAATCAGCCCTCGGTTTTATATATACAATGCCTGGAAGATTCTTGGGTGATTAAAATGGACGCTCATGATTTTTTGGGAAATAACCCAACAAAAAATAGTCCCGCAGAGAGAGCCAAATTATTAGCACGACGCGTTGCTGTGCTCCAAAGAAGGGTTTTGATGCTGATGAGTGCTCCAGCCAGGGAACGCTATGAACACTTTGTGGAAACCTATCCCCAATTGATTCATCGCATCTCACAAAAAAACATTGCATCCTACCTTGGAATAACCCCGGAGGCGCTGAGCAAAATCAGAAGAGAAATTGTCAAAGTAAAATGAACTCAATTTCTTAATCCAGGTTAATAGAGAACTATTCTCACAAGAACTTGATTTGCACCAAATAACTTTAAAAAATCAGAAAGATGAAAAACACATTACCCATTATCGCATTGTGCCTATTTGCATTTACCAGCCTTCCTTCAGGTAAATGGACGCTCGACAATTCTCATTCACGCCTTGGATTCGTTCTGAATCATATGGGGATTGCTGAGCTTCAGGGGGATTTCAGAACTGTTTCGGCAACTATCACATCGAAAGGAACTGACTTTACAGATGCCGTCATTGAGCTTACAGCACAGACCTCCAGTATAAATACAGGTTTTCAAATGCGAGATGATCACTTGAAAACGGCAGATTATTTCGATGCCGAAAAATTTCCAGAATTGACATTCAAAAGCAACTCTGTAAAAAAATTGAAGAATAGCGAACGTGAATACGAGGTACAAGGAAAACTGACATTGCATGGCATCACTAAAGATGTCACCTTGAAAGCTGTGCATACCGGATCTTCAAAAACAAAATCAGGCTCAGACCTTGCAGGCTTTAAAGTAACAGGAATCATTAAAAGAACCGATTTCAATATTGGTGCTTCTTTGCCCGCTAGTGTGGCTTCAGATGAAGTGCAACTGAACGCGGACATCGAAGTTGCTCTAAACCAATAAGATTTCGGATACCAGCTTATAAGCATGATGTTCCGTTGAATGCTCTTGATCGGAATCGCTGGTAAGACATACGCAAATCAGCACATTCAAAGCTCCGTCTACCAAGTAGGCGGAGTTTGTATTTTTGACCCATTAAATTTTCTCAATGAAAGAAGTATTTATCGTTGCTGCCGTTAGAACCCCACTCGGAAGTTTTGGAGGAACATTGGCGTCATTTACCGCCCCAAGATTGGGGGCCGCAGCCATTCAGGGCGCAATTCAGCAAATTGATCTCAACAAAGACGAGGTTGACGAAGTCATCATGGGTTGTGTATTACAAGCCAATCTCGGACAGGCGCCGGCTCGACAAGCGTCGAAGCTTGCTGGATTGCCTGATAAGGTCAATTGTACAACCGTGAATAAAGTTTGTGCATCCGGTATGAAAGCCGTTATGCAAGCTGCACAGAGTATACGTTGCGGTGATGCCAATGTGATAATAGCAGGAGGCATGGAAAGCATGAGCCAAGTTCCGTTTTATTCAGAGAGTATGCGCTGGGGCAACAAATACGGAAATACACAAATGATTGATGGCCTTGCAAAAGATGGCTTAACAGATGTATATCACAACTATGCAATGGGCGTTGCAGCCGACATGTGTGCAAAAGAATGCGGTATTTCCAGAGAGGAACAAGATGCCTTTGCAATTGAGAGCTATACACGGTCGGCAAACGCCTGGAAATCGGGGAAATTCAGTAATGAAGTGATTCCAATGCAATGGACCGGACGCAAAGGAGAAACAGTCACATTTGCAGAGGATGAAGAATACAAGAATGTACATTTTGAAAAAATTCCATCCCTCAAACCCGTTTTTACGAAAGATGGAAGCGTAACTGCTGCAAATGCCAGCACTATGAATGATGGGGCAGCGGCATTGATTCTAATGAGTGGCGAAAAAATGAAGGCGTTAGGTCTTACACCCCTTGCCAAAGTTCTAGCCTATTCCGACGCTGAACAAGCCCCAGAATGGTTTACCACTTCGCCCTCAATAGCCCTACCAAAAGCAGCGGCCAAAGCAGGCATTGGTATTGATCAACTGGATTTTATTGAATTGAATGAAGCATTTTCAGTTGTTGGTATAGCAAACATGAAGTCGCTGGGACTTGACCCTGCAAAAGTTAACGTTTATGGTGGTGCCGTTTCATTGGGACACCCACTGGGTTGCTCCGGCGCAAGAATACTCGTAACACTCATTCATGTATTAAAACAAGAAGGTGGAAGATTGGGAGGTGCCGGTATATGTAATGGTGGTGGAGGCGCTTCAGCGATGATTTTAGAAGTCGCTTAATTTCGACCCACTTTGCGTGTATGGAGCAGGGAATCTTCTACTAAAGAACTCATGCTTCCTACTTGCAATTGGTCTTGCCGCAAATAATCTCCCTTGACCTCTTCCTGATTAAACGCGGATTTATCCAAAATACTTATTACCGTCTCCAAGCGCCCGTTCGACTCTACCTCGAAGGCGTTATTACAGACAAATCGAATACTTACGATTTCACATAAATTCGTTCTAACAAATCGAAGAATATCTGCCTTTTGTACGGATCTTGTCGAGGTAGTTTCGTGATACTCCTGATTATGATGCCAATAAATAGACAAATCGGTTATGGTATGAAGTTCTGCAACTTCAAGAAACTGCTCGAATGTTATTTCGAGATTGATGTAGCTTTTAATCAAAGGTTTTTAGTGGCTTGGCCAAATGTATACTCACGCTAAGGTTATAAATGTTAAATCAGAAATTATATTTTCCAGAAACACCTTTGTTTAACTCTAAATAGTTTATGAAAACCTCATCAGATTTGAACTACTACCTGATACCGGGAATGGGGGCCAACAAGCGCCTATATGAGAATTACAAGCTGCCCGGCAAGATTCATCATCTCGAGTGGGAATTTGTTGAAAATGCAAAATCTCTCAACGACTATGCGCAATTTCTCGCCAAAAAAATATCCACCAACAACAACATAATTGTGGGTTCATCGATGGGAGGGATGGTGGCCGTTGAATTATCGCATATCATTCAACCCGCTCTAACAGTTCTAATTTCCGCACCAACCGGCCGACATCAATTTCCCGTTGCACTAAAAATGCTCGATACTATTGGTCTTCATAGATGGATGAAACCGATAAGTTTATTTAAGTTGACAAGACTATGCGATACTTTCATGGGATTTAAAACCCATGAGCAAAAATCACTTTTCTATGAGATGATGGATTCGAATGGTCCCGATTTCTTACACTACTCCGTCAATGCAGTTCTCGGCTGGAGGAATACATCCCTACCCCATAAACCCTATATTCAAATTATAGGTGATCAAGACAAGCTTTTCAATTGTCATAAAATCGAAGGTGTAAGAATACTGAGAGGCAGTGGACATTTTTCAACCTATGAAAAGGCTACGGAAATCTCAGCCATAATAACTGAGGAGACACAACGGATAATTGTGAGTGGATAAAGCAATTCATTTTTTAATGGCGAAAAGAAAGTGGATCCCCGCACATCCGACCTTGTAAACCGCCCGAATGAATGACAACCACACGCAACCCACGATCTATCTTTCCTTTAGAAAACATGTCGCTTACGGCGTAGAGGAGCTTTCCCATATATACAGCGTCCAATGGAATACCGTGAGTTTCTTCAAAAGAGGAAACGAATGAAAGCAATTCCTCTGACACTCGCGCATAGCCACCATGAGTATAGCCAGGGACAATTTCGAGACGGCTCAAACATTCCCTCACAGCTGAATCTTCTCCGAGAAAATAACTCAGTTGTTTGTGAATTTGATTGCGCATTTCCAATTCCGGGCGAAGAACAGGTACACTCCATACGCGTTGATTGGCACAACCCAGCAAGAGCCCTGCTGCAGTAGCGCCGGTGCCGCTTGCGCAAACTACGATATCATAAGCTTCACGCTCTGATATAGAGAGCATCTCCATGCACCCATTCACACCAAGAAAATTAGCACCACCCTCGGGTATCAAATGGAAATCACCCAACTCACTATGAAGCCAATCTCTGAATTCATCGGTTTCCTTTTCAGCATATGCAAGTCGACTAACCCCTACAATTGTCATTCCACAATCTCGCATTTTGTCTAACGAATGACTGCTTTGATTTTCGCCCCGAACAACTCCAATAGTTCTAAAGCCCATTTCCCTTCCAGCATGTGCTAATGCGAATAAATGATTACTGTGAGCGCCCCCGAATGATAACACCGTATGATGTCCTGATTGCCGAGCTGCCTCTAAATTGTACTTAAGCTTAAACCATTTATTACCTCCATACTCGGCATGCAATAAATCCAAACGCTTTATATCGAAAGCCCCAAGGGTTTCGCCAAGGTCAATTTTCTCTATCGGTGCATTACCATTCAACGGTTCACAATGAATGAACTACTTTTCATTACTCCACCTGACTCATAAAGTAGCACGTAGACACCCGGGCACAGATTAGAAACATTCAATTCTGCTAAACCGTTGCTCATAGAAACCGGCAATACAAATTCTCTGCCGATTGAATCATAGCATCGTTGAATCGAACTCAAGCCTTGAACATACAATTTATCATTTGCAGGAACTGGAAACAGCATTTCATCTGAATCTTGAATGATCGCAGCACTTACACTCGAAATGATGTTTACACAATAATCTTCGACCTCACCGAAATTCCAAACCCCGCAGGCCAATGGTTCCTGCACACTTGAGGAGGGAGTATAAGCCATACCTACCCTCATCCGGACACTACCCAGCGCAGCTGATTCCGGAATGAAGATTGTACCGGTGATTTCTGCTTGGGTTGGTTGAGGAGCATCGAAAACGAGATCTTCAGAATCGTCAAAATTTCCATCAGAATCGAGGTCTATCCAAACCCTGAAATTTTCGTTGTACAAGCTTGAAGTAAATCCTGGAGCAAGAATAATTGTATAACTCTCACCCCTGATAAGATCCGTTGTTTGATCGGTTACAAAAACATAACCCTCGTCAGATTCACTCACCCGATTGATCGACTCCAGAGAAACGAGTTGGATGAACTCCTCTGTTGATGTGGAAGATGCAGAACAAACTTCCAACTGCGAGCAATTGTCACAACCCGCAGAGAAAATCGAAAACCCAACTGGCGGAGGCGGAAAGCCGGCACAAATCGAATACACATAAACGAAATAATTACTACAATTCTGTAAACCCTCTATGGTAACATCATTTTCGGCAACAGTTGTGCTGACGACCTCCATTCCACCCATATCCATAACACTTACGGTATAACCGGTAGCAGCGAGCACCGGTGACCATGTAAGGGTAACAGCATTGCCTGAATTTGATATTACAACAACGTCATCAGGGTTTTCACAGCAACCGTCGGTGAGAAAATCAACCATATTGGACCAATCACTTGTATCCCCATCACAAATTGATTTTACTTGCAACTCATATACTGCGCATGTCGAAAGATTATTCAGTGATGTACTCGATGTCGAAACAGTAACAGATGTCCAATTAACATTACCCTGAACTCGATAGCGCAATTCAAAGCTCAACGCCGATGAACTAGCATTCCAGCTTATGTCATAATTGTTACCTACAACCTGATTCACAACAACACCAAAAGGGGCAGAACAAAGACTATTATCACATTGAGCCATAACTTGCTGAAGACTATTCCACACATTGAGACGCCCACCGCTCAACAATTCCGATTGCAGTTGCGTTGTAGTATCAACTCCAGATAGTATGACCTCCTTCATTTGCAATGCCGCGAAAGCGGGTGCAGTAATACTCTGTTCGGCGAGCGATGTGCAGGGAGCTGAATAAATCAAGGCGATAGCACCAGCCACACAAGGCGATGAGAACGACGTGCCCGTTGTGTTGCCATAACTTGAATTATTGGCGAGATACACCGCGTCACCCGGTGCGGCGAGATCAATGGTTGTTATGCCATAACCACCGCCAGCCCGAATATCCTCACTATTCGTTCTTGCAACTGAGATCAAATAATCGCTAGGGCAGCCAGTTGGCAGATCTCCAACATCATCCACATCCACATTATTGTTGGTTGTGGAGCCACAACTCAGCACACCCTCTGATCCAAGAGAATCATACATTGCGCACCATAATGGAGCATCCACCGCCTGTCCACCGTCAGTACCCCAGCTCGAATTTGTGGCCACAACGAAGGCCCCTTCTGCGCCACCAGTCTGGTTGTACAAACGTCGCATGGCCAATGGATATGCATAACCTTCAATAGCTGCGGCTTCATTTGAACCACTGATTTGTACCTGCATCAACTTCACATCCCAATTCACGCCGGTAACTCCTAACGTATTATTTCCTTTAGAACCAATCATGCTCGACACACGCGTGCCATGATCACCGGTGCCTATGTTATCATTATTGCTGTTTGCATTCCATCCGTCGTAGTCATCGACATAGCCATTTTCATCGTCATCGACACCGTTATCAGGAATCTCATTGATATTGACCCAATGATTATCTATGATATCCGGAGTGTTCCATTGCGTACCATTGATTTCCACGACACAAACTACAACATCGTGACCCAACGCGTTAGTTCCGCCTGTTGTTATATCCCAGGCCTGTGGCGTATCAATGTCGTGATCACTGGCTTGCTCATGGTGCCATTGAAGTTCGAAGAGCGGATCATCCGGCAGAAGGCGCTCTTCAATGATATGATTGGCCTGTGCAATTGAGGTGGCTGAATCCATTCGCAATAAATAAAGGGCCTCATTCACACCATACAAATCATCATTGTAATGAACCAACCAAATGTTCATATCAGGAATCAAACAACGCGATATACCAAAATCACCATTGACACCAAACGCATCTTTGCTGCGCTGGGAAAATGCATTTATATCAGAACCATTGTGCAAACGAATGATAGCCTCGCCCTTCACTGTTTTTGCACTTTGAGAAAACACATCCGAAGTAATAAAGATGCTTAGTAATGCCAGCAGATTTAAGAAACGCATTTTTTTCATACTTCAAATTTAGAGGGCGACAGACAAACGAATTCAAATTGATTCCAATTTACTCCTGCCGGTAAATACGTCTGACTCGCTGACCAATGGATGTCATTACCTCGTAGGGTATGGTGTCACTCATTTTCGCAAATTCCTCTATTGAAATATCGCGACCAAAAATCTCTACCTCATCTCCCTCATTGCAAACAATTCCGGAAACATCAATCATGGTCATATCCATACACACTTTGCCAACTATAGGGGCCATGCCTCCATTGACAAACATCTTACCCTTACCATTGCTTAGTTGCCTTGACAAACCATCGGCATAACCTACGGGTACAGTAGCGATTTTCATTTTTTGATGCGCCATGAAAGACCTTCCGTACCCCACACTTTCGCCCGATGAAATCTCCTTGATTTGAGAAATTTTAGTTGTCAAGCGACCCACCGACTTCAATCCCAATAACGACGACGAAGGAGACACACCATACAAGCCAATTCCACATCTCACCATCTCCAACTGATATTCCGGGAAACGCTCAATACCCGCCGTATTCAGCAAATGCCGATCATAAGAATAATTACAATATCGTTTAATCACGTCATTGGCTTGCTGAAATCGCTTTATCTGTTCACGCGTGAAATCATCATGTAAAGGATTATCTGAAGCGCTGAGGTGGGTGAAAACACTTGCAATTTTAAATGCAGAATTATCGGCAATCAGTCTTACAGCATTCTCCACTTCGTCTGGCAGAAAGCCCAACCTGTGCATTCCCGTATCGATCTTTAGATGAATGTTAAGCGTCTCCCTGAAATCAAGACCGGATATCCCATCGGCAAACAATTGCAAAACCCGTTGACTGTAAATCTCTGGTTCTAAATGATTCTTAAGAATCGTTCCAATAGAGGCACCCTCAGGATGCATAACCATGATCGGCAATGAAATTCCGGCACGTCGCAAAGTGGCTCCTTCATCCGCGTAGGCCACTGCCAAAATATCGACTTTATTGAATGCAAGAAGCGAAGCCATTTCCTCAATTCCACTGCCATAACCAAATGCCTTTACCATTGACATCAACTTAACTCCAGGCAACAATTTCGAACGATACACCGAGAGATTATACGCTACCGCGTTCAAGTCAATTTCAAGAACGGTTTCATGCGTTTTTTCCTGCAAGAGAGCCACTGCTCTTTCTAATCGATACGAACGCGCACCTTTGATGAGCACCGCACAATGCATAAAATCATCAGGGTGTATAGACAACAACAATCGTTCAGCGCTATCAAAGAAAACCGTTTCGGGTGGAAAAAAATTTCTGTGAGAAGAGAGGATTTTCCCTACCGCAATGCAATGGCTAACCTTTTTTCGCAACAACAACTCAGACATTCTACTGCACATTTCCAATGCATTCAACCCAGATTGAATCATATCAGAAATAATGACCACTTTTCGGCGATTACCTGACTGAGAAATAAGAAAATCGAGGGCGATTTCCAAAGATTGCAAATCGTTGCTGTAAGCGTCATTCACGATAATGGTATCGTTGGAAGAATGCAGCATTTGCAATCGCATCTCCAATGGGGTCAAGCGCATTAAACGCTCCTGAATAACATCGAATGGATATCCCAAATGCAGCATTAAATAGATACATGAAATAGCATTATCAGCTGATGCTCGATCCACAAAAGGAATCTCAAATTCCAACGAATGATCTTGGTAAATTATCCGCACAAAAGCTCTACCGTTTAAAACTTTCAGTGCCTCTGAAGTTGGGGTCTTAAAACAAATCCGCTTATGATGCATTTGTCCATGGAGCAATTCAAGGGTTTCAGAAATCTGAGGACAAATAATTGTTCGACAGTGCGAAAAAAGCTTAAGCTTCTCGCCTATCAACTGACGTTCTGACAAGAAATTCTCCACATGAGCTGTCCCTGAGAAAGTATATATACCCATCTCCGGCTGAATCATCTGCTGCAGCTTATCCATCTCTCCCGGCTCTGAGATACCAGCCTCGAATATCCCCAACTGATGATGCGGCTCTAACTGGAGAAGTGAAAGAGCCACGCCGAGCTGAGAATTAAAGCTTCGTGGACTTCTACAAATTTGATAATCGTCGGACAGCAACTGATTCAGCCACTCTTTTACAACCGTCTTACCATTGCTTCCTGTAATGGCAATTATAGGAATCGAGAATTTTTTACGATGTGCCTCAGCCCAATCCTGCAGTGCATTGAGAGTGTTTGGGACAATTAAAAAAGTAATATCGTCTGTAACACTTAAAGACACCAACCGCTCACATATGAACACCCTAACTCCTTTGGCATAGGCATCAGCAATGAAATTATGTCCATCATGATTCACTCCTCTGATAGCTGCGAAAACAGCGCCCGACTCAACACCAATATTTCGTGTATCGGTTAAAACTCGGATAACCTCTTTCGACTCATAACTTCCAATTATTGAGGCACCAAGTATTTCGGAGAGTTCCAAAACGCCGATTCTCATGACCTCTCATTACTTTTTTGCTTCTTCTGCATCGCCCGAACAAAAGCAGGTCGCGACAATGGAAAATAACTTTCTTGTTCGCCCAGCTGAACTACACTATCGCCGCCCGCATGACGATAAGAGTAATGGGCCAGATTTCCGGTTTCGACACAAATAGCATGCACCTTGGTAACAAACTCAGCAATCGCCAGAAGATGGGGCATCGGCCCAAAAGGCCTACCCAAATAATCCATATCCAGCCCTGCTATGATAACCCGCACACCCTGATTGGCCAGCTGATTGCAAACATCCGGAAGACCATCATCAAAAAATTGCGCCTCATCAATACCGATAACCTCTGCGTCACCTGCCAACAATATAAGACTCGATGAATGCTCTACCGCAGTGCTTCGAATACTTGATTGGTTATGACTCACGACATCCTCATCATGGTACCTTCGGTCTACAGAGGGCTTGAAAATTTCTACCCGCATCTTTGCGAACTCGGCACGCTTAAGCCTGCGAATCAATTCTTCGGTCTTACCAGAAAACATTGACCCACAGATTACTTCAATCCAGCCACTCCGGCGTCCACGGTTATCAGTTTGTTCAAGAAACATCGTTGATGCAAACCTAATACACCAATGAACAACTAAGACCAAAGTCAAACAAATTCAACAGAAGGAAAGACAGATTATACTCCCCTTTCAATCAGCATTAGCCTGAAAATTCAACCCGAAACAAAAGCCCTCGCGCAACCAAGCTACCCTTGCCAATTTCTGTTCAAAATCAATACTCTTGCTGTAGCTGAAAAGATTGAATAGAGCTGGCGGAAGAATTCTAACATAGTTCACCGTTTCAGGTACAATTCTCATCCCAGCCGTTTCAACCAAACTCGCCCATTTTGCCAATGAACGAATATTCTCATTCCCCAACAAAATGGTTTTTCCGAGCTTTTCATCATACATCTCGATAACCCGCTTGTTTCCACGCTGACGATAGAGTTTTAACGACTGGATGAGATTATTACCATTCTCCTCAACTGCAATCATCTTTCCTCCCGGCAGCAGACTTTTTCGGATGATCTCCAAAGCTGAATCAATGGGTTCGAGATGATGCAAGGTATCCTGAACAATAACGGCTGAATACGCAGGAGCAACAGGATTCATTGAGAATAGATCGGCATAGTCATAAGTAAAGCCGCTGACATCCCCGAAGCGAGACCAAAATTTCATTCGCTCCGATATCTCAGGGAAATAAAACTCCAACGTATTTCCGTGAATACGATGACCATTCAATGCCAAAAAAATTGCGGTTGTGCCGTAGCCACATCCTATATCCCATAAAGGTCCATTCAAACCCGACAATGCAGATTGTATATACTCCAAACGCTGACAGAAATATGCCTTTCGGAAATGAAAACTCTTTGTGCTTGCATGAAACTTGTAATACGACCACCACTCGGGCTTACCTTCCAGCTCCTTCAAAAACAATTCAAAAAATCGCTCTACTGTCATACTCGATTAGCAGGGCAAATTAGTAACTCACCGCACAAATAGGCGAATCTTTTTTAAGCCACCCATTGCCGCATTAGCACACGATAGCCGTAAAAAACAGAAAAGCACCAAAGCAATACCAACAGCAGATAAGCCAGTTTATGAAAATGAAGAAACCAGGAGTGACGAACGTACAACACTAAAATCGAAGAGAGCGCAACAAAGGCAAACACCAAGCGGATATGCTGATAGCCCCCACAAAGCAAGGACACTATAAGTGCGATAGAAATATGCAACCATACAGAACCTAATACACGATACGACTCCGGGCGAATAACACCTCTTGGCGCCAGGAACATAAAAAAGGCTGAGGCGAATACAAAACGATTCAAACTGAACAACATCCCCTGACGGAAACAAAGCACGAAAAAACCTGTACCTGCCAACGCGATTACAGCATAAGACCAAATCGCATCAAACCGGCTTCCATGAAAAATGCGATCTCTCACCATCACAAAAGAAAATGCTAATGCTAGAAATGTAAAATACAATGCGGCGGCATCGAGCCAAATGACCTTATTGCTATCCCAAGTGGCTAATGGCAGTGATGGAAATGACAAACTTTGATGCCATATTTCTGATTGTGCACGAAAAAAAATCAACCATTCACCCGTCTCGATAAACTGGATATACCAGACCAGTAAATTACCTGCGAATATCATAGCTGCATAAAAGAAAATCCGTTGAGCCAACCTCCATGACATGAAGCTGCCGGCCAGCCATTCCGCTATGCAAAGCGCAGGTAACATGATCGAGGCCGTAGGTTTTGTGAGGGACATCAAAAAGAGAAAAATACCTGACCAAAACCACAAGTCCTTTCCACGAAAATGTAAAAACCAAAAAGTAAAGAAAAATAAAAGCGCTTCACTGTAGGGTAAAAACATAAACAACAACGACGGCCAAGAAAGATGAAGCAAAAACGAGGTGCGACTCATCTTTTGAAATGAACCCATGAGTGAAACCACCACAAGAAATAAGCCACCATTAAAGATGCTAATAGATAATGGACTTAATGAAAGCAATTTCCATACCCAGGGAAACATTGGATAGAATGCCACCGTGTAATAATCATATCCATCACTGACGATTCGAGAAAGCACCTCCGCATCCCAAACGAGAAAATCAAAGTTTACGACCGTCGACCAGCCATTCCACAGAACGGTCAGAAATACAATCCCCAAAAAAACAGTAAGAAAGTAAATAGCCGACCATTTCAGATATTGCCAGAAGCCCATCACCGCCCGGAAAGGTATATTTTCTTATTTACTACATCGCTACCTGAGGTAATTCTCATTACATAAATTCCTCCCACATAACCTGAAGTGCTCAGCACAACCTGTTGCCTTTGGGTAATACTATCCAAACGGTTACCGAGTACATCAAATATCTCCAGTGAAATATTTCGATCATGCCAAGTAGCATGAACAGAACCCTCAAAAATTTGAATCACGGGCTGATTCAGCAGAGACAACTGAGACGAACCAAGAGAAAAGCAATCTTCATGTTGAATATCAAGAATATAATTACCATAAACCATGGAATCACTCAACATTACCGCATACACATCATTATCGCTATATAACGAGTAACTATTGCTCGTACCCACCAACAAAGGGACACCCTCCTTGAAAGACATTGCAAAGAAACCTTCATCACCTATATCACCAAAAGAAGGACAATCGATGAAGTTACCGAATTCATTGAGCAAACAGATGGATGCCGCTGCACCACCGAGACCATAAAACGAATTGGTTCCCGGCAAATAAATCATTTGATTCTTGAAACGAATTTCACGCGCCTCAAAATTGTAAGCGTCCAAAGTCCATACAACATTGCCAAATTCTCTTCGGCTGAAAAATGAACCACGTACCCCTAACGAATCAATCGCATACGTTCCGAGCGTAAATACTGTATCGCCATGAAAGTCCATATACTCCCATCTACTATTTTCATAAGAAAAAAGAGTATCGGCACTAATCACTTCTAGATTTAGATTGAGCCCCAAAGACCAAGCGCACTCCGTAGAATCAGACATTCCAAGACTTCCTGCGGCAACAATCAAGGAGTCATTTATCGCCAGCACATTAAATGCATCATTATAAGCACCGCCAAAATTCAACTGACTCAATACATTACCGCTGCTATCCATATGGTACAACAACGCATCATGTGAGCCCGAGCCATCCATTAGCCGACCTGCTAATAAATATCCACCCAAAGGATGCAATACAATTTCATCAATAAACTGCCAACCTTCGCCTCCGATATTGCGCTGCCATATCAAATCGCCATCAGCATTAAGTTTCATTACCAGTGCATCGTAGCCGCTATCGGGAACAACACTGGCATAACCTACGACTATTATATTCCCATCGGTATCCTCAACAACATCCTGTAACCGTTCCACACCGTAACCACCGTGGTTCAAATACCAAACACAGTCTAACTCATCATTGATTTTGAGAACATACGCATTGGTTACAGACTCTTGCTGACTGCCCGTAGTTCCCGCAAGAATATATCCACCCAAAGATGAAGGCACAATACATCTTGCGTCTTCAAATGAATTTCCTCCATAGGTATGCACGATAGCAGTATCCTGTGCTAGACCAGCCATAGCCATCAATGCCAACCCTATGAGAATTATAGACCTCATTCAATGCTCTTCATTTCCACGAAAGCCCTGCGCATCACCTGTAATCTCGACAACAAGGAAGGCATCAGATCAAGGTGCAACATATTCGCCCCATCGCTTAACGCCTTGGCCGGATCGGGATGCGTTTCAATAAACAAACCATCTGCACCCACTGCAATGGCAGCCCTTGCTATCGTTTCAATCATATCAGGTCTTCCGCCCGTGACACCTGAGGTTTGATTGGGCTGTTGAACACTATGCGTACAATCCATTACCACCGGAGAGAACCTTTTCATAATGGGAATTCCACGGAAATCCACAACGAGATCCTGATAGCCAAAAGTGGTACCTCGCTCAGTTTGCCAGACTATTTGTCCGCCTGCATTTCTTACCTTCTCTACGGCATACTCCATTGATTCCGGAGAAAGAAACTGACCTTTTTTTATGTTCACTACCCTACCCGATTTTCCAGCGGCCACCAACAGTTCAGTTTGTCGACACAAAAAAGCAGGTATTTGCAATACATCCACAAAGTCACTTGCCATGCTCACATCCTCTACCGAATGCACATCAGTAATAACAGGAACATTATAAGTTGAACGAATTTCAGCAAGTATCTCCAGCGCCTTCAAATCTCCGATGCCCTGAAAACTATCAGAGCGCGAGCGATTGGCCTTCCGAAAAGAAGCTTTGAAGATGAACGGAATTTCCATATTCAACGTCAGCTCAGCCAATCGGGCTGCAATTCGCGTTGTCATTTCTTCTCCTTCAACAACGCACGGACCAGCTATGAGAAAAAACTCATCGCCACTGTTCCAATTCTCAAATGAATAACCCATTGTATTAATTAAAAATTCTTTCCCAATGTAAAACCGAAATCCACACCCCTGGCATTCGGCAAAAGCCAACCCGTTAACAAGCCCGATTGAGCGCGCAAATACCAGTTGCGTTTGGGCATCCATTGAATATCCACACCTGCACCAGCCGCGGCGTAACCTCCGTACGACAAGATCACAGAGGTCAGCAATGACGGCCGAATGGCAAAAGCGTAGGACGCCCTGATCTGAGGCAATGCAGCCCGGTTGGGCAATATCATCGTTGCGAAATGAAGATAGGAACGAGAGGTTAACCGATGTGTAAAACTCAGGGATATCCTGCCCTGCACAGCCATTGCAATGCGTCTTTTACTGTAATCATACCGAAGTGAATCTCTGAAATCCGGAACGCCAATACTATCTGAACTCAAGTTATTGATATCATCTATCACCCAGCCCGTAAAAGAATTTTGGCCGTTCAACTGATATCTTTCCGTGGCCCGATTCCAAATAATCAAACCCATGTCTTGCAGCTCAAAACGAAACCAACTCTTACCATCGGGAACTATATAATTGTACCCGGCATCAAGGCAAAATCCAACCCCCGAACCGTTCATTAATCCATGTCGTGCAGTATCCGATCTGATGTACTCACCATTATATTGAAGTGAGAGTGAATCTCCTGTGGTGGAAGTATAGAAATCGCAATTTCGCATAGATATACTCTGCATGAGTTGTCCTTCCAATAATGAGAGACTTACATAACTTCTCGTTTTCTTATTGAATACACCAAAACCGAACTTCTGCCATGCCTGAAGATTTCCATTGAGCGGCCCAAGCTCAGCGGTGCGACCGGCAAACCCGGCATTCCCTAAAAAACCAACCTCGAAAAAATCTCTCGTAAAAGTGAGCGATCCCTGATATCTCGTTCCTATCTGAGCCATAAAACCCAAATTGGGTCGATTCAAAATGGTATCAGAAAAATTCCAAAACGACAACCCAGCCGCAACGTCGACCCCAGCACCATTTTGTTCATTCATTTTATTTGCCAAGGATTGCAATTGCGATTTCTCCAATTTTCCACCCAACAACATCTGATTCGCAAAACGATTATCCAGAACCGTTGAACCTAAAGCGCTCTGACCCTCTAATAACACCCAATTCTTTCGGGATAAACTATCATTATGGGTAAACCAAATGTTCCCCATTTGAGACTGACTAAAAACGTGGGAAGGCAAAAGCCACATCAAGGAACATACAACATGAATGACTATTATATTTCTATTCAAACCAATGATCATCAGTGCGCACTTACCTCAATACTACCTGAACCAATAACCTGAATATCCATACGATATTCCTCAAAGATTCTCCGCTTAACAGCAGAATCATCCGTAGTGAGTGAAAGACTCACTGCCAATTGCGAATTACTCTGCATAAGTGTGAGCAACTCGCAGTTCACAGGAATCAACAGCTCGCTCCTGGTCATCTGCGTAGACCTTTCATCTGCCATCAACAGTGCGGGCTGCACATTACCATCCTTCAACAGTGTGAAGGAAGAACCATTAGAAGAAATTAAAACAAGGTTTGCCATTGCATCAAAAGGAAAGTAATTATCCACAACCAGACGCAGTGCACCATCCATTTCAGGCAGATTCTCAATAGATTGAACCTCCAAGGTATCGCGCATGGTAAGCTGATTGAAACCAATATTCAAAGGCAAATCAAAGATCACATTGGCTTTTAAAAGCTGATCGAAATAAATAAAATCATTGGCGTCTGAAACATCCCCGAGAGGGTTGATCCAAATATTTCCTCGCAATTGCAACCCATTTGGGAGGTTCTCAATGAAATGATCAACGTTAGAATTTGCCGGCGACATGAAGTAATCCTTGTTGCTTGGAATTATGAACCCTGCCTGATCGATAGCACGCGTTAGCAAGAGGTCGTTATACAATGGTGGATGCACAAGATTCACTTGCGTATTGCCATTAAAATTCGTTCCTGAAAATTCATCTATAGAGAGAATTGCGTCAACACCAATGGGATTTTCAATATGCAGGGCAATACTCACCTGATCGATATCTACCACTCCATTCGGCATGTCGAAATCACCGGATAACTGAGCAGTTTCATTGATGGCTTCGATCCGTGAACCAAAGAAGCCTCGCGCATAAGACAGTGCGAGATCATCGAAACTTAACTCGAAAATCACACTATCGCCCGCAGCAATGGCGGCCGAGTCGGCAGCATTCGGTGACACAGCAATATCCAATGCTGTAGCAATTCGATTGTACTGTCCTACTCCACCGGTCAAATCAAATGTGCAATTCGAAATATCCATTGAACCCTCAAAGAAATAGGGGCTCGCATCATCTGCAGGCTGAGTTGTACTTTCCAAAACGACTGGCAAACCGTCGCGCTGAACACCCTGTAAAGTATAGATGCACCTCAAACTACCATTGACCGTGCTTTTCACGCGATATCGCAAAGTACCTCTTTTCAATCGCGCCTCCCGAAGCAATACGCCTTTTAAATCCAACATATTAAACTGATCAATATCAAAGAGATGTTGCCCAGGGGGATAATAAAACGGACCGCCTAAAATCGGCAAACCAAAAGCGTTGCGGATGATGGTATCGGGAATATCCACAAGCGTATCAACATCAAAATTCAGCAGATTACGTTCTACCCAAATATGCCAGACACCGTTTGTATCATTATACAATATGGAATCAGGAATGATATCATCAATTCCCAATGTTCCCTTCGCTATCGGGGCAATCACGTCTGGCGACCAAAACGTAAACTCACGACGAGAACAGGATGCAATTAGAAAAGAGAATAAGAGCAGAGCTGAACATTTTCCAATAGTCAATGACCGACTATTGAACCACTGCATTTGGAATTTGGATAAAGGCTTTGCGAACACTATAGGCCGAAAATAACATCATCGCTACCAATGGCCATACGGCCGTATGAAATTTTTGGGGAAAGCACCAGCAGAACAAAACAAAAACTACCAAGGGCAACAAAGTTGGAGCAAACAAATACCAGCGCTTGGAAACGGAAGAGAATGGCAGAAAACATAGAACCAAATTCCAAGGATTGGCCCAAAGTATATTCAGGTTCACCACTGTGGTCTGATGATCGGTGAAGAACCAGAGAAAGACCACAAGAAGCCCCAAAACGCCTGTCACAAATAAGAGAATGCGCGTGGGCAAAAACGCCAGCCATTTCGACTTCCTAAAAATGTACCCACTAAAAACATGAATCAGTAGCCAAATAATAAATAACGTGAAGGGCGTGAAAATTCCCACTGCATCCCAACCGCCTTCACGAGGGAGGAGTTCAATACTTTGTCCGATCAATCTGCGATCGCCGTCATGAAGGCCCGACAGAGAGGCGGCCAATGAATCGGGAAGAAACATCATACCATAGGCATTCACAACATCATCACATGGCAAACCCAATGCGAGATCGATACCGAAATCACTCCATGGCTGGTAATCGAGATAGGCCTGAATGGCCTGTCTATAGGTGATATTTCCCTTATTGGAAATGGGGTAATAATTTGGAATTAGAGATTGAATGACGGATGCATCCGGACTTCTATACCCCAGGCGATCTTCATTTGTTGAAAGTGCGCGGGCAATCATGTCACGCACACGAGTGGCACAATTGTCATAAAAGAAATCATAACGATACACGCGATTTTCCCGCGATGCATTCTCCTCTAACAAAAAAAGCAATTTGGATTTTTGAATACTATCAAGGAGCAATTCTTGCTCGATCACGGCTCTGCCGCTTTGCAAGTACTCTAGCTGGAATTCATGAAATGGTTCACGAATGAGCAGATAATCCAACTTACCGCAAGCGAATTTCCAGTAAAAAGAATCATCAAATTGAAAGACCCCGTAGTTGTATACGACATCTCGAATTCCTTCATCGTTTTGTTCAAATACCCTGATGGCGGTATGCCCGAATAAACTATATAGATCATTCCCAGGGGAACAGGACAGAACGCTCACGCGGGGCAGTGCATGAGAGTTTGCTGCTAACAACAACAGCGCTAAACAATGGAAAAATTTCATTCTCTTGATGCGTCAAAACTAACAACATTTAAGACACCCCGCTCAGCTGAGTGAAACAGGGGTGAAGGATGGTAGGATTATAGAATGCGCCGGTCATATTAATCTCAGCGGAGCAAAGAGGTTGATGTAAACTCTGGATACATGTAGATTGATCGCACAAAGACTCTGCATTTTTCTTTGCGAAACCTTTGCGTGAAATCATGAAGCAGTAAGGGATTCACGCAAAGTTGCGCAAAGAGGTTGCGCTCTTCTGCTATACTGCACTGCTGCACCAATGCATTCCT
>CAZKRL010000043.1:0-21676 GCA_964555295.1 uncultured Comamonadaceae bacterium | reverse complement strand
AAAGTTTTATCGAACATTGAAATTAGAATTACAAGATGTCGAGAATCTTGATGAAGATTACAGCCTAGTATTGAACATTGAGAAATTTAAAATTGATGACTAAAAGTACGTACCGCGTGTAAGCAATATTGCCTTGCCCCCGCACGTGCGGGGCAACACAAGGCAACATCGCCTACACTCAAACCGTTATGGCGCATTTAAAATGAAGACAACAACATTACATATTGGAATAATTCTGCTTGCTTTCCTTCAAGGGTGTGGACAAGAATCCAATCAAGGGCAGACAGCAAATCATGTCACTTTTACTGCAGAGAACTTGGAGCAGGTAGGGAAGAATAAAATAATCAACCCTAAGGGGAAGACCTTGCAGACTCGTATATTACCTCCAACAGGTTTTCAAAGAGCAAAGACAAGCGAGAACTCATTTGCAGACTATTTAAGACTTTTACCATTAAAACCGCACAATTCAGAGGTAAAACTATATAATGGAAGTACAAAATCAAATTACAATGTTTATGACGCTGTCGTTGACTTAGAAATCGGGACTAAAGACCTTCATCAATGTGCAGACGCAGTAATGAGACTTCGCGCAGAATATTTATGGAATCAGAAGCAATATGACAAAATCCACTTTAATTTTACTAACGGCTTTCGCGTTGACTATACTGAATGGATGAAGGGTAAACGAATAATTGTAAAAGGCAATTCAACATTTTGGTCTCAAGCCAGCAATCCTTCAAATACATACAATGATTTCTGGAAGTACATGGAAACTATTTTCAGTTATGCGGGTACACTATCCCTCTCAAAAGAACTAAAATCTGTCACTATTGACGACTTACAAATTGGAGATATCTTTATTCAAGGTGGAACACCGGGGCATGCAATTATTATTGTCGACATTGCCACTAACGTTAAGACAAATAAGAAAATATTTCTTTTAGCTCAAAGTTACATGCCAGCTCAAGAAATACAGATTTTAAAGAATCCAAACGATGAAACAAACAGTCCCTGGTACTCATCTGATTTTGAACATGGATTGAGAACACCAGAGTGGACATTTACTAAATTTGACTTAAAACGATTTGAAGAATAATAAACGCGCCATAACAGCAGCTTACCAAAAGTGGCGGTTTCGTGCTTCATATGACATTTTTGTAGGTATATTAATTTAGTGCTTCGCATGAAACTTTGTGTTAAAAATCGCCACCTTCGGCAAGCTGCAAAACGTTAAAGGCAATTAAAATATGACAAGAAAAGCCATAATGATAGGTTCACCAGGACCAAAAAATACTAAGCATTATTTAAAGGGCGTAGACACAGATTTACATCACTTTGTAAGTTTTTTAAAATCACCTATTGGTGGTTCTTGGGAGGATAATGAAATTGCAGGACTGTTTAAATGCCCATCTGAAAATTTGATTGAATTATTCCATAGTACGTATACTGATTTCTTACTTGTATATTTTTCCGGCCATGGTCATCAAGATTTAAAAGAAACGAATATTGCAATAAACGACTCCGAATCAATTTCTATTTCTCAACTAATTTCGTTGATCAATGTACCCAAAGCGCTTATAATTATTGATACTTGCAGAATATCCTTAGTTGAAGAATACTCAAGTTTCTCAGGTCCTGAATATTTATCCTTTAAATCAACTTTAAATCAACCAAATTCTAGTGAAAAATACATGCAAATAATTTCTGAAAGTACAAATGGTATTTCTATAGCTTATGCTTGCTCTGTTGGAGAAATAAGTAATGATACAGAATTAGGAGGCGATTATACCTATTCCTTGCTAAAAACATCTTTGGAATGGTATGAGAGCCAAAATAACGAAAGCGTATTATCTATAAATGGTGCGAATGATTTAGCTCATCAGTATTTGAAATTCAAATCAAATTTTGATCAGAATCCACAAATTGTAATGAAAAATGATAAAGAAGAAAACTTGAATTTCCCATTTGCAATAAAATTAAACAGCCTTTAACAGCGTGCAAGCGCTATAGCCCTGCCGCAGGCGCAACACAAGGCTACGAAAGCTTTTGGGCATGAAGCCTTCCCCGAAATCAGCTACGTTTATTACTACTAAATTCGTTACAACGTATGCGCAAATCAAAATTCACAGAGACACAGAGTTTAGCTATAACGGCTCTTTATAAAAAGGGAGTCCAAATTATCTTCCAACTTATGAAAATGAATTTAACCTGGAAAAGGATAGAACATCCCCCCATTTAGTCTACAGATGGTGGCAAGAAATAATGAATTGCAGATATCTTTCTCTTATAACATTTTCTGACGCGCTCCCTGACTGAAACGCAAAAAACACATCCATAAAAACTACTTAAGTCTGATTCGCTGTCCAATTTTGAGCCGCGCAGATTCCTTAATTGAATTGAGCTTACACAGTCGAGAAACGGTTGTGCGGTTTTTCTTAGCAACTGAAGAAAGAGTATCACCCTTGCGAATTCTATAATATCTATAATATTTATTGGACGTGTGTGACGATGATTTTTTATTACCCTTTTTCGTTGAGATAGCTACCTCACTATTAGAGGGTTTATCAAATAAACCGCGAAACAATCGGAATCGATCCGATTTCAAACATTTGCCAGAATGATTCAAGACAAGACTCGGATCGATAGGATGACCTAAGTAACGTAACTCGAAGTGTAAATGTGCACCATAAGAACGACCTGTATTACCTCCAAGTCCTACCAAATCGCCCGCCTCTAAATAATCACCAGGAGAAACATAACGCCGAGACAAGTGAGCGTATAAACTTTCCAAACCATTGTTATGTCTTATCACCACAACATTACCATAAGAGTCATGAAATTGAGAAATCCTTACCATACCGCCGAAGGCAGCTTGAACCTCGTCACCAGTTTCCAAATCAATGTCGCAGCCATAATGCATCCTGCCCCAGCGAGGTCCAAATGGCGAAGTCACGATACCGCACGCTGGATAAATAAAATCACATGGAGAATTGGCAAGTACTAACTCCAAGTCATTAGTGGGAAGATCATCCTTTTCCGCCGGTGTAAACAGACGCTTTGTATCCCAACTGCAGTAAACATCATATGCGGGAATATTCCTCACAGAGTCATTGACATCTGTCAAACCTAAACTAATCGAAGATTCTGAATATAAGGCGGGCGCAAACATTTCAGCAACACTAGCGCCACCCGTTTCTTGCCCCTGTCCAATAACTCTATGGAAACTTAAACCGAAGCATATCATCAAAAATGCAAGTCTCATTTTTAACATTTCGCGAAAATAATTGGACACATCACCATGCGGGCCTAAACGAAATGTTAATTGTCAATTCGACACACATAAAAAATCAGGTAATACACTTTAACTTTAGACCATGACAAAAGCAAATGAATTGTACATCCTAGCGTTCGGTGCACATCCTGATGATGTTGAGTTAGCCGCGGGAGGAACAATGTTAAAGCACGCACGTGCAGGAAGAAAAATAGGCATAATCGATCTCACTGAAGGAGAGCTTAGTTCAAGAGGTAACGTCAATACACGCTACGAGGAATCAAACGCAGCTGCAAAATTCATGGGACTGACTCATCGCGAAAATTTAAAAATGCAGGACGGCTTTTTCAAACATGATTCGGCATCGATTTTGGAGATTATAAACCGCATCCGAAAACACAGGCCGCAAATTGTGTTATGCAATTCTCCTTCTGACCGTCATCCAGATCATGGCAGAGCAAGTGCAATGGTCAGGGAAGCTTGCTTTCTCAGTGGCCTTCACAAAATTCAAACTGAGGCACTGGAACCTTGGCGTCCTAAATCAGTGCTTATGTATATCCAAGATTATGACCACTCCCCAGACATAGTTGTAAACATAACAGGTTTGGTAGAGGACAAAATGAAGTTACTAAGTTGCTACTCAAGTCAATTCTTCAGTGAAAATATGCAAGGACATCAAACCCCAATTTCAGGAAAAGATTTCTTGACATTTGTAGAGGCCAGGTGCTACCATCACGGCAGAGCCGCAGGCTTTGATGCAGGAGAAGGTTTTTTGACGGAGCGCGTGGTCGGAGTTGAATTACTAAACGATCATTATTGAACTAATCCTTCCAGGTCTTTCTTGTTTTTGCTGGCTTCCGCATTTGATTCATGATACGCTGAAAGTGCTCTTCCAATTTTCCGCTGGGCAGCGGTGTATGCGACATCAAAGTCAAATTATCGGAATCAAGAAAAAGAGCATCCGGTATTAGTTTCAAACCACATACATCATCAACCTCAGGGCTACAACCAGCGTATAAATATCTCACAGCTGATTTGGATGAGTTACTTACAAACCTTTTAAATACGTTATAATCCTCATCGCAACTAACAGCGTAGACATTCAAAATTCCTTTCATTTGTTCACTCAATTTTTCTAACAGAAGAAGTTCTCTTAGAGACTCAGTATTCCATTTAGTGAAAAAAAGAAAGTATTTAAACGTTGAGCCTTCATCATTCAACTGCCATCGCTCACCATACGAATCAATCAATCGTAAAGAGTTTATCTTTCGACCCGAAGTAATAAAAGATGATTGTTGTTTAAGACCAGAAACAGCATCACAGATATCACCCGAATTTCGATATTTCTCAAGGATCTCTTCCAATATTACATTCCTCCCTTGCGCTGCATCAGTCCACATCGAACGATTATTCAATACATGTAAAATCCATATACACGCATTAAGTTCATGTCGCCGTATGGGCAATATACTATCCAATGAATGATTCAATGAATCCAAATTTTCGGACCATCCTGATTTCAAGAACTTAGCCCGTTTATCAAAAAACCCATGAAATAATGCACGGAAAGTTCTTACGTATGCCGTGTTTGACAATTGAACTGGGGCTTCTGCGAAATGCTTGACATAGTATTGATTAAATGATGGAAGCGTCATTAATTCCAACTCCGCTAAGGAATATTTAAGATATTGTCTCGCATAATTTGAACATGTCGATGAAAATTTCAAATTGAGCTCAGCGCTAAATGCATCAAAAGCGTTCTTTACAGAAGACACTCGGCCATCATAAGTGGAATCACTCTCCGATGATAATTTGAACATATCCGTAGATGGAGATCGCCTTCTTGCCTCTTCCAGATAACTCTCTGGCCCCCTAAATTGCTGAAATGCGTAGTCAAAAAAGTGTTGACTTACAAAGCCGGAAATTGCTGAGTCAATCTCAAATAGCGTGTCGGTCAAATTAGCGTTGGGTTCAATCTCCAGCCTAACTCGCGAATTAGAGAAAGAACGGTATTCGACGCGCTCCTCACCTGGAAAAACAATTTTAAGACGATCTCCAGGATGAACAAAAAACGTCGCACTTACGCGATTAACACTAATAAATAATTGCTGAGTCTCCGTGCATTCAAACTCGAGTTTAAAATTACCATTAGCATCTATTTCACATTCATCAATGATAACTCTTTTGTCTGTGAAAGCACCAATATATTTATATGCATAAACGGTTCCAACGTTTCGGCCCTCCGCGATTCCAATAATTTCAACCGAAATCGCACTGACCTGATGGAAGCAAAATAAAGATACTAGAACTAAAAAAGACCTACTCATAAACGTTCACACCGGATGGAAGGAACATGGAAACGTCTGCATTATTTCTTATCAATTCACGCAGGATGCTACTTTGAATAGAAGTTTGTGAAGAATCCGAAAGAAGAAAGACAGTCTGAATACTTGGAGCAAGTTTAGTATTTGTGTCAGCAATAGATCGTTCATACTCCAGATCAATCGAGTTTCGCACCCCCCGTATAATTATAGCTGCATTGACTTTACTGCAAAAGTCAATTGTCAGTCCGGAATATGAAGAAACTTCTACATTCTCAATTCCATGGGTTGCAATCTCGAGCCATCGCATTCTTTGGGCCAGTTCGAACATAGCACTTTTATTTGAATTAACTCCAACTGCCAAATAGACCTTGTCGAAAAGCCTTGCCGCCTTCTTTGCAATATCTATATGCCCGGAGGAAACTGGGTCAAAGGATCCGGGAAATACAGCAATTCGTTTCATCAGCTATTTTCAAATTATTAAGAACAACCCTAACAGAATAATCCACCAAAATTAACGTATTCTCCTATGCAGAATTTCCAATTATTCATCGATATTCATTATGGGTTGCACACATCACAATGCATCGGATCTTCACATACCTTACCCATTGGAAATTTCTTCTCCATCGTATGGCCGCACTTCTTACAACAAAAGATATTTACCAAAGGCGAAGATGTTGGTGTCCCACACTGCTGACATGGAAGACCCGCAATCACTTCAGTTACATCAAAACCCGGCGTGGCGCAAATTTCACAAACACTATGAATTTTACGAATCAGCTCAAGACAACAGGACTCAATAACTTGCATTCTCAGGGGATTATGGATTGCTCGCATATCTGTTTCAGCTATTACTCCTGTGCCTTGATCCATTAGCTGATTGAAACAACTCAATAATTCTCGTTGGTCATTGATACCCTTAAATGCGAACTCATTCGATGACTTACCCCTTAGAATAACTGAATGAGAGGGGAATTTTACCATTTCCACAAATTCCAGCAAATCCTTCTCGCTAAATACCTCAGAAGAATGAAAATTGGTTTCTGTTGAAATCACACGCGCCACTATCTCTATATCGTTCTCGTAATCCTTAAGCATTAATAACTCCTCATCAGCAGGCACGAACAGAATAGACGGATGGGGACCAAAAGAACCCTCACTTGCCACAATTAAATTCAAATCCGAGGCTCGTGACGCCGAATCACATTTGGCCCTCAAAGCACTGATGGGTGACAAAACACGCGGCCTTTCACCTGAAAACGTCCCAAACTCATCAGTATCAATAGAAACAAGAACTATAGACATTCCTAAGGATGCAGAAAACAAGGGGCCAATAACCCTTTCCTTGCCATGTTTGGTGGCAACTCCGCAAATTCTCCCATTAAAAACAGATGAACTCAAAATTCAAAGAAACTTTCTACAATTCTACAAAAAACAAAATTTTTTCAAATTCATTACTTACTACCAACGTTTTGTGAATAGATACATTCATTGCTGACTGAATGAAGCGTGGTATGAGTAATATTGGTTCGATGAAAAAAATCAAAAAAAATCTTCTTTTCTTTTTTAGTGTGTGGTTGATTTCGAGTGAATCATTCGCGCAAAAAAAAAATCAAGCATTGATTGATTCGGTGGCATGTTACATCTGCAACAGTAATATTCATCACAAGGATATAGTTATGAATCAAGCACTTTTCGAATCGGGCTGGTGCGCAAGCGAATTTCTAATGTCCAGAAACAATTTATTTGGTTTCAGGCATAAGAAATATCTACGATTTAACAATTGGAAGGAATCGGTAGACTACTACGAGCAATGGCAAAAAAAAAGATACACCAACCCCAATGAAGACTATTACCAATTTTTAGTGAGAGTAAAATATGGGGCACCAGGTTATACCGACAAGCTCAAGAAACTTAAGTACACACTGAAATGCCCCTGCAATAATTAAACATGGTATTCTCTAGTTTACTGTTTCTATATTTCTTTCTACCGATTTCTCTCGTCCTTTACTTCCTGGTACCAGGAATTAAATTCAAAAACTCCGTACTATTAATTTTCTCGCTCATATTTTATGCCTGGGGAGAGCCAATCTGGATATGCTTATTACTATTCTCATCAATTGTTGATTTCTGCATAGGTATTCTCATCAACCGCTATCGAGGCCGATACATATCAAAATGGTATTTACTACTCTCCGTTGTAGTGAATTTGTCATTACTGATGACATTCAAATATGCCGACTTCTTTACATCTAATTTTAATTATTTCTTCGGCACAGACATACCTTTGCCTGGTATAGCGCTGCCTATAGGTATTTCCTTCTACACCTTTCAAACATTATCCTACAGTATTGATATTTATCGCAACGAAGTGCCTGTGCAACGCAGCTTTCTCAATTACATGGTTTATGTAAGCATGTTTCCACAACTTGTAGCCGGTCCAATTGTAAGATACTCAGAAGTTGTTGACGCCATAAATGAACGACAAAGTGATTGGGAATCAATCCGCGCAGGTATTAATCGATTTTGTCTTGGATTATTCAAAAAGGTATTTATTGCAAACACTGCAAGCATTTTAGTTGAAAAATATCTTGAATTTAGGTTTGACATATTGTCTACACCCGAAGCATGGTTTGGAATTGCAATGTTTTCTATCCAGATTTATTTCGACTTTTCAGGCTATTCTGATATGGCTATTGGAATGGGAAGAATCTTCGGATTTAAATTTTTGGAGAATTTCAAGCACCCCTATGCTGCCATATCCGTGGCCGACTTTTATAAAAGATGGCATATGTCACTTGGAAGATTCTTTCGAGATTATGTATATATACCACTTGGTGGGAACCGCAAGTTTCAAGAGCGTAATATCATGATAGTATGGCTACTCACAGGATTTTGGCACGGAGCCAGCTGGAACTTCGTTATATGGGGCGGGTTCTTTGGCTGTTGTATGATTCTAGAGAAATGGCTGACTAAACCGCTTGATTATACACCACGCATTATCAAACATTTTTACACTCTTATACTTATAGTGTTCAGCAGATCAATCTTCTATTTTGTAGATACCGAGAAATTGAAGGTCATGATAATGCATTTATTTCATTCACCGAATTCAATTGGCGATGGATTTATGGCAGATTTATATGGTTACTTATTCTTCTTTATTATAGCAATACTATTTTGTATTCCGTGGGATGAAATTTTGCCTCCAGAAAGTAGATTTAGTCAAATAAGCACAAGAATCTACCGCTTCAGCAGCCCATTAATAAACTTACTTTTACTCGCTGTCAGCACTACAATGCTCGTAGATAACACATATAACCCTTTTATTTATTTCCGTTTTTAATGAATTCAAGGATTTCTATATTGACAATACCTAGTATAATTATAACCATTGCTATAATTCTCATCGTTAGTGACAAGAAAACCACATCAGAAAACGAAAAGCGAGTATTAGCTACATGGCCAATATTTACTATTGATGGTTATAAAAGTGGAAAATATTTCCATCAAATTTCTGAATACATAAACGATCATTTCCCACTGCGCGACCAACTCATTACCATGGCGCAAGACATTCGATATCATCTAGGTGTACATCCCGAATTTGCTGAAAGAGTTATAATTATTCCTCCATCATCAAATGAAAACGATGTGGTTTCATCAGATACCACTACGAAAGAATACGACGCGGATTTTAAAGAAGCATATACTGGACAAATGTTGATTATCAATGGAAGAGTATATCCACGCGGCGCGGGATCACCAAAAATGGGGCCACCATTTGCTGCGATGGTGAATCAATACGCTAATCAACTCAGTGGTATATGTAATGTATACTCTTGTGTTGCACCGCTATCTTCAGCATTTATTCCCGTTGAAAAATATGCCTTTTACAACACAGGCAATAAACAGACACTCAATGCGATAAAAACGGCGCTTACCTCACCTAGTCGATTTTGTGATGTATTCGAAGAAATGGACAAACATTTCGGAGAAACAATGTTCTACGGCACCGACCATCACTGGAACGCAAAAGGAGCCTATTACGGCTACGTAGCATTTTGCAAAGCAGCCGGCCTATCACCCGTGCCGCTCGAGAATATGACGTACGAACGAAAAAAACCATTTCTCGGGTCTCTCTATGATTTAACCAAAGACCCAGAAGTTGCAGCACATCCTGATACAGCCGAAGTTTTTATTCCCAGGGTAGAGACCAAGGCCTATCGATACTCTCCCAATTCTCTGGCATCACCAAAAGCTACGAGCGTATTTTGTAACATAAATAACTATACCGCATTCTTGTGCGGAGATGCTCCATTGATAAGAATTACAACCAATATAAAAAATGGAAGAAAAGCCGCTGTAGTTAAAAACTCTATGGGAAACGCATTCTCGGTATATCTAATTAGCCATTACGAAGAAATCTGGGTAATGGATTTTAGATACTCGGGACATAATCTAATTGACCTGATTGCGAATAATAACATAAATGACTTAATCTTCGGAGTAGGAATGTACGCAGCAATGAGTCACGGAACTATTGGAATGATGCGCGATCTCGGAAAAAATCATTCACCCGCACTATCAACAAAAAAGGATTCCCTGCGCACAAAGATTATTGCTTCGGATACGACTAAAAACAAGTCCATTGAGAAAAATACTTCGGATACGATAAGGTGAAAATAAAGATCATATTCATAATCTTCTGTTTAATTACTAATAGAACAATTGGTCAGGAAATTCGTGCATTGTCGGAACTCCTGGAATTAGATACTCAATATTGCTTCTTACAATATCATGACAACATAACAGCACAAAAATTACAGCGCGCATTCGAAAAATCGACTCAAAACAGGCTTGTAATTTGTCACTATGGTGCATCCCACATACAATCAGAAATCGTAACTACCCATACCTCCCGATTATTAAAAAACAGATTTGGAAATGCCGGGCCTGGTTTCATTTTTCCTTTCTCAGCCGCCGATACTTATGATGGAATCAATTACAAGACTACACACACAGGAAAATGGGAGTTTTCTAAAAGCTATCAACTGCCTCCGAAAATACCACTGGGTATCCGTGGCATGACAGTGCAAACCGCCGACACTACCGCTTCGGTATCCATGCAATTCAAAGAGAATCTCACAAACAATGAATACGTTGTTACAATTCTATATGAAGCAGATGAATCTATTCCAGCTATAGAAGTCCAAGTTGACTCAGTGAGGACTTACTTTAGTTCAAGAACTTTATCAAATAATAAGATTGGAAAAATTTGCATTGATTATGAGGGGGAAATTTCAAGAATCAGAATCACTTGGAGGAATGACAGCCTACAAAATTCGGAAAACCAAAAATTACGTCTATATGGGTTAAGCCTAGAGCACAAAGAAAAGAAAGGACTCATATACCACCCCATGGGAGTTGGCGCGTCACCATTCCAAGCTGTTTTACATCTTGAAAAGCTGGCTCAACATGCAGAAATTATCAACCCCGATATCGTAATAATAGACTATGGGACCAATAATATTTTGTATACCAATGATGTTCCTAAAGACCTTGATGACATGGTTAAGACCGCGGTGGAAAAATTCAGAAATATCAATCCAGAGATAAGCATTATTCTTACATCTACTCAAGATCTATATTATAATAAAAAATATATCGATGCCGCAATAGAATTCAATCACCAAATGGACTCTCTCGCGGCCGCAAACCAATGTCTATACTGGAATTTCTATGACCTATCTGGCGGATATAAACGTATAAAATATTGGAACGAAAAAGGGTATGCAAAAGACGACTTCATCCATCTAACTCAAAAGGGATATGAACTGAAAGGCAATCTACTATATAAGTCATTCATAAACACATTGCAATTCATAGAAAAGAATCCCAAATCGAATCATTGGTATATGCCAGTTTGTGATTATGCAGAATTGAGACAGGAGAAAGAAAGCGCAATAAAATCCAACGGGAAGAAAAAAACTGAAAACAAGACAAATACTGTAGAATCCAAGAACAAAAATAAATCCAGTTACATTGTTAAAAGCGGAGACACGTTATCAGAGATTGCTCATAAAAATCATACGACCGTCTCAAAAATCAAGAAATTGAACCATCTGACATCCGACAAATTAAAAATAGGTCAGAAACTGCGCATACGGTAAGGTTTATCAAGCCTGAAGCGAATGCAAATGAGCGAGGACGCTACAAGACTAGCAACGCATCATCCTCATCCGAAAAAAATACGTCATTCAAAAAACCGCTAAAGCGGAAATTTCCTTACTGAGATAGCATCAAACCTCTTGTGAACGCATTTTTGATTGGCAACTTACAGGCCGCTGAACTAAGGCATAACAAGATTGTTTACTCAATGTGGAGAGGACAACTAAACATATTGCTGTTATCGGCGGCGGCTTTGCGGGATTATCAGCAGCCACTGACTTAGCCAGTAAAGGTTATAGAGTAACACTTTACGAGAAGAACAGCACCACGGGTGGTAGGGGCAGAATGATGAAATCGGAACTCTTCACATTTGATATGGGACCATCTTGGTATTGGATGCCTGATGTGTTCGAAACTTACTTCAAACGATTCGGCAAGAATGTTTCAGACTATTATCAACTCAAACGATTAGATCCGTCTTATCGAATCTTCTTCGATGAAAACGAAGTATTGGATGTGCCTGCAGATTTGGCCAAATTCAGAGAAATGCTGGAAAATCTGGAGCCGGGATGCGGTAGCTCATTCGATAAATTCATGGATGAGGCAAAAACGAAGTATCATGTTAGTATGTCTGACTTTGTTTGGAAACCATCTCTTTCATGGACCGAGTTCATGTCGCCCAAGCTACTAAAAGGTGCTATGAGATTACGGCTATTTTCAAGCTTATCGTCCCATGTCAGGAAATACTTCACAGATCCGAGAATCATTCAGCTCCTTGAGTTTCCTGTACTATTTTTAGGTGCAAAGCCAGAAAAAACACCAGCGATGTACAGTTTAATGAATTATGCTGACATCGCTTTAGGTACATGGTACCCCCTTGGAGGCATGTCGAAAATTGCTGAGGCGATGACGCAATTGGCCATAGAGAAAGGAGTTACAATTGAAACAGAAAGCATTGTTGATGGCATCGATGTTACAGGCTCTTTGGCAAAATCAATAGTAGTAAACGGAGAGACAAAATCTTTTGATGCTATTGTCGCGGCTGCAGATTATCACCACGTAGAGCATAATCTACTGAAACCCGAATACAGGAGCTATTCGCCAGATTATTGGGACAAACGAACCATGTCACCGTCATCATTGTTATACTATTTAGGTATTAAAGGAAAGGTGAGCGGATTACTACATCACAACTTATTCTTTGACAGTTCCTTTAAAGAACATGCCAAAGCGATTTATGACCAACCACACTGGCCTAAGAATCCTCTATTCTACACTTGTATAACATCAAAATCAGACGATTCAGTTGCCCCTAATGGATTTGAAAATGTTTTCATTTTAATTCCGGTTGCCCCAGGATTGAAATCAGATGAAAGCATGCGCGAGAGCTATTTGCAGGAGTGTTTGCAACGAATTAAAAAGAAAACCGGTGAAGATTTAACCGAAAGAATCGTATTCAAAAAGTCATATGCCCATGAAGAGTTCATAAAAGACTATAATGCCTTTAAAGGGAACGCATATGGATTGGCGAATACACTAAGACAAACCGCTGTTCTCAAACCTCGTATGAAGAGTTCCAAGGTGGAAAATCTCTTTTTTGCAGGACAACTCACAGTGCCAGGTCCTGGGGTACCGCCGAGTCTCATCAGTGGTTGTATAGCATCAGAACAGTTACACAAATATTTCAATAATAATTGACTATGACGTCCAATCAACGAGACATATTTGATAAAGTGGCCTTCGCGGGAAGCAGGAACATTACAAGATCATACAGCACCAGTTTCAGTTTTGGTATACGACTATTGAAAAAGTCAATGCGCGATCCTATTTGTGCGATCTATGGCTTCGTTCGATATGCAGATGAAATTGTAGATACACTGCATGAATACGACAAGAAGGCCTTATTAGCCCGGTTCCGAGAAAATACGAACGAGGCCCTCAGCGAAAAGATCTCAATGAACCCGGTATTGCATGCATTTCAATTAACCTACCATCGTTACGGAATTACTTATGAATTAGTCGACCGATTTCTGTTGAGTATGGAAATGGACCTTGATAAAAAGGCATATGACAGAAGAGGTTATGAGACGTATATATTGGGTTCAGCTGAAGTGGTAGGATTGATGTGTCTTAGGGTTTTTACAGAGGGGAATAACAAAAACTATGAGAACCTGAAACCTTATGCCATGCGTTTGGGTGCGGCCTTCCAAAAAATTAATTTCCTTCGTGATCTCAATGCAGATTTCGAAGGCTTAGGCAGAGCCTATTTCCCGGGGCTAGAATTGGATAGATTCGATGACTATGCCAAGGCACGTATTGAGAAAGAAATTGAAGATGATTTTAACGTTTCTCTGATAGGTATCCAAATGCTACCTAAATCGTCACGTCTCGGTGTATATACGGCTTATTTGTATTATCGAAGACTTTTTGACAAAATCAGATCAGTACCCAGTGAGCGAATATTGGACGAGAGGATACGCATTCCTAATTCAGAAAAAATCGCTCTTGCCGCTGGGTCTTACATTAGAAACAGCTTGAATTTGTTATGAGGTCATTACTTGTGCTGATTTGGATAATAACAAAAAGTGCATCCATCATCGCACAGCCTGATAATATTCGTCACTCCTACATCAACGCTCGGAGCCAAGAAGGAATTAGAAACTTCCTTGCGAGCTCAGAAAAGCTTAATCTAAATGTATCCGCAGAAAAGGGTTATCGCGGAGTAGCGCTTGCAATGTATGCTGATATTGCAGATGGGGTTTATACCAAATTAGACTATTTCAATAGAGGTAAGGAATTGCTTGAAGCAGCCATCAAAGAGCAACCATACAATGCAGAAATTCGCTTTCTTCGTTTAACTGTGCAAGCAGAGGCACCATTTATGTTGGGTTACTCTGGAGAAATAGAAGATGATGTGGATGTGGTATTCAATGCCTTCAAGTCCGGCCAAATCCGATCAAATCATTTTTTTTGGTCAATAGCCCTGCGATACATTCTGGATTGTGACGAAATTTCGGTGGAAAAACGAAACCAATTCAAAAAATTCAAATCATGAATCTACAGGAGCAAGTGATTTTGGTAGACGAATGTGATTTAGAGTTGGGCTGCATCGAAAAAATGCGCGCTCACCGCGAAGGGTTGTTACACCGGGCGTTTTCCGTTTTTCTATTCAATGATAACGGTGAGATGTTAATTCAGAAAAGAGCCATGGGAAAGTACCACTCACCTGGCCTATGGACAAACACTTGTTGCTCACATCCGCGTCCCGGGGAAAACACCGAAAGTGCAGCTATACGAAGATTGAAAGAGGAAATGGGCCTTACATGTAATCTTACCAAGGCTTACTCATTTGTATATCGGTCGGATGTCGGTAAGGGACTTATTGAGCACGAGTTCGACCATGTCTTTACAGGTGTAACCAATGATATACCGATACCCAACAACGATGAGGTTATGGCTTATCGTTACATCGACATCGAACACTTAATGGCCGAAGTCAGTGAAGCCCCGAACGCATTTACACCCTGGTTTAGAATAACGCTTGGGTCACTATTGGCCCACCGAAAAGATCTTCAGCTCATATGATTTGGCTCTTGGCTACTTTCATATTAATGGAGGGTATCACCTGGTGTACCCATCGCTTTGTAATGCATGGTTTTCTATGGTACTTGCACGAAGATCACCACCAGCCATCCCCAGGGTTTTTCGAGAAGAATGATGCGTTTTTCCTAATCTTCGCTGTCCCGAGCTGCTTGCTGATTATATATGGAAGTATCTCCAACTTTGACATCAAGTTTTTTATAGGTCTCGGAATTGCAGCATACGGCCTTGCATATTTTCTAATACATGATGTACTAATTCATCGGCGATTCACATGGTTCAACCGCACTGACAACCTCTATTTCCGTGCTATCCGCAAGGCACACAAGGTCCATCACAAGCACCTTGGCGCCGAGAATGGAGAGTGCTTTGGTATGCTCTGGGTTCCACTCAAATATTTTCGTGAAGCATCAGCTTACAGAAAATTAAAAAAAGCTTGAATCACCGCGCTCAACTGACTACTCCGGTTGAAATTCAGACATTCGGATTAACTTCACCACCGCAATGGAAAACGTGAGTGATCGTAAAAGAGTGGAGGTATGTTATTCACCATCTCAATACCATCTATATGAACCGGAAAAATTCGAAATAGTTGTTGTTATAGATGTATTGAGAGCCACCAGTGCAATCACCACAGCAATTCATTGCGGAGTCGCAAGTATCATTCCTTTGGAGACTATTGAAGAAGCAATTGATTCAAAAAATCGCGGAATAATAACCGCGGCTGAGAGAGAGGGGCAAGTTGTAGAAGGGTTTGAATTTGGTAATTCCCCGATTGCATTCACACAAAAAAAACTACAAGGCAAAACGGTAGCTCTTACCACAACAAATGGCACAAAAGCCATTCGCATTGCAAAAGATAGGCCGTACGTTGTTATAGGGTGTTTGAATAACCTGGATATACTTTGTCATTGGCTCATACACATGAAAAAAAACGTTCTACTTCTGGCATCCGGATGGAAAGAGAAATTCAATTTAGAGGACACAATTTGCGGTGGTGCTATTACAGATGCATTGCTCGAAACCGGTGATTTCATCTGTCAGGAAGACAGCACGATTTCAGCAAAGTTTATTTATCGATCGGCAAGAGAAAACATATGGAGTTTCCTTAAAGCATCCTCGCATCGTCGTCGACTGAAGAAACTAAACATTCAAGAAGATGTGCGATATTGCTTGCAGGCAAATACTGTGCATTGTATTCCCATTTTAAAAGATGGACTTATTGTTAAGTTACCTTATACAGTAGACGGATTGATTTCAGCCAACTCAATGAATGAAAAGCGTCGTATTTCACTATGAGATGGATTAGCATCAAATGTATTATGGCGAGTGCGATTTGTCTAAGTCTTAATAGTTTTCATCAACCCTACGAATGCAACGATTGGGGCTTTTTTGGACATAAGAAAATCAATGAGCTCGCAGTATTTACCCTACCCGAACAAATGTTTGGCTTCTATAAGGATCATATTGAATATCTCATTGAACATTCGGTAGATCCGGATAAAAGAAGATATGGAATTGTTGGAGAGGCCGAGTGTCACTATATCGATATGGACCGCTATGCTACACCACAAGAACCCAACCCATTCAAAAATATACCTCGCCGATGGAAAGACGCTGTAGATAAATTTTCAGAGGACACTTTGAGGGCTCACGGAATTGTTCCATGGCATGTATACCTCATGTATACTCGTCTCACCGAAGCCTTTCGCCAAGAGGACGTAACAAGAATTTTAAGACTCTCCGCAGAAATTGGACATTATATAGGTGACGCACACGTGCCTCTGCACAGCACCAGCAATTATAACGGTCAAAAGACGAATCAGCGTGGAATTCATGGATTCTGGGAAAGTCGCGTACCTGAATTATTCTCTGACGAATATGATTTCTTTACCGGAAAGGCGACTTATATAAACGCCCCACAAAACTATATTTGGGACAGAGTAGAGGAGAGTTTTGCAGCGACAGATTCAGTTTTGGCCATTGAGAAGGAGCTAACCCAAAACTTTGGAGAAGACAAGAAATTCACTTATGAAACAAGAGGCCAAGCCAATATAAAAGTATATTCAGAAGAATTTACCAAGGCATATAGCGAAAAATTAGATGGCCAGGTTGAACGCAGAATGCGTCAGGCGATTCATTCTATTGGCTCATTTTGGTACACGGCATGGGTAGATGCCGGACAACCTCAATTAGGTCGCAAAAATGGTGAAATCAATTCCGAAACAGACAGCGTGCTCGTTAAAGAGGGAAAATTTCAAGTAAGAGAACATGAGTAATAGTGTATTCTAGATGCTTATGGGCATATGAAATAATGGATTGTCATGGAAGATGAAACAGAATGACATCCAGAACAATGGAATCATTGTGACCGCTACCCAATACCAGTCTATTCCTTCAAAAAATCGGAGTCACAAAAATTCCAATCGTCAACAAACGAAATTGTTATTGCAGCCGTTACGTGATTAAATCCATTTCCATGAAAATCCAATTTATCATCGCATTCGGTTTCATTGTCAGCTTATGCAAAGCACAAATAATCGTAATTGAAGAAAATGAAATCGCGGCCATTCTAACGGCTCATAATAAGGAGAGAAGTGTACTAAATATTCCTGACCTCGAGTGGAGTAAACAGCTTGCTAAAGAATCAGAAAAATGGGCACTAAACCTGGCCCTTGATGATAATGGGCTTTACCATAGTAATAATGATGACTATGGAGAAAACATCGCATTATTTTATTCAAATCCACCTCATTTCGGAGTTGAATTATGGAATGAAGAGAAGGTCGATTTTCGATACGGTAAATCTAACGTGTTTGAGAAGGTTGGGCACTACACACAAGTGATATGGAAAAATACTACCCAGGTAGGTTGCGGATGTGCTCGGGGTAAATCGAAGGCATTTTACTTCGTTTGCAAATACAACCCCCCAGGCAACTATATCGGTGTAAAACCATATTGAATGTTCTTTTAGTATCACAACGGATGAAATAAGGTTAGTCGTAATCAAAATATTCATCAGTGAATGTATTCTACGACAAACAGTTTGAATGAGATAAATAAACGCAATCGGATTAATACATAATTAAAATAACTACATAATTCTAACGAATATTTTCAATTCGCGACATCATCAAAACGTCAATTGAGTTTCCAAAATTCAAATCGCGGTTAAATCCTAGGACCCGCGCATGTTGGGATATATAACGCTTGATTAATACAGGCAAATTCCTTCCCATAGGATCGATTGCAGATATCACCTTATCGAATTCCGATAGACTCAACCGAGTCAGCTCTTTGAAATCTTCCAGTCCAGAGAAAATATCTCGTTCTAGAGGATTATATGGTATAACCTTATCAGACCAAATCTCATCACTGTAGTGATATTTAAGATATTGAGTCATAAGACCTTGAAGAATTCTATGATAACCATTAGAAATAGATACAGGACCAATAATGAACTTACATTCGCTATGCCTCCGCATGATGAATCGAATACCATCCCAAAGTACACCAAGGGGAAGCCGATGACGCTGATATTCCGGTGAAACAAAAGACCTCCCCAACTCAATACATTGCTTTAAGACAGGCAAAAGACTATTATCAAACTTAAAGAGCGTGGAGACATAAAGACCGTTGGCATTCGTATCAGAAACAATCTCTGAGCCAATACCCGCGCGATATGCCCCCGCAATATGACCATCCCTTTTATTCCATAAAACCAAATGCTGATAATGGCGATCGAACTGATCCAGATCAATTTCATTCATGGTTCCCTCCCCTACCTTGCGAAAGGCAATTTCTCGTAACCTCCCCACTTCAAACATTATATCTTTAGAATCATTATATCGCATGAGATAGCACTCAAAATCACCTTGCTCGGCAATTTTCAAATGCATTAGGGAATCAAACTCAGGCCGCAAATTGGGCCAGGTTGTTAAAGCACTATCTTGATTTGATAAACTGCCTTTGTGGAGATGCCTTTGCGGAATTACTTCTAGTGACGTTACTCTGGCTCTCAATATTCTCCCCACCAAATCCTGATCTGCGATTCCTTTAAGCAAAGCCGGACTCAGACATTCCCCTATGACCATGTGAATGGTACAATTTTTCTTCTTCGCCATCTCCCTTGGCAGCATCAAGGTTCGAATTTTGGGAGATAGCTTTGATATGGCATAAAATTCCTTTGAATTCCTGCCAGCAAAAAACACAGGTAATATCGACGCATTCAAATCGCGAATCATTCGAATTATTGAGGGGTTCCACTTTTTATCTGATGGAGTTTTTCCTCTACCCGTCGCAACTTCACCAGCGGGAAAAATAATCAGACATCCCCCAGACTTAACATGTTTAATAGCTGCCCTTAATCCTCCTTCGCTTCCCTTATCCGATATCTTACTATCAAACGGATTCACACCCAAAACAAACTCTTTTAACGGTTCAATTTTCTGAAGCAGAAAATTCGCCATGACCTTAGTATCCGGTCTTACCCTAAGCATCATTTGAAGGGCCAACAATCCATCAATACCGCCAAAAGGATGATTGCAAACAACGACCAAGCCATCACTCCGTGGAATATTATCGAGCGACGAACCCATGTACAATGCCTGGACATTGTTGTAACTAAGTATCCCGTCAATAAATTCTATACCTTTCAAATGAGCATTCTTAGAATAGGCCCTATTCATTTCAGGCAAACCAGAAGCTTTATATAGAATTTTGGAAACCCAACTTGACTTAGGTCTACCTATCGCTTTTGCAAATTCTGCGAATTCAACCAATTGACTCATACTGCAAATTAGTAGCTGCTATTCCGCTAAAATATGAAGGTGAGGTAAAATTACTGTTTCCTGATTGTTTGGGAATAGTTTTATAAGCATATTCTAGACCGTCTAATTTCTAGAAAATGACATAGAAATTATTTTTTCCCCCCAAAACAAAAGCGCCCCCTTTCGGAGGCGCTTTTTAGCATTTGGTTTTCGCCAATTATTTGTTGATGATCAGTCGGTCAGTAAACACCTCGCTGCCGTTGGTCATACGGAACATGTACACGCCTGTTGGCAATGCGTTCACGTCGTAATCTACACGGTACTGAATACCTGCATCTACTTTGCCGCTGAACACATCTGCTACTTTGTTTCCAGTGATATCATAGATCTCAAGGAAAGTAACACCCGTGTTTGCTGGAACGAAAGTGAACAAGGTCTTCACGCTAGCTGGGTTCGGAGCAACTGTTACCATGCTGCCTGAACGAACTTCTGTGGCCTCTGCAAGACCGCCGTCGTTCATGCCCTGTGGAGCAGTGCCGCCTTCGAATGTGATCGTCTGGCTGCATGAGCTCATGTTACCTGAACAATCGGTGGCTGTCCACTGACGTACTACATAGTAGTCTGGGCAGCAATCCAGTTCGAATGCAAGGTCTCCTGCTCCTGTAGCAGAGCCGCTGAATACAGGCTCGTTATTTACAAGGAAGGTACCATTGTATGAGAACCAACCGCCGAAGCCATTGTCTGCTCCGTTGTAGTTGTTGGCTCCATCACCCAATTGGAATCCGAAGTAGTTGTTGTCTGGAGCATGCACCAAGTTCAACGCTGAACCTGCATACGCACCGAAACCTGTCATCTCAGCACCGGCACCTGCCTGCATCAAGAAGTAGGTCCAGTCTGTGTGGTTAGCTGCCTCACCACCGCAATCTGCCTTGAAACCTGTTGGGAAGCCCTGGCTTGACCATTGCTCCCAGTTCATGCCTCCTGCAAAGGTTACGCTCAGGTTCCAACCATTGGCTGCATTGTTCACGTTGTTCAATGTAGCTGTCAACTGAATAGTTCCATTTGGATACTGTACCAAGTTACCGGCTGATACATTGTACCAACGGTAAGCTGATGGCATTCCAAAGAGACTCATCGCCCAATCTGCAGGGTATGCACATGGGTTGTTGGCCGGACGTACTGGAGTCATCAAATCGCAGTCAGCAATTGAACCTGCCGCTGGAAGATCTCCATATACATACTGCTCATACACTACTTCAACATCGCTGTCGCAAGCATCGCTCACTGTTACTACTGCAGGAGCTGGAAGCTCGTCGGTGCAAGCAATCACCTGATCTGATGGACAACCGCTGAGTTCTGGTTCAGTTGTATCCTCAAAGCGGATGCTCTGCGCAAAGTATGATGCGTTACCGCAAGCGTCTACTGCTGTCCATGTACGAACGATTCCATTCACACATTCTTCTGTCCAGTTCTCGTCGTTGTATGAAAGTGACAACTGGCTGCAATCATCGCTCACTGATGGAGTAACCACCGGAGCATTG
>CAZKRL010000042.1:1590-22032 GCA_964555295.1 uncultured Comamonadaceae bacterium | reverse complement strand
TTCTTATCATCAGCCTTTGGCTGTCGCAAAAATACCTTTGATGTGAACAGTTGAAGAAGGTTTCAATAATGAGTTTCAAAACAACGAGTATTCAAAGGTTGACACTGGTTAGGTTGTAAGGCAGATGTTTCATGTTTTAAGGGAGAATGGTTTCAGTATGAGAGTTAAACTTGAAAATAGATTGCGCACGATGGGGAGAACCCGAGCCTTTCTCATGCTCTTGATTTCGGTGGGAACCTTGTCGTTTTTGTGGCAAGATTCCTTTGAGGAACCGGCTTTTATTTTGGTGATTGATGCCGGTCACGGTGGGTCAGACCCGGGGAATTTGGGTACAGGCAGAAAGAAGAAAACGGAGAAGGACATCAGTTTGGATGTTGCACTGAAATTTGGTGAGTATGTGACGAAACAATTTCCTGATGTGAAAATTGTCTATACTCGCAAGGGCGACACCTTTCCAACCCTCAGCGATCGGGTGAAGACGGCCAACAATGCCCACGCAGATTTGTTTGTCTCGATTCACTGCAATGCCAATGACAATACCAATGCATTCGGTGCTGAAACCTTTGTCATGGGATTGCATAAATCAGAAGAATCTCTCAAGACAGCGATGCGCGAGAATGCCTCAATTTATTTGGAGAAGGATCATGAGAAGAATTACGAGGGCTTCAATCCGCGTGACCCCGATACCTATATTATTTTGAGCATGCGTGAAAACGCTTTTTTGGGCAAGAGCATTGATCTGGCAGACAAGGTGCAAGAGCAATTTGTGAAGAAGGTAGGTCGAAAGGATCGCGGGGTGAAGCAGGCCGGTTACTATGTGATTTCGTTTACCAACATGCCGAGCATTCTCATTGAATTGGGATTTTTGACGAATGCAGAGGAGGAAGATTTCTTGCATTCCGATGATGGAAAGACCCATATGGCCTCGGCGATTTTCCGTGCGTTCAAATCATTTTATGGCAATAAAGATGCCGTAGCTGCTCCTGTGGAGCCGGCTTCAAGGCCCACAGAAAAGACAGAGTCGAAGGCCTTTAATCCTCAATCGATCTCCTACCGCACGATTTCACAAGGAATTCGTTATCAGGTGCAAATTGTGAGCTCGGAGGTTCCGCTTAAATCGACTGATAAAGTTTTTAAGGGTATTGAAAAAATTGATCACTACGAATACAACGGAGTTTTCAAGTACCTTGCGGGCTCAACCGCTTCGTACAAAGAGGCGAAGGCCATGCAAGAGGTATTGAAGACGGCGGGTTTTAAGGATGCGTTTTTGGTGGCTTTCGAAGATAATCGCAGAATTGAGCTGGGCGTAGCGGTTCAGAAAACGGGTAAGGAATGAAATTGAACAGAGAGTTTTTGGTGGGTTTGGTGGTGGTTTCTGCTATTGCTGTTCTGTACATCGGTGTAAATTATTTGAAGGGTATCAACCTTTTCATGGACAAGCAGAAATTTTACGCTGTCTATAATAACGTCTCCGGCCTTGAGGCAGCGAGTCCGGTCGTGCTCAACGGCTTCAAGATTGGTGTGGTGAAAAATGTATCACTTCACACCGACGGATCAGGAAGAATAGTGGCCGAAGTAATCATCAACGATAAGAAACTGAAGCTGCCACGCGACACGAAATTCGAAATCTTTGATGCCGATTTATTCGGAGGAAAATCATTGCAAATAATCATGGGTGCATCGCCCGAGATAGCCGTGAGTGGAGATACATTATCATCGGGCGTTGTGCTCGGTATCACCGAAAGTATCAAACAGGAAATTGAGCCACTTAAAAAGAAAACGACTCAAATATTCACCACCCTCGACTCCCTCCTCACCGGATTGAGCTCTGCCCTGAAAAGCGAGGATAGTCAAAGCATCGAGGTCATGTTCAAGAATATTCAACAGACCTTTCAAAATCTCTCGGCACTTACGGGAGAGATGACGGGCACGCTCACCGAGAATCGACAAAATTTCACAGAGATCTTTCGTAACGCGCGGGATATTAGCGAAAAGCTTAAGTTACATTCAGACGTACTCACAGGTACTCTGAAAAACGCCAATCGAATAACTGATTCGCTCGCGAATGCCAATATTGGCCAGATGCTTCGCTCGCTGGAAACGGCCGTTACAGGCTTGAATAAGGTACTATCCAATTTGAATAATGAGGAAAGTTCTTTGGGTAAAATAACGCATACTGATTCGCTTCATCAGCAATTGTTGATAGCGGGAAAGAGTCTTGATTTTTTACTGAACGACATACAAGAGAATCCGAAACGATATATCAATGTTTCAGTTTTCGGAGGTAAGGATGATGGTGATGCAAAGCTTACACATCGAGAGAAAGAACTTATTCGCGAGGAGGTGAAAAAGGGTATTCGTGAAGAAAGGCGTGATTGATATCCATTCGAGGTATCGGGGGGTTGAGTTGGGATAGGATTGTTTTTTTTGTTTTGGAAATGATCAATTTTGGGATTTTTAAATACCTTCACATCGTGAAATGGATAAATAAATTTTCAATCGTTTTAGTCGCTTTAACTATTTGGGCTTGTAAAAAAACTCCCGACTATGTTGCAGAACCCTACGCTTGCAATTGCGGCGATGTGTCATGGTCGGGTGGCAGTTACAAGTTGTTGGCGTCGCATCAGGCCTCGGCAGATTCTACTCGTCTCGATTATCGCAGATATCATTTCTCAGCAGATGTCAGAGTGGATGGAGAGGAGAAGACGCATAGTTTGAGTGGATGGATTGAGGTAGATGATATCGGGTCGGGAGGTCAATTTGTTACCAACGAAACCAACCAACAATTTCACTCACAGTTATTTGAGTATAATTTGAATGGCGTGGCAGATACGACGCGCATATTCATGCCTGTCAGCGGTTCTGTAAGCATAAGTAAGGCATCAGTACCCGGGGCTACGGAAAGTGTCAATTTTCAGTTGATTCTCAATGAGGTTTTGGATAGTACACTTTCTACAAGCAGTGTAAGTTGCTCCGGGAATTTTACAGTTGGATACATACCTCCTTCAGAATGATAAAATCGGGAAGTATGAAGAAGATGATTTTGGTGCTGATATGCTCGGTGTTGATGGCTTTTCAGGATGTGCCGCTGGAGCGCAGAGTGATGCGCAAGCACGATAACGGCAAGGAGCATGTTGTAATGTTTTTCGAAAAAGGAACCGGTGCATTGGCACGGGAAGAGGTCTATTTTTCCAATGGAAAAATGCAATGGGAAGGAGGGTATAAGAAAAATGTTGAGCATGGAACCTGGAAATACTACCATGAAAACGGCAAGTTGAAAACAGAGGAATCCTACAATATGGGCCGGGAAGACGGGGCCTCCATTCAGTATGATCAAAACGGTAAGAAAGTGAAGGAAGAAGTTTGGAAGAACGGAAAATTGGTCAGAACACTCAACTTTTAAAATTTCTTTTTGTATCGAAGGGTGTTGAGGTATATTCGCACCCCAAATGAATGGGAGCATAGCTCAGCTGGTTCAGAGCACCTGCCTTACAAGCAGGGGGTCACAGGTTCGAACCCTGTTGCTCCCACAACGAAGCCCACTGAAAAGTGGGTTTTTTCTTTTCACCTGACGCTGTTTATATTGGGTGTCCACGCTTTGTTTGATCTTGACATTCATGCCCAATCTTTAGCGTATGCTCCAAGTCTTATCATGGTTTTTAATGCCGGCTGTCGTGCTTGCAACGCAAGACAAATCATCTCGCGCAGAATACATCCAGCAGTGGAAGAATGAAGCCATTTTTCAGATGATCGAACATAAGATTCCCGCCAGTATTACTCTCGCTCAAGGTATTCTGGAAAGTCGCGATGGTCAGAGTCGACTGGCCGTTGAAGGCAACAATCATTTTGGAATTAAATGTCATAAGGACTGGCAGGGAGAAAAGATTTACGAAGATGATGAAACGAAGGGAGAGTGTTTTCGCAAGTATGAAAGCGCGCGTGAGTCGTATGAAGATCACTCCTTATTTCTGAAGAAAAATCGATATGCACCCTTGTTTGAGCTGGAGCTTTCAGATTATAAGGGATGGGCGAGAGGTCTCAAGCAATGCGGTTACGCAACGAACCCTGATTACCCTGCGTTGCTGATTAAAATTATTGAGGAGAATCAACTCTATGAATATGATCAGGAGGGATTGCATTGTATCAAATCCAACAAGAAACCTGATCGAGGACCAGGCAAAGTGGTAGAGTCTTCCGAGAAATCAACGGCTACCAGCAGCAATACATCGAGCCCCTCAATTTCAAAAAACAACATCCGATATGTGGTGGCTCAAAAGGGAGATACACCAGAAAGTATTGGTCGAGCCCACGATATCAATGGTCACATCATTGCACGATACAACGATATTGCATTCAACGGAAGTTTTAACGCAGGCGAGTGGGTTTACCTGCAACCCAAAAAGAGAAGCACTTGGGAGAAGTGGCATGTCATTGAGCCCGGTGAAAATCTGCGCGATATCTCACAACACTATGGTGTGAAGTTGCGCGTGTTGAAGCGACTCAACAAAATAGAGGATAAAACATTGCTTGTTCCTGGTAAGAAAATCAAGCTTAAAAAAGATGCCTGACGCCGTGGGGCATCAATTGCAATTTTCGAAAATATAGGTTTGTAGCGGTGGAGGAGTGGTATATACCAATCCCTGTCGCACAACGTAGTATTTGATGCGATTGAGTTCAGTGATAGTGCCATCCAACAAGGCCTGTTCGAAAAGCATCTCCGGTAGAACCGTAATGCGGTATGAATCTGGATTTCCTGCCAGTGGTTTTAACTTCAGTTCGGGGTGGTTGAACACATCAGCAGCAGCTACATAATCGTGCATGGTGTTGTTGTTCTTACCGCCTGAAATCACGAGGTAGCAATCTTCTCCATTCAAATCCATCATCAGTGGATCTGTTTCTAATGTGTTGTCATAAGTGATCGAGAAGAAATCGCTCTTTCGTGCTAATTCAGGGAAGGGGCAATACAGCTGATCACAGAGTTTCGGTATGATGGTAATATTCAAATCTTTGGTCTTGGCCTCACCGGGAAAATCATCGCCGTATGCCTTGCCATTGTCCATTTTCGCTAAACATGAAATGCCATTGGTAAAGAATGTGGTGGCATCAACACCATAGAAGGATGTTGGTAGAAATTTGATCATGTAAAGCTTGTCACTCACTTTGGTCATCTTCATGGCTTCATTGGAATTTTCCCAATCACCATTGCCCGCTACAGGACCCGCCGGCTGCCATGTCCAGATATATATATCGTCGTCGGGGTGTGCATCCAATCGTGCATTCAAACCTGAATTCATTTCACCATCAGGCGCTGCAGCAATGTTGATGAAGAGTGAAACTGAATCTGCCTTTCCGGTGGGTGAGGGCTGAACATATGCAGCCTGTCCGAAAGAGGATAATGTCGACAATACGATTATTGCAGTAAGAGTATTTCTCATCATTATTTGCGTGTGAAGGTGAACTTGTAAATGGAGGTTATGGTGCGTTCTCCGCCTGCAGAGGAACAAGCGCTCTCGAGATCAATGGAGAGTCGGTTATCTGACGGCCGCACTACACTTCCCAATGGAAGTTGATTGACGATGGTGTCGTTGGCTTCTCGTAAATACAGGTAGCTTGGAAAATTAGGATCGTCTAACCACCATTTGCCCTGAGTGCCGAAGTAGTTTCTGCCGGGTCCGGGCTGAACTGTATATCCGCTGTCAGATTTTGTGAAGGTGATTTGCAACGGAGTCTCACCGGGTACAATATAAAACTCTGTGAGGTCGCGCTCTTCTTGTATCGGATTGTTGGGGTCTTGCTGAATAAAGGAGGAGACCTCCCAGGTTCCAATCATGCCATCTACTTTGGATTCGGCAGTGCCCAGCTCCCCTTTGATATCGGGCTTACATGAATTCATTACTACCGTAGCAATGATTGATGCGTAAATAATTTTCTTGTTCATATCAATTACAACCTCCTTCAGGATTTAATTCAAAACCAATAACTGTTGATTCGGCATTGGGAAACTGTATCGCCATGCCGGGGCAATTCCATGGCGCGTTGCGAATGAGAATATTCTCTCCCCTGGTTCCGCGCCGACGCAGTTGCTCTACATATTTTCCTTCACCAATGGTTTCAATTCTGTATTCTCTTCGCGCGGCATCAATGATTTGAGCTGCGTTTGAAGAGGCGGCCAATTCATTCGTTCCGGGCACAAAGGCGCGATTGCGAATGCTGTTGATGTCGTTAATAGCATCACTTAATCTTGTGCCCAACTGAGCCAGGGCTTCAGCCCTGATGAGATGCATCTCAGTGAGGTGAATGATAGGAATGCTGAAATTCTCACTGGTGTAATACTTCAATAGAAAACTTCTTGCGCCCGATTCTTCTATCCATGAAGCAATGCGCTGATCTGCCGGATTCTGCTTAATGAAATCAACAAAATCTTCACTGAGCATCAGCTCCGCAATGCCATTGTTAGGTCGATATAGATCTACATATCTGCCACAGCGTCGGTCCAAAATATTATTGCTGCTTCCTTGATTGTAGTATGTAGAGACGGTGCCGAAAATGAACTCAGAGGTGGTGTTGGAATATATACAGCCATCACTGATATGAGCGCCAACATCGGTGAAGTCTTCAGTTTCAAAGGGTATCCATTGCTGTGCACTCTCCGACCATTTGGTGCTTCCTACAGCTATGCTCTTCTTGCGGCGCAGTCCGCCGTCTTTGGTTTTAATGCCACCGGTAGTCCAGCCCTGCCCGGGGTTATTTCCTATGCTGCCAATGATGTCTATGGCTTCATCCCCAAAGAAAATTCCTACCGCGTCATTGCCAGAAAAATTCACAGCTGCCGTCAATACATCCGCTAATCCCGGCAAAGCACCGTAAGAGAGCGGACTTACAATTACGAGATTTTGACCCGGAGAAAGTTGACCTGATAACGCAAACTGTAATGTAGAAGTTGAGTTTCCATCTGCAAACATTCTAATGGTGTAGCCGCTCAGATCAATGGTGTTTTCTGTTGGATTGTGAAGTTCCAGATAGCTGTTATGTTGGCGGCTGCTACTGGGTCCTGATTCATTCACATCCTCATAATACTCACTGATAAGTGGGTGACGACATGAGGCAGCGTTGTAAATCTCCGGCATTCTTTCAAGTGTGGGCAACAATGTGTAAACGCCTGATTGGATCACGGCATCACAGTAATCTACAGCCTTGTTATAATCACTCATCAGGAAATATACTTGCGCCAAAACCCCGGCAGCACTGTATTTGCTTGCGTATATACTATTGTAAACGGGCAACGATTCGTATGCAGCGGTGAGATCGGCAATTACGAAATCATATACCTCTTTTACGGTTGATCGTAGTATCGGATCAGCCGCGGCCTTGTCGCGAATGGGCACACCTGGGTGACTGTTATCCGCGGTGTAGCCATAGGGCTGTGCCCATAATTTTACCGCTGACCAGTGACAAAAACCTCGCAGGAATTTGGCCTCTGAAATCAATTTTGATTTGGTGCTTTCATCAATGTCGGTGATAAAATCGATGTTGTCAAGGAGAGTATTGCATCTCCAGATAACCGTGTAGAGATCCTTGTACACCCCAATGGTATTGCCGTTGAAGAAAGTAGTTTGTCGCGCAAATACAGATTTGAGGTCGTTGTCTGCATTGGGTTGTTGCAAATTGTCAGAGAGCAATTCACTGATGGCTTGTATTCTGCCATTGAAGGTATTGGCCAGCGCATCATAGCAACTGTTGAGCGTTTCTTGCGCGTCGCTGGCGGTATTGAAGAGGTCTTCACGCAGCGAACCCTCGGGTGGATAGTCGAGCCATTTTTTGCAAGACACGAGCGGACTCATCGCGAGAATTGCGATAAGAAAAGTTATGCGGAATGAGTGGTGTTTCATATCAGAATCCTGCGTTTAAAGTGAGAAAGAAACTGCGCTCTTGTGGTGGCGTGAGATAAGTAACGTTGGGACTCAGGTTTCGGTCCTGTGGGTTTTCAAAGTCACGCACAAGTTCCGGATCAAGTCCCGGGAAATTCGTGATGACAAACAAATTCGAAACTGCAAATTGAAGACTGAGTTGTTTCATCAGACTCGTTGGCTTCATCTTGAATTGGTAGGTGAGTGAAATGTTTTTCAATCGCAGATAGTCGGCTTTGTAAATAAACAATGTGGTATTCCACCAGGGGTTTCCGGTTTGCATACCGTAAGTGTTTTCCTGCAAGGTTTGAATTGGGAATTGCGCCACATCACCGGGTTTTTGCCAGCGATCGAATTTATCTGTGCGCATATTCCAGTCGGTTGTTACTCCCAACTGACGTTTCGCAGAGGAATCAAATATCTTGGCTCCCAAGCTATAGGTCATAAAGATGGCAAGCGAGATTTGTTTGAAGGAGAATGTATTGGTCATACCGCCATAGCCCTTGGGTAAACCGGCACCGGCATAGCGACGGAAATTGAGGTTGTAATCGTAACTGATGTTATCGTTCAAATCATAATACATTGGTTTGCCGTTGGCAGGGTCAATGCCCGCGAATGGCACCAGATAAAACGAGCCCACCGGCTTTCCGATTTGTATTCTTGAATCGTTGGTTCCACCGCTCAATGCGTCGGGTGTAAACTCGCCAATGCTCACCACTTCATTTGTGTTGCGCGAGATGTTGAAGTCGGTCACCCATTGCACTGCACTTTTGGGATTGAGGTTGTTGCTCTTGATGCTGAACTCAACACCGTGGTTGAGAATCTCCCCGGCATTCGCCCACACATTAGAAAATCCTGTGCTGGTTTGCACATTGTATTGTAAGAGAACATCCTTTGTAGTCTTGCGGTAATATGAGAATGTGCCGCTGATACGGTCGTTCAGAATTCCATATTCCAAGGCGGCATCAATGATGGTGGAAGTTTCCCATTTTAAATCGGGATTGCCCAGTTGCTGCTGATATCGGTAATTCTGGCCTGCGTATCCGCCTTGCGCAACTGCCCAGGTTTCGTATTGTGCAGTTCTGTCGAGGTCGGCATTGCCCGTGCGGCCCCAGCTGGTGCGCAGTTTCAAAAAGCTGATGGGCTTGATATTTTCCATGAAGGATTCTTCACTGATAATCCATCCGAGTGATGCTGAAGGAAATGTTCCCCAGCGGCTGTTGGCACCAAATCGCGAGGAGCCGTCGGTTCTTGCTACAACTTGCAAATAGTATTTATCGGCAATCGAGTAATTGAACCTGCCGAAGAAGCTTACAAATGTGGTGACCTGGTTGTAGTCGCCGCTGTACTGCGGGGTTACTGTATCTGCAGCGACTTCGCTTGCCGTGGGCAAGTCGGTGAGCAATGGATACCTTACCTGCCAATAACCAGTGGTGGTGGATTTCTGCAATTCCGAACCCGCCATCATCGATACTCGATGGTCTTCTTTGTAGGTGCGGTTGTAATTGATGGTTCCGTTGGTATTCCAGTTGGTAATCCAAGTAGGGAATTTTTCTGCGAAGTTTTGCTGTGTGCCTGGGTTAATATCCTTGGGCATGAATTTCAGTTCGGCTTGATCCAGGTAATCCAATGACGCCGTTCCTCTCAGTGTCCAATAGTCATTCACTTTTACGGTCAATGCCTGATTGAGGATGATGCGCTTATCAACGTTGATCCACTTTCTCAAATCACGATATACGATAGGGTTGGAATATCCATTGTTCCACATAAAGTACTCACCCGTTGTGTCATACACCGGGAAGTAGGGGAGGGCTGTTGACATGGCTTCCCCGATGCCACCACTCCAGGCAGCATCTACACGTCGGTTGGTGGAACTCGAGAAGGAGGCACCACTCGAAAGCTCGAAGCGTTTGCCAAGATTGTAGTCAGCGTTCAATCTGGCGGTGTTGCGGATGAATCGATTGCCGATGATGTATGAACCATTGTCTTCATTTCCCAAACTGCCGAAGAGTTTGAAATTCTTCTTGGAATAATTTACTCCCACATTATAGGCCTGCTTAATTCCCGTTTGTGTGAGTATATCAAACCAATCGGTATTGGTTCTTTGAGCGAGTTTGTATTTTGCCTCACGAGTGGCAGCGTCATCGTTCGGACCGCTCAGGCCAGGTAGCCAAACGTAACCTGTCCCTCCATCATTCTCCCATGCCTCTTGTCGCATGGTCAGATATTCAGAGGTGTTCATCATATTAGGTTTGGAAGCAGGATCGGATGTGCCCAAACGAACTGAGAAATCTACCCCAATGCCTTCCTTGCGAGCCCTTTTTGTAGTGATGAGAACAACGCCATTCGCCCCGCGTGATCCGTAAATTCCTGTAGCAGCGGCATCTTTCAATACTTCGATGCTTTCAATGTCGTTGGGGTTCAGAAAGGTCAGCGGGTTGTTGTTCATCGCACCGGAATTGCCGCGCATAAAAGGATTCTGCGTCACTGGAATTCCGTCTACAACATACAGCGGATCTCCACCGGCAGAGATCGAACTGATGCCTCTAACCCGCACAAGTGAACCCGAGCCTGCAAGTCCCGATCCTTGCGACACTTGAATACCGGCGCCACGTCCTTGCAGTGCTGCTTCGAAACTGGGCACCGGCACTTGCGTCATTTCCTTTCCGTCAATGCGAGTGATCGAACCCGTTACATCTCGTTTCCTCTGCACTCCATATCCTACAACAATTACTTCATCCGCCATTTTGGAATCTTCTTCCAGCGTAATGTCAAGTTTGAGATTTTGTCCGGCCAGCAATTTGATGGTTTGCACCTGACTGGCATAGCCGATAAAAGAAAATTCAAGCCGATGCTCACCGGCAGCAAGTTCGATTTTATAGTTTCCATCGAAATCAGCGGCTACGCCATTATTTGTGCCCAGTGCTTTTACAATAACACCTGGCATGGTTTGTCCTGATTTATCTATAACTCTACCACTGATGCTTTGCGCCGTTGCATTCATCGCAACAATACATAGCATCCATATCAACAGTTGTTTCATTGGGTTAGGTTGGTTGGTGAAAATTAGTGCATTACTACGAACGGACGTGCAACTTGGCCTTCTTGGCTCTTGATTCGAATCCAATAGGTTCCGGGAGATAAGTTTTGCACCTCGAAACTCTGAAGATTCATGCCTTGTGAGCTCATGCCGTTGTATACACCTAGAACTTTTGTTCCAGTGATATCACATACATCTATCTCAACAGGGCATGCCTTCGTAATGAAGTGAGCCACGTGCATGATGTCATTGGCGGGATTGGGGAATAAATTCAGTTCTCCGCGGCGTGTGTTATCAATGGCCTCAATGCCTACGGTATTTCCTGATCCCACAGTGTCAGGGAAATTCATGGCCTGATCAATGTAGAGGTGGTATTCACCTGGCTGTAAAAAATAACCGTTATTCAAATCTTGTTCGTCGAATTGCGCACCGGTGAAATAATCATACCATGTACCGGTATGCTGAAAACCGGGTACCATGGTAATTGGGTTGACATCAAAGTTCCCGATAATGGTGGCATTGATGGTGCCCCCGTTGAGATGAATGCGTTTGCCAAGTCCTGCAAGGTCAACGGAGAAATTCGCGGTGGAAAATAGCGGCTCAGTTTTTTTGAGGTGATTGAGTGCACTCACGACTTGGTACAAATTGTAGCGAGCAGGATTGCTTTTGTAGTCCCAGCGAACGGGCTTGGCATATGTGCGGCAAGCATCCTGAACAGTGCCATCATTCGGACAATAATTGATGCTGTAATCGTAGCCGAGTTCGCCAAATTGCCAGATCATTTTTGGACCTGGAAAGGGGATCAAAAATGTATGTACCAATTCCATTCGCTTGAGGGCTGTGTTCAGATTTTGTGTTGAGTAATCACCGGCACCGTTGCCGTACAACAATGTTTTGTGCATCTTCCTTTCTTCATCATGACTTTCAGCATAGGTCACAAGTCGCGGAGCACTCCAGCCCCGGTTGGAATACACGCCCCAATTCAGATTTGAGTTGTCCGGAAAACCCATTGCCGCTTGCGTGTATTGCTCGTTCATTTTCCCCCAGAGAAACATTCCGTTTGCCGCCAGCACAGTCTCTTCATTGTTATCGGCAAGGTGTTCGAGAATCACGTATGCTCCTGGCTCGGTAGCTTGAATGTGATTGTAATAATCATTGAGGATATTGATCCGACTTTGGTCGTATGCGTTCCATGCTGCAATATTTCCTAAGGTGTTGTTCTGCGTAAAACCTTTGGAGAGGTCGAAGCGGTATCCATCTACGTGGTATTCTTCCATCCAATACTCAAGAACGCGCTTGCAGAACTGACGGGTGAATGGGCTCTCGTGATTGAAGTCGTATCCAACGTTGAAATCATGTTTAGGCACTTCATTGAACCACGGACTTTCGGCAGTGGGTTGACCATAATCACCGATGTCAGGGTTGAAGTACATCCTTACCATCGGATTCTGACCAAAGCTATGATTGAGAGCGATATCGAGAATGACGGCAATGCCGCGGTTGTGACATTCGTTGATGAATTGTTTGAATGCTTCCTTCGTGCCATACGCTTTGTCGGGAGCAAAGTAAAATGCAGGGTTATATCCCCAGCTGTCGTTGCCCTCGAACTCATTGACCGGCATCAGTTGAATGGCAGTAATTCCAAGGTTTTGCAGGTAATCTAAGCTGTCCATGAGGGTCATGTAATTGCGTTCTTCGATGAAGTCGCGCACCAACAACTCGTATATCACGAGACGCTCACCGGGCGGACGGAAAAAGTTTTGATCGGTCCAGTTGAACTGCGGTTCATTGATCATGAAAGTAGATACCGGGTGGGTGGTACCGCAAGGGTATTCAGGAAGATTGGGATAAGTCTCCTCAGGAATATAGGGGTCATTCCAGTTGTCGAGAATCATGTCGGAATACACATCTGCGATGCGCAAATCTTCAGCGTCGATGCTGTATTGAAAACGATAGCGAACGCCAGGTTGCAGTTCATTGATTTCTAACCAGAATGAATTGCCGTCGGGCGTGCGGTTCATCAGATAATCGGCATTGAACTGCCAGTCATTGAAATCCCCCAGCACATAAACGAAATCTTTGTTCGGAGCGAAGAGTTGTAACACCACTGAGTTGTTGCTCATGATGTTGATACCATCTTGGATCCCTGCAGGTGCCGCCAATACGGCAGCTTGAGGATTGATATTGATAAGCATGGTTTCTGACTCTTGCTGGGTTCCGTTATCTGCGGTGAATACAACATTGTAACCGCCATCGGCAATACCGGAAAAGTCGTAGTCCAATTCTGTGGCGTCGCTGGCTTGTGCCACTAACTGACCATCGATGGTTAATGTTAGCATGGCTGGCTCGGATGAAGCGCAGTGAATGGGCACGATTTCATTTTGCGAGGCGATATAAACCGCTTGATAAGGTTGAATGATTCCTGCATGAAAACCGGGTTGATAAAGTTCAAGGAAGATGTCGCTGCCGTCGGCATTTCTACCAACCAATGAACCTGTTTGATTTCTGAAGACAAACATCAGACGTCCGATGCTTGCGGTATCGGGCGCATTGTAAAAAGTAGACGGGTTGATCACGATTTTGTGCATTCCGCCTCCCATGTTGGTCATCAAAACATTCGGGTCATTGGTGCCCCAATTGCCCTGGACATAGTTCCAATTGTTGACGCAATTGTCTTCGTCTTGCTGAGAGACAATTCCGGTGTGAGCGAATACCTGAATCGTATTTACAGGGATTTCAGCGTTGCCACTTTGCACATTGTAGTATACCGTGATATCATCTGTGGCGGATGGGAAGGGAGGATCGGTTGTCAGAATTTGAGCATGAGTGTTCAGCGCGAAGATTGAACACAGTAGAAGGTAAAATTGGTTTTTCATCGGTAGGTAATCTTGCCAAATGTATTAAAGTGTTATTTGTACACTAACTATTGATGAATTTTTTTTTATCGTGGTCTAAAGCTACATTGTACCCCAATACACGACAGAAGAATCGTTATGCAATTGTTGGAAGGAAATAAGGTTTCGGAGCAAATTATCTCTGAGATTGCCGCATACACAGCGGAATGCAAGACCTCAGGTAGCAGGGTTCCACACCTTGCAGCGATTCTGGTAGGAGAAGATGGTGCCAGCAAAACGTATGTTGCCGCCAAAGTGAAGGCCTGTGAAAGAGCGGGAATGCAGTCGACACTCATTACGCTTCCGGCCGATATTACTGAGTTCGAGCTGCTACAGACGATACAGGAATTGAACGCGAGAATGGATGTTGACGGATATATTGTTCAGCTTCCATTGCCAAAGCATATCGATGAGTCTCGTGTCATTGAGGCCATTGATCCTGATAAGGATGTAGACGGATTTCATCCGCAGAACCTAGGACGGATGATGTTATCCCAAGAGTGTTTCATTCCTGCGACACCCAAGGGAATAATTGAATTACTTCGTCGATATAATATTGATACTGTGGGCAAGGAGTGTGTTGTGTTGGGCCGGTCGCATATAGTTGGATTGCCGGTTGCGATCTTGATGCAGCGCAATATGAATCCGGGTAATGCAACCGTTACGATTGTGCATAGCAAGAGCAAAGATGTTGAAGGGATTTGTCGACGTGCCGATATTTTGATTGTCGCCACGGGAAGGCCGGAGATGGTTACAGCAGATATGGTTAAACCCGGAGCGGTGATTGTTGATGTGGGCATCACCAGAATACCTGATGAAAGCAAGAAGTCGGGTTTTCGTTTGGCGGGCGACGTGAACTTTGCGCAGGTATCCCCCGTGTGTTCTTTTATTACTCCTGTGCCCGGTGGTGTTGGGCCCATGACCATTGCTGCATTGTTGCAGAATACGCGGCAGGCGCATGAGAGGCGAGGCGGTAGCAAATAAAAAAGCTCTGAGTTAACAGAGCTTTCTTTTTGGATATAAAACCTAGCGAGTTGCTAGCATTTACCATGAAATTCAACGTGGAGGAATTCGAGAAACATTTGACAGACAATCGGAATAAGTTTAGGGCTAAGAAATAGGGCGTTTTATACCAAGCGTTACGTATCAAAATCTCTTCAAGTAAAGTGCCTCTCATAGTTTCGTTTCGTTTTTCTCGAATACAACTCAATTTGATTGGAAGATGTGTCAAACGGTTGCCGAGATATTCCGCTGTTTATTCCTCTGACACAATCATTCCATTGTAAGCGGTTCAATCTTATCATTGCATCATGATTGTTGTTACAGGGGTTTCCGGGTTTATTGCCAGCGCACTTGTTCGTCGCCTCAATCTGGATCGTTTTTTTGATTTGGTTTTGGTCGATGATTTTGTTGGTAGATCGGAGCATGAAAATCACGAGCATACAGGTGTCAATTATTCGAAAAAGGAATATGTGGTCTGCGAGGATCGTGAAGACTTTATCGAGTGGCTGGAGGCAAATGAGAATCTGGTGCAATTCGTTTTTCATTTCGGTGCAAGAACTGATACTTCGGAACAGGACATTGAAATTCTCAATAGCTTAAATCTTGAGTACTCAAAGTCGATTTGGAAAATATGTGCCAGGTATCAGATACCGTTGATTTATGCTTCTTCTGCTGCCACATATGGCGGCGGTGAATGGGGTTATAGCGATTCGCACGAGTGTGTAAATCATCTCCAACCTCTCAATCCTTACGGTGTTTCTAAAAATGATTTCGATAAGTGGGTCCTGCAACAAGATACCTCACCCTATTTCTGGGCTGGACTAAAGTTTTTTAATGTCTACGGACCAAATGAGTATCACAAGGGGAGGATGGCATCTGTCATATTTCACGCTTATCGTCAGATCAAAGAATCTGGAATGTTGAGGTTATTCAAATCACACAAGGAAGGAATCGCTCATGGCGAACAGAAAAGAGATTTTGTATATGTAATGGACGTTGTGGAAGCATGCATCTTCCTAATGCATCATCGAAAGAATTCAGGTATTTATAACCTGGGTTCGGGTGCCGCCCGTTCCTTTAATGATCTGGCAGGAGCTGTATTTAATGCAATGAATGTGCCGGTTAATATTGAGTACATAGATACACCCGCTGATATTAGAGGTGCCTATCAATACTATACTTGCGCTGATATGGAGAAGCTAAAGTCAATTGGCTTCCATCATGAATTTCACTCTCTGGAAAACGGTGTCGAGGATTATGTAAAGAATTACCTCGAAAAGAATTTTGCTATTTATTGAGGTCTCCAGCCCAGCTCCAATGCGTATCTGGTGGCGAGGCCTTCTTTGAGATTGAACGAACAATGCTCAAAACTCATCGGTCCTGTTAACTCGAGAATATAACTGATTAAGGTGGTGGCATAAGGCAGATACTCTGCGCGTTCGGTCAGTATTCTGGGATCTTTCAATCGCTCCTCCAATGGCATTCGGATAATCCACTGATGGATTTGTTCAAATACATCGTAACTCATAATGGAAGCTGCTTCATCATGTTTTAGTGAGCTTCTGAAAATATTGAATAAGGTGTCGAAGGATCCCGAGGTTCCAATGCATCGTTCAATTTTTTGACTTTCCATGTAGTTTTTGATTTCACGCATGGATTCATGAAAGTAGTTTCTCAGGGTTGATAGCTCGATTTTCCCCAGTATGTCGGCATGCAGCATTTTGTCCTTTAATCTGCTCACTCCTACAGGAATACTTATGCTTTTGTGAAGTTGATCTTTCTCGCAAACACTGAATTCTACACTGCCGCCACCAATATCAATGAGCAATGTTTTTCGTTGGTCAAGCATGCCTGATAATTGTACTCCGTAATAGATCAATTTGGCTTCCTCTTCACCGCTGATTACCTCAATGTGAAGCGATGTTTTCTCTCGCACGAGTTGCACAAATTCTTGTCCGTTCTCAGCATCTCTCACCGCACTCGTGGCAACGCATTTGATGTGCTGTATTTGATGACTTTTCACCGTGTGTAGAAATGATTGTATGGCGTCAAGTCCGCGAATCATTCGTGCTTCAGAAATGTGAGTCGTTGTTAGGCTTCCCTTAAAAAGTTGGACGGAAATTTTATGAACTGCGGCAATTTTAAGCTCGCCTTCATTTATTTCGGCTATCAGAAGATTGAATACGTTGGTGCCACAGTCAATAACTGCAAATTGCATGTTCGGTTTTGATTTTGTTTGGGGCAATGTACTCTTTTTTCATCTGTGTTGTTTGTTCGGTTGAATAGCGCATGATTTATCTTCGTGCCCGATTCATGAAAACATCCTGGCTCATCAAGAACGCGACGATTTTGGATCGTAATTCAACATTCAACGGACAATCCGTTGATCTGCACATTCATCAAGGAATGATCGTAGATGTGGGGCCAAATCTGAATCCTTCCTCTCGGGTTAAAATCATAGATGAACCGGATGTATATGTTACTCCTGGCTGGTTTGACTTAAGATCATCAGCCCCTGATCCCGGCAATGAATTGCGCGAGAGTATTGCTGCATTGCAAGAATCTGCACGCATAGGTGGATATACTTCGGTGTTGTACATGGCCACTGGTGTTAGTGCCGATTGCGTTTCCGTCCTTCGATATATTCTGTCGGCATCATCAAGTTCCGGTGTGAAACTATTTCCTGCTGCCGCCTATTCAGAAGGAAGAAAGGGAAAGCAGATGACCGAAATGTATGACCTTCAGCGCGAGGGTGCAGTGGCTTTTTCTGATTTTAATCACCTTGCTTCGAGTGAGCTTCTCTCGAGGGTTATGGAATATGGTCGTGATTTGAATGCACCGATTTTTCTCTTCCCGATGGAAGAATTTGCAGGCGGTCAAATTCATGAGGGTTTGACAAGTGTTGCCACCGGCCTCAAAGGAATTCCTCATTGGATCGAGACGGTTGCTGTTCAGCGAATCATCTCTTTATCGAAGTATTATGATACGCCCGTTCATTTGGAACTTATCTCATGCGCCGAAAGCGTGGAGCTGGTGCGTGCAGCTAAGAAGTCAGGTGTAAAAATCAGTTGTGGTGTTTCTCCAATGCATTTGTATTTCACGGATGCAAGTCTCAATACTTTCGATTCTAACCTGAAAGTTCTGCCACCACTTCGATCCCATGAAGATAGTAAGGCCCTTTTGAAGGGACTCCGCGATGGTACAATTGATGTTGTGGTAAGCGATCACTCTCCGGTAGATGTTGAGCAAAAACTTTGTGAATTCGATTTGGCTGAATGGGGCGCCATTCAACTTCAGCATTCGTTCTTAACAGCACTCAATGCATGTTCGAAATCACTTCCAATCGTTGATTTTTGTGAGAAGTTTTCATGCGATCCATACCGAATCATTGGCATCAAAGCGCCCGTAATCGAGAAAAATACACCAGCCCTGATCAGTTGTTTCTCAACTTCCGGAGAGACTGTTATCAGCAAAGATCAGATTGCTTCCGTTGCGCGAAACACACCGTTGATCGGCACCTCATTGAAGGGCCGCGTTTTTCCAATCTTAGATTAACACAAATTTGTATTGCCATTGTTCATTGTCAGTGAGAGACAATTCTAATTTTGACGAACTATCTATTTATCATATTTATGAAAAGCACTAAGTTCTATTTACCGGTTTTGTTTGCGGCTGTGGTCGGTGGTCTCTCCGTTTTTGCAGCGCAAAGAATATTTCAACCCGCTCAGCCAATGGAAGTGGCATCTGACCCATTTGCTCCTGAGACGCCAATCGTAAGCGCGGGATACTCTGCCTTCGGCGATATGGCAAGCGATTTTACCGCGGCGGCGGAGCGCACAGTGAATGGTGTTGTACACGTAAAAACCCAAACCACCATGCAGCCGATGTACAATCCGTGGTCAGATTTTTTTGGGTATCAACAACAGCCCCAAGTGCAGATGTCTTCCGGGTCAGGCGTTATCATCAGCAACGATGGTTTTATCATCACCAATAATCACGTAGTGGAAGGCGCTGAGAAGTTGAGCGTTACGCTGAATAACAACAAGAATTACGAAGCCACCGTTATTGGTCGCGACCCTAGCACAGATATCGCGGTGATTAAAATTGAGGAGAAAAATTTACCTTCCATTGTCTGGGGTAACAGCGAAGACGTGAGAATTGGCCAGTGGGTCATCGCAGTGGGCAATCCATTCGATTTAACCAGTACTGTAACCGCAGGAATAGTGAGCGCTAAAGCTAGGAACATCAATTTGCTCGGCAGCGAACGCAAGTCGGGTGAGGAGATTTATCCCGTAGAGTCTTTTCTGCAAACGGACGCAGCAGTGAATCCGGGGAATAGCGGAGGTGCACTGGTAAATACGAAGGGTGAACTGATCGGAATCAATACTGCAATTGCTTCGAGAACTGGAGCATTTGCGGGTTACTCATTTGCGGTGCCCAGCACCATTGCTAAAAAAGTCGCTCAGGACCTGATTGAATTTGGCCATGTACAACGCGCATTTATCGGTGTTAGAATTCAGGAGGTAACGGAAGAAATTGCAAAGGAGAAGGGACTGAAGTCGGTAGCTGGAATTCATGTACAGGCGCTTACTGATGGTGGTGCAGCGGCGGAGAGCGGTATTAAGGAGGGGGATGTGATTCTGAAAATTGGCGAACATGCCGTTTCCAATGTTCCAATGTTGCAAGAGCAGGTTGCGAAGTATCGCCCGGGTGAAAAAGTAAAGGTGCAGGTATGGAGAGATGGCAAGGAGCAAACGGTAGATGTTACATTGCGCAATCGAAGCGGTAAAGCGGAGCTTGAGGATTTTGCTGCCGTAGAGTCTGGGTCAGTTCAATCGATGGGCGCAAAATTCGGAAATCCAGCCACCGAAGATTTAGAGAAATTAGGCATCGGTGGGGGTGCAAAGGTGCTTGAATTGCAACCCGGAAAATTCAAGTCCATCGGTATGCAAAAGGGCTTTATCATTACTAAAATCAATGGTCAAAGTATCGGCTCTCCGCAGGCGTTGTTGAATGCCCTCGAGGGTAAAGCAGGCAGTTACGTTGAGATTCGCGGCTATTATGCAAATGGCATGGAGGCCATGTACGGTTTCAGAATGTAATATGTTACATTGACCTGCGGCGTGCAGCTATTTTTTCAAAAACGGAATAGCTGTTGAGGTTGGTAGAATCTGTTTGTATCGCTTGCCATAGGATGGTTTCTACAAACTCCAAAATGTTGTTTTGCTATTCGTGGCTCATCTTCTTCTCGGGAAGTAAGTCAGCTTTTACACTACTTCACAATCGCTATTCTTCTGTGCGAGTATGCATCCGACAAGGTAAGTACATACATGCCACCGGCACTGGGCAACTCGCGGGTCAATTGCGTTTGGTCAGTAAAATTCCCGCTGGCCATTAACCTTCCCGATGTATCGTGAATTTGAAATTGATAGCGTCCTTTACCCATGATGTTCAACACATCGCCAAAGGGATTGGGGTAAACTTTAATAGTGCTCTCCTCAGCCATATTGTCGATGTTGGTTGAGAGATTGTTCTCAGCGTTGAAGGTAGAAGTCAGATAATTGAATGCACCGGTGCCGTTGGGGTAGCGGCCATAGGT
>CAZKRL010000042.1:0-1490 GCA_964555295.1 uncultured Comamonadaceae bacterium | reverse complement strand
TAAGTGTGTAAAATTCATGCTCGGCTCTTACGGGAGAGAATTTTCCGGCGTTGCTATTATCGGCGTAGATGTAGTATTCAATGTGTGCACTGCTCACCGGGATTTCTGCTGCGTAATAACCATCGTTGGGTGCATTGTCGTTGTGCAATCCGTCGTCATACATGGGCTGTCTATAGAATCTTCGGGTATGGTCGTGCCTAACGCCAATACTCGCCATTTGGGCGTTGTCGATTTGAGCGCCGATGAAAACGGTTTGTCCCCACACGATGGGCATGGTAGCATTTGTTGGACCCACGCTTGTGATCACCGGCTCCAATGCGGTCAACTCTGTTGTTCCCAAGAGAAAGTCGGCGCGGGCATCCATTAAATTCTGAATTCCCGGCACGTAAGACGCATTTCCTCCCGGTCCACCCGGTCCGCCTTCTTGCACATCAGTGGTGAGTCCACCAAGAAATTGATTGTAGGTATAAAGTCCATTTATATCCGCAGCTACAGCACTATCAATCGTGCTCTGCAACTGGTTGCATCGCGTCAAATAATCGCCGTTGGCAAATTGCTCTTCGGTAATGGTTTTGATATGTGCGAGGTACATCCGCTGGTACATGGGTACCGACAGAAGTTTTTGAATGAGTGGGTGCATGGCATCATTGCCAAAGCTGAGCGGCAGTGTTTGCAAACCGCTAACCGACAAACCGTTGGTGAATCCTCCGAAAGATTCATTGAGGTCCCAGATCGTAGGAACCCATCGCCGGTTGATGTCTTGGTATAGGTAGTAGTTCTGCCGCATGCCGCTGTAGGAGTCGTAATTCACCGTTACATTATTGAACGCATGCATCCACAACACTCGGTCAATGTCGAGGATATTCTCTATCGCAGAAGGAAAATGATTGAGGGTATCGATCAACTCAACGAGTTCCTGCCAGCCATAATCCGACTCGAGTTCATAACGGTTGTAGTAGGAGGTACTGTCGCCATCGATCCACAAAAGATCAGGCATGCTACTGTTGTTGCCCGGCCCTGCGCCACCGATGGGATTGCATTTGAATAGGGGAGACTCTGCACTGAAATAATGCGCTCCTAAAAAATGTTTGTTGACGCTTTCGGTGTTGGAGTACAACCCGATGTGCTGACCGTTGATGGTAACGTCGGCATAATTGCTCAATGAGCAGTCCATATAATTTCTCAGGATGTCATAGCACAGCACCTCTCTCAGAAATGAGGGATCTGAGAAGCTATTGCCCAATTTCAAATCGGTAAAGTGCTGGTAGTGTTGGTCAATAAGGTAATCAAGGTTGATGTGTAAAGGATTTTTTGCATTGTTGGGATTGTAAGAACTATTGCCTTTGTATTTCACTCCCACTTGAGTGAAAACGACTCCGTTGATACGCACTGAATCGGCGAGGAGATAATTCTCCGAGCCCGACATTTCCGCGTCCATCAATTGATCCCAATTGGCTTGCGCGAAGAATATTTCGATTTGTTGGATTTGG
>CAZKRL010000041.1:0-22404 GCA_964555295.1 uncultured Comamonadaceae bacterium | reverse complement strand
TCAGTCAGCTATATGTCTGCCTGTTATCAGTGATTCATCGCGCTCGGTGTTTTCTGTCTTGTTATAATCGGCCGCAAGTTAGTCGGAAAATCTGTTCAGTAAAGGAAGTATTTCATTCCAGTCAATGCGTGAAAACTTTGCATGATGAAAATTCTGGACGCAAAGAGAGATCCACGCAAAGTTGCGCAAAGAGGCTGAGGTTTATTATGGATACATGTAGTATGATTCCACAACGACACTGCATTTTCTTTGCGAAACTTTGCGCGTTCTTGGCGTGAAAATCTCTCAGTGAAAATCAGAATCATCAAGGGATTCAAACAAAGGAACTCTGACCTTAAAACAGAATAACTCACGTCAACTCGAAAAATATCGCTCAATATCCTGGCGCATTAGTTTACCATTGACCCATCCGTTATCGAAGTGAGCGTTGAACCTACTATAGAATCGAATGGCGTCTACATTCCAATCTAATACCTGCCAAATCATCCCCGCGAAATTTCCTGCCATGCTATGTTTCATGCAGGTTTCAAAAAGTGAGTGGCCGATGCCCTGATTCCGATAGTGATTATTTACAACGATATCTTCAAGATACAGCATCCGTCCTTTCCATGTGGAGTAACGCGTGTAACAGAGGGCTATGCCCACGATGTGTTGATCTTTCTCGGCTACCCACATGAGATAAACCGGATTGTTGCCAAATCCATCCGCCAGCATTTGTTCGGGGGTGTTGGTTACTTCGTGAGGGGCTCTTTCGAATTCAGCCAATTCACATATCAACCGATGCACTTCAGGGATGTCTTCAGCAGTGCCCATCCGTATAGAGAATTTATCATGTGTCATGAGCAGCAAAGATGAAACGTAAATTGAATGTTTACATTTGTGCTATGGCCGGAGTAAGAACTGAAAAAATTGCATCTCTTCTAAAACGTGAGTTATCTCTCATATTTCAGCAACAAGGTCCCACGTATCTCACCGGCGCAATGATCAGCGTGACGCAGGTCAGAGTGTCGCCAGATTTAGGTAATGCGAAAATCTATGTGAGTATTTTTCCCGCTGAAAAAAGAGATGCCGGGATGAAAGCGCTGCTGATGAAGCAAACACAGACCCGCCATTCGCTTGCCGGAGCCATAGGTAAGCAAGTGCGCAAAATCCCTGATTTGCAATTTTTCATTGATGACTCTCTGGATTATGCCGAAGAGATTGAACGTCTACTGAAGAAGCCGTAATTGTTTTGAATGTACCCGGATTTATAGCACGCCGACATCTTATCGCGAAAAAGTCGCGCGGTATCATCAACTACATTTCACTGATCTCTATGCTCGTCATGGCATTCGTTACAGCTGCTATGGTCATTGTTATAAGTGCTTTCAACGGCATTGATGATTTGGTAAAATCATTGTTCGCCGATTTTGATGCCCCGCTTACGATTTTACCTGTTGAGGGCATTGTGATGGAGGATTCATTGGTGAAGACCATACCATTTTCCGCTATTAAAGGCGTGAAAGCTGCATTCCCGGTAGTTGAACAAAATGTTTGGTTACAGCACAATGATAAAAACGCAGTAGCCATGATGAAGGGACTTGATCCATCGGCATTGCAGTTTCTTAGTCTGAATGACAAGGTATATGAGGGAGATTTTCTTTTGCAAAAAGACAGTTTTGATTTTGCTATACCGGGCTGGGGAATAGTGAATGAACTCGGACTTCAGATGCGCTCATTTACGCCTCCTTCACTGGATGTCAAGGCGCCCATACCGGGCAAAAAATTATCGCGCGACAGAGAGAATTCCTTTGAAAGCAAACGAATTACTTGTGGGGCATTGTTCTCTGTTAATGCAGAATTGGACTCTCGATATATTCTTACCTCTCTGCGTTTTGCGAAGGAGGTTTGCTCATACGAAAATCACATCAGCGCAATAGAAATTTTTCTTGAAGAAGCCAATGATGCCGCAAGGGTCAAAGAGATACTTGTGCCACTGTTGCCGGCTACACTCAAGGTTATCTCGCGAGAAGAAAAGAATGCGCTGGTATTCAAAGCCAATGCCTCTGAAAAATGGGCTACCTTTTTGATTTTACTGTTTATTCTTTTGATCGCTTCATTCAATATTGCCGCATCGCTTACGATGTTAATCATTGAGAAAAGGAAAGATATCCGAAGCTTAGTAGCGATGGGCATGACACACAAATCCGTGGAAAAAGTCTTTATTATCGAAGGGCTATGGATCAACTTCGCGGGCACATTTTTGGGATTGGCATTGGGGCTTGTCATGTGCTTTGCGCAGATGCGTTGGGGTCTCATACCTATGGAAGGAGCTATGGTGGAATACTATCCCATCAAAATTGTTTTATCAGACATATTGCTCATACTTTTCTCTGTGAGTTTAGTAGGTCTGCTGATATCACAGATATTGGTCAGAATACTTGTTAGAAGATTCCTTGTCAAGGTAAACCTAATGGCACAATGAGTGTTGGCGTGACACCTGACAGGAAAGCGCTAACGCAAAAATTCTTGCGTCATAGCTGGGTGAGATGGGCGTTTTTTTCTTTGACCGTGATTTTGTTAATGCCTTTTTTTCTGTTCCTGTTCGTGCGCATTTACAAACCGGAAATCATTGAAGTGATGAATCGGGAAATATCAGATCGGTATAAAGCAGTGATCCATTTTGATGACGTTGACATCACCTTATTCAAAACGTTTCCGCGAACCTCTCTTGTTTTGAAGAATTTCTCGGTGAAGAATCCAGCGGTTTCAGATAGCGTGCTGATTACTTCGGAGAAAATTTATCTGACCTTGGATATTATATCGCTTTTCAAAAAGGAAATAGTTTTTGACGGAATCCAATTGGATAAGGCGCAAATGAATTTTACCCAGTATCAGAGCGGCATGAAAAACTGGGATATCCTCACATCTCAATCCACCTCTTCTACAGTAGTTATAGAAGATATAATCTTTGATGATTGTCAGTTGCAATATAATAATCGGAACACGCAATGGATATCTCATTTCAATATAGAAAAGGCCGAAATCAAGGGTGACATTTCACGGCCTGAAAGTAGCTTCGATATGGATGTGCATTTTGAAATCGATTCACTGATGTCACAGGGTAACTCATATAAAATTCCAGTGCCCATAAGAGTTACAGCCCAGGACGCAGTAAGAAATGGTGAAGAGTTCCACTGTAATTCGATTCGCTGTCGTTCCGGAAAAGTAGATTGGAAGATCAATGCAGATCTAAATCTTGAACAACAAGGCCAGTCTCATGTGATGATGGAAACCCATGATGCTCAATTGGATGAACTGATCATGATTTTACCACGCAAGTATGTAAATGATTTGAACGATTATTCATTAGACGGTGAAAGTGATTTGAAATTGGAACTGCATCTCGGGCAGATGAAAAAATCGCTCAGCGGAAGTTTTCATGTGCGCGACGGAATATGCAATTACAAGGAATTGGGTGAATTGAACGACATTTTCGCGGAGATTGAATTTGGCACGGAGGATGGCGGCTACTGTGAAATTAAAAACTGTAAAGCCGCTACATCGGGCGGCAAATTGGATATAATGGGTCGATTGAACTTTGTTAAGTCCGGTTATTTTGGTGGCTCATTGCAATATGAAGGTCCGCTCGATGAACTGGCAGCCATGTCCTCTATGGGTGAAACCTTCAATGTCGAAGGAGAAGCATCGATTCAAGCAAAATTGGAGGGTATTTTGTTCGATCCACAGGCAAAGCTCAAACCTGAGTTGCAAGAAGGTAGCGGCTGGATTCGTTTGGAAGATGCAAGTGCATTCATTCCTGGTTTGAAGACAAATGCAGAACAGATACAGTTAGAAGCCGATGTTACCGCCGATGAAGTGAAAATCAAATCAATGGATTTTCTGCTATATGGTTCGCATTTTCAAGTATCGGGAAACTTAGTGAACTTGTTAGGAGCTATTGCCCATAACGGTTCACTGCAAATGACGGGCCTCGTTATTCAATCTGATCAACTCGATATCAAAGATTGGAATTTGCAAAATCAGAGTCAGGGATCGGAAGAAAAATCGGAGCATCAAACAGCAGATATCGACTATGTGCTTGAGGGTCAGTTCAAGTGTAGCAACGTGATACGGGAAGGGCTGAACCTTAAAGACTTCACTTGTTCATTTAACTCCACTTCTGCCAGAATTCAACTCGAAAAAATAAGCGCAGGAATTGCAAATGGCAGAATAGCCGGCATGTATACACAGCGCACGAATGATTTTGAAGGACGTTTTTCCTTTGAGAATATTGACATGCATCAGCTTTTTCAACAAACCAACAATTTCGGTCAAACAAAAATTACTTCTCAAAACCTATCGGGGCTGCTCACCGGAACTGCCAAGGTCAATGCAGCATTGGGTAAGGATGGCAGCATAGACACAAAGACCTTATGGTTGGAATCGGATATTACCATACGCAACGGCAGGCTAAGAAATTATACACCTTTGATTCAGCTGGTTGACTTCATTCAAGAAAATAGAATGTTGTCAGTATTTGCCAATGAAGATCAATTGAGAATCAAATTGTCGGACGTTGAATTCAGTGATTTGAGGAATGTGCTATACGTGCAAGAGGGTCAAGTGATTATTCCGAAGATGAAAGTTGAATCAAGTGCATTTGATATTACGGCAGAAGGCAGACAGTCGTTTGATGGAATGATTGACTATAATATTGGCTTCAACATTTTTGAGGTATTGCGAAATAGAGAAACGGCCCCGGGAAAGACCAGAAATAATATCTTCATTCATATGTTCGGCACAACGGATAAGCCGCAGTTTGAGGTGGAGAAAGAATTCATTCAACTTCCTGAAATCAAGTTGCCCTCTTTTTTAAGAGAGAGAAATGAGATGGAGAATAACGCAATCTCAAATGATGCAGTGATTGAATCGGATGAGGTGGATACAACAAAGAGTAATAAGAGGAAGTTGCCCTCGATCATCAAAAACAAAGAAGGTGAAACAAGAAAATGGCTGAGGGAAAAGAACTGAAATATCATGCCATTCCAGAAAGGTTTATTGATCGAATTAGATCGAAACATGCAAGTGATGTTGTTGCGTCTTGGTTGCGGTCTTTGGAGCAATTACCTGAGGCGAGTGTTCGTTTAAATATCCAAAAGAGCAAAGCAGTATTCGAACACGCTGCGCCCGTTTTGTGGTGTGAATCGGGTCGACATTTAGGAGATCGACCACTTTTCGCGGCCGACCCTTTTTATCATGGTGGTGTATATTATCCGCAAGAAAGTTCCTCCATGATTCTTGCTTGGGTTCTGGAGCAGCTGACTTTTGACACAGGCACTATTGATGCCCTTGATGTGGCTGCTGCTCCGGGAGGAAAGACATTAATACTATCTGATTTTCTGAGAGAAAGGGGCAGAGTCATTGCGAATGAAATGGATTCGCGACGCTGTGCAATACTGGAGGAGAATGTTTCGCGATGGGGCTGTGACAATGTCATCGTAACTCATGGCACATCGGCACAATTGAAAAATCTTTATCGGCAATTTCAAATCGTGTTGCTTGATGCCCCGTGCAGTGGTGAGGGTATGTTTCGCAAAGATTATCATGCCCGCGCTCAATGGAATGAGGAGCTTGTAGCATCATGTGCGAGATTGCAGAATAATATTCTTAACGATATCTCAGAACTCGTTGCACCGGGCGGGTTTCTGATTTACTCTACCTGCACATTTTCGGAAGAAGAGAACATTCACCAATTAGATCGGCTCTGCGAAAGTGGGGAGTTTGAAAATGTATTACTTCATCCCACAGGTGAATGGGGCATTGAAGTTCAATCGGGTGGGAAAGCGAGTGTTATGCAATTCATTCCAGGCAAGGTGCGTGGAGAGGGTCTTACAATAGGTGTATTGCGAAGAATGGGCAATGACGCAAAGAGGAGTATTAAGCCGGAAAATTTGTACCGCGCCTTGCATTCAACCGAGCATAAACAATTGCCCTTGGATACGGGGGGCATGTGTTATCACGAAAAACGAAATCATTATGTGTATTCGAAATTTTCGGTTGACGAATTGAATAAAATTCAAGCAGCTGTTTTCATCCGCAAGTCAGGAATTGCGATTGGTCATTTGGCGGGTAATGCATTTATTCCCGACCATGAGATGGCCATGGCATCAAGGTTTGCGGGTTGCTATCCCTCTTTTCAAGTGGATCAGAATTTGGCGCGACGTTTTCTTTCGGGAGAAACATGGTCGCAGGATTTGAGCGCAGGCTGGTATCGAATAGAATATGAGAATGTGTCACTGGGTTGGATAAAATCCTTAGGCAATCGCTTTAATAATTATATGCCGAAAGTTCTGCGTTTGAGGTCGCGCGAGCTAAGAAACTTTATTGGCGACGTATAATGTTAGGCAAATCTCCAGATTGTTATCAATAAGAATCTTCCGGAGCCATGAGCCCTTTGATTTTCGGATAACTCTTAAAAAGTTTAACACCCATTGCGTTTGCAAAGAACACAGAAATAATCAAAAAATAGGGGTAGATCGGGGCGAAGTATCTCTGCTCAATATATCCTAGCCATAAGGCAAGCATGAGGCATAGAACCCATGGTATTATAATAATGTAAAAATCGATTTTTTTAGTATAAATAAAGAAGTAAATGCTCCCTACTAACGCGAGAATATTGATTAGAATGAGCAGCGCGTAATAGGATATCTTAACGAGGAATTCCAATCCATTCATGTCGGATCGTTTTGGCAGCGGAAGATTATCTAAAGTAACAGGAAAAATGAAGGAATACAAAAGACCAATCCGACTGAACACTCTAGCGTACCATGGCCGCTGTAACTTGAAGTCATTGATGATATAATCAGCTTTTAAAACGAATTGATTTCCGTATATAGTCTTCGCTGAGTCATTGGTGCAGTTGCGATATTTAGTATATGCGTTTTTTAGCGATAGGATCGAATCTGCGGGATAATTTATAGTTGCTTTGCTTGATATATCTGGGTGTATTACAGTTTCAAAATCTTTACTGAAGAACCATGCCCCAGGCGATTCTGGACGCCAATGCACCATATTCAAGCCCCAATTATTCAAGACTTCGCCCGCTTTTAAGCGTTCAAGTGTGAATGCACCACAGCATTCGTTGATTGGTTTTACAAATAATATAAATCTGCCGTTTTGATTGAAATTGTATAGGCTCCACGAGGCCAAAAAAACCGCTGGTACGATGAAGGCACATATACTGGATTTAATAAAGTGCTTCAGCCCAATGTGTTTATAAGATCGCTGCCAGAGTAGGATAAGAAATACCGGTGCAATAGCAACTGAAATTTGCCTAAAGAAAAATGACCCGGAAAAGGCGAGTCCAAAATAAATGAGATATTTCCATTTATTATCATTAAGAAAAGCCCAGAAGAGGTAACAAGAAATGATCAGTAAGCTTATGGAAAAGCTATCGGCCATTAGCACAAGATCCCAAATGGAAACGAAGGTGCTGATACTGTATAGTATCAATGTAGAATAGTACACGAATTTTGTTCGCAGTATCAGAAATGCCAGTCGGGCGAGACAAATAACGGAGACAATAGATAATATAAATTGGATAATGATCAATCCAACTGACGCCCATTCGCGACCAAGCATACTGTACAATGGCGCGTATAAGGGCAGATGTCCCGGCATCCTGCATGCATCTAATGGAACCGACTGATCGAGCCAATACTCAATCGGATTCAAATAACCGTTAGTGTCGCCCCAGTTTACAGCTAGTCCGTGATACAATCTTGAACCATCATAGTTTTTATTGAATAGATATAAGAAGTAGGCGGCTAATAGCAATTTTACTATAACGACAATCGCAACATCACGCCGGATGCTAAAATGTGATGACCAGTTTATCACGTTTCAAAATTATGCGGTTGTTTTTTAACACCGATAATTTAAAGTGAATATGTTCATGCAGTCTTGGCTATGATCATAATGTTTCTCTCCAGTATTGGTCTTAATTCTATAGATCATATTTACTCGGCCTTGTTTCATACGACTTGATCCGAAAGGGTTACCGGCATTTAATTGCCGCTGTCTTTATTCATTACCCTATTCATAATCCGGCTTTATATGTTATGATCGGATGGACTCTCCCATATTATACGTTCGTGAATGATTTAATTTAGAAGGATTGAAGCCAACTATAGTTGCAAGTAATTTAGTTCTGTTAATTTGTATTAGTCTCAGTTTGCTGCAGCAATTATAGAATTTGCATAAGGCAAATGTTCCTTCTGACGATTTCAACGAATAGGCAATAAATTAAACTCGAGAATGTGTTGACTTTCACAAACAGACATAATCATCGAAATATTATCTTTCCATAAGTAAATAACTAACAGACTTCACTCATCTGAGAATACCCAAGAGCGAATCAATTTTTCTTGTATACCGGCACCGTGCTGCAGGGCTCGCCGAACATAAGTGATTTCACGACAGGTATAAGCTTTTGGCTAATTGCGAGGTAAGGCGCCTCACTCAAATTTTTATTGCCACATCCCTTCACGATGACGCGCTTGTCGATATAGTCACCCGCATCAATCCATTCAATTTTCTTCAACAAGGCAGATTCAAATGCGTTGGCAGTTGAGGTGTGAAATACGCTGAGCGCAATATCCTTGAGCGCCGCCGCCACGAGCATAAAGGCCCACTTGGGAACTATTGCATCAGCACTGCAATACACACCAACGAGTTGGTTGCGGCAATGCTCCCAATTATTGTTGGTAAGCCAGTCGCGGAATTGTTTTTCCCGCAATACCAATCCATGTTCAAGTTGAGAGGCAATATCAATCACCATCCATTCTTCATCGCGAATCATCTCTTCAAAGTCGAGGGTAATCAAGCCACTCGCAGCAACCTTGTTGATGATTTCTTCGGCCATGAAAGAGTTTATGAAACCGCTTTGACTTGCTTAGGTCTTTCGGCAATCATCTGTTGTGCTTGCGCAACAATAGCCGCCGAATCATAACCACACTCGGCATACAACTCCTCTTGTGTTCCGTGTTCAACGAGTCTGTCAGGTATGCCAAGTCGAGACACCTGTGCCATGTAGCCGTTATCTGCCATGAATTCCAATACAGCACTACCCATTCCGCCCTGAATACAGCCGTCTTCAACGGTAATGATTTGATTGAATTTGGCGAAAACTTCATGCAGCAACATTTCATCCAATGGCTTCACAAAGCGCATATCATATACAGCGGCAGAGATGCCCAATTCCTCCAGTGTTTTGCGCGCTTTAAGAGCTTCGTTGCCTATGGGCCCAATCGTTAGAATGGCAAGGTCTGAGCCCGAAATTACTTTGCGACCGTTTCCAACAGGAATGGCTCGAAGGGGTGTTTTCCACTCTGTCATAACGCCGTTTCCTCGCGGGTAGCGAATGCTGAATGGCCCCATATTTTCTTGCTGCGCAGTGAACATCAAATTGCGCAACTCTTCTTCATTCATCGGCGACGCTACAATCATATTCGGAACGGATCTCATGTAGGCAAGGTCGTATGCGCCATGGTGCGTTGGTCCGTCGGCCCCAACAAGCCCGCCGCGATCCAAACAAAATACAACGTTGAGTTTTTGCAATGCCACATCGTGCACAACCTGATCATAAGCACGCTGCATAAACGATGAGTAGATATTGCAGAAAGGAATCAGACCTTGTGTGGCCATACCCGCACTGAATGTAACTGCGTGTTGTTCAGCAATTCCTACATCGAAGGCACGGCTCGGCATCGCCTCCATCATGAACTTGAGACTGCATCCCGATGGCATCGCCGGTGTTACTCCTACAATTTTTTCGTTCTTCTCGGCCAGCTCAATAATGGTATGGCCAAACACATCTTGATATAACGGGGGTTGTGGTGACTTAGGAACCACCTTAACAATCTCGCCAGTTTCTTTATTGAATACGCCCGGAGCGTGCCATTTGGTCGGACTTCCTTTTTCAGCGGGCTCATATCCCTTGCCTTTCATGGTAACGCAATGCAGAATTTTCGGCCCGGGGATATCGCGTAAGTCATTCAAAATGCGACTGAGATAAACAACATCATGTCCGTCGATAGGACCGAAATAACGCCACTTCAATGACTCGAAAAAATTGCTCTCTTTAACAAGAGAACCTTTGAGAGATTCGGAGACTTTGTGAACTATCGCCTGGGCACTTGCGCCGAAACGCGACAACTTGCCGAGCATATTCCACACATCATCTTTTACTTTGTTGTACGTGTGGGAAGTAGTAATGTCGGTGAGATATTCTTTCAATGCGCCCACGTTGGGATCGATGCTCATGCAGTTATCATTGAGAATAACAAGGATATCAGAGTCGCTGGTACCACCATGATTCAGTCCTTCGAATGCGAGTCCGGCGGTCATTGCACCATCACCGATTACGGCCACGACCTTGCGGTCTTGCTCTCCTTTCAATTTGGCCCCCACAGCCATTCCAACGGCGGCGCTGATAGAGGTCGACGAATGTCCAACCCCGAATGTATCATATTCACTCTCGCTTCTTTTGGGGAAGCCACTGATGCCTTTGTATTTGCGATTGGTATGAAAATTATCTCTTCTGCCGGTTAGAATTTTATGCCCGTATGCCTGATGTCCGACATCCCAAACCAATTGATCAAAGGGAGTTTTGTATATGTAGTGCAGAGCAACGGTCATCTCCACAACACCCAGACTCGCACCGAAATGTCCGCCCTTCTCAGAGACGATGTCAATGATGTATTGACGCAACTCTTTACAAACCTGCTCAAGCTGATTCTCTGATAGCAAACGAAGGTCTGCGGGTGAGGCAATCTTTGCTAAAAGTGGCCCGGGGGTGTAGTTTGAATTCATCGCGTTTATTTCAGAACAATTGGAAAAGGTTGTGGTTCGATTAGGCGCTTACCGCGTTGTACAGCTGTTCTAGGATCTCGCGGCCATCAGTGTTGCCAAGTGTATTATCTGCAGCCCTCTCTGGGTGCGGCATCATACCCATCACATTGCCTTGAAGATTGCAAATGCCGGCCACATGGTCGAGCGATCCATTCGGATTCGACTCTTCTGTATGGTTTCCGTTTTCATCGCAATACCGGAAAATGATCTGGTCATTTTCGCACATGTCAAGAAAGGCGTCTTCAGACGCGAAGAAATTGCCCTCACCATGTGCGATAGGAATTTTATACCCGCGACCATGATCAAGGCCGGCAGTGATAATCGCTTTATGGGAACACGGCCGAATAAAAACATTCTTGCAGATGAACTTGCGATGGGTGTTATGCAGCAGGGCGCCCGGCAGAAGTCCTGACTCACAAAGAATTTGAAATCCATTGCAAATTCCGATAACGGGTTTTCCTTTCGCGGCGTGGTCAATAACTGAGTTCATGATATTTGAAAATCGTGCGATAGCACCACTGCGCAAATAATCACCAAAAGAGAATCCTCCGGGCAACATAACTACATCGCAGTCTTGCAGATGGGCCTCCTTGTGCCAAAGCTTTATGACATTACCACCGGTGATGGCCGTAACTGCGCCAACGAGATCTTCATCGCAATTGCTTCCCGGGAATACAATGATACCTGTTTTCATACAGTGTGCTAAGTTAAGAGGTATGGTTGCAGCGTGAAAGTGCCATACTCAATCGAGTTTGTTTTCCCATTTGCTCACTGCCACTGTAGCCACTGCATTGCCAATGACATTCGTGGCGCTGCGGCCCATATCCAGTAGATGGTCAATACCGAGTAGCAGCAGCAGTCCGGCTTCTGGAATCCCAAACGATGCAAGTGTTCCTGCGATTACAACAAGCGACGCTCTTGGCACGCCGGCAATTCCTTTGCTTGTTACCATCAACACGAGCAGCATGGTCAGTTGCTCACTAACGGAGAGTTCTATGCCATAACTCTGTGCGATGAAAAGACTTGCAAAAGTCATGTACATCATGGAGCCGTCGAGGTTGAAGGAATACCCGAGCGGCAATACGAAACTTACAATTCTGTTGGCACATCCGAAACGTTCAAGCTCTTCGAGGGTTTTGGGAAAAGCGGCTTCACTGCTGGCCGTAGAAAACGCGAGTAACAAGGGCTCTCGGATTCTTTGCACCAATGTAATAACGCGTCTTTTGACGAGCAAGAAAGCCACTCCGATGAGCAGTGTCCAGAGCAGTAACAAGCCAAAGTAAAATTCGCCAATGAAAATTCCATAGGAAAACAAAACCCCCAATCCTTTCTTGGCCACCACAACAGTCATTGCAGAAAAAACCGCGACCGGCGCGAAATTCATCACATAGCCGGTAATCTTCAGCATGACGTGACCCAGAGAATCTAACGCCTTGACCAGTGGATTGGCCTTTTCCCCCATCGATGCACATGCGGTTCCGAAGAAAAGGGAGAAGACTACAATTTGCAATATCTCGTTGTGTGCCATTGCCTCTACAACGCTTTTTGGAAAGATGTGGGTGAGCACTCCTTTCAAGGTCATTGCGCCCGAGTCGATGCCGGTTTTTGCATCCGCAGCGGGCAATTCAAGTTGCATCATTTTTCCGGGCTCGAAGAAATTCACAAGTATCGCACCAAGTAAAAGGGATACAAAGGATGCGCTAATGAACCAAAGCATGGTCTTGCCTCCGATTCTCCCTACCGCTTTGATATCACCGAGTTTAGCAACTCCGACCACGAGGGTTGCGAAGACCAGGGGCGCAATGATCATTTTGATAAGGCGAAGAAAAATTTCGGTGGGAATAGTGAAATAATCTACTACCTGCGCCAGAGCATTTTCATTTCCTGAATATGCGCTATGGAGCCCTGCACCTGACAATGCGCCTGCAATGAGGGCGAGGAAAATCCAAAGGGTAAGTCCAGATGATTTTTTCATGTGAGCAAGTTAGGTGTTTGATGTCAAATGATGGGCTTTGCTTTCCGCACGACCTGATCTTTAAGTAGTGCAGCATTCTTGTTGGCAAGCTGACCGCATGCTGCGTCTATGTCCTTACCCCTTGAGCGTCGAACATTTACAATGAGGTTTCGCGACTCAAGGAATTTTGCAAATGCATCAACACGCTCCGGAGACGCTTGTTGGTAGAGGCCGTCATCGATAGGGTTGTATTCGATGATATTGATTTTGACGGGAAGATTTTTGCTATAGTTGGCAAGCTCATGAGCGTCTTTGATGCTATCGTTGAAGTCTTTGAAAATGATATATTCGAATGTCACGCGGGTGCCGGTTTTTTCATGAAAGTAACGCAATGAATCGGCCAGAATCTCGAGATGATTGCTTTCATTGATGTCCATGATGCGATTGCGTTTCTCGTCATTGGCTGCGTGCAGCGATAATGCGAGGTTGAATTTGGCACCATCATCCCCCAGCTTTTTGATCATTTTGGCCACGCCCGCGGTGCTTACGGTGATGCGTTGTGGCGACATTCCCAATCCGTTGGGCGAGGTGATTTTTTCGATCGATGTCATCACGTTTTTGTAATTCAGCAGTGGCTCACCCATTCCCATATAAACAATATTGCTCAGTGGAATCTGGTACCTTTCCTCTGCTTGATTGCGCAGATAAACGACTTGGTCGTAAATATCACCGGCAGAAAGATTTTGCAGCATCTTGAGTCGACCGGTAGCGCAAAAAGCGCAGCTGAGACTGCAACCTACCTGTGATGATATGCAGGCAGTCATTCGGGTAGCCGTGGGGATAAGAACTCCTTCAACGACTTTACCGGGTTCAACTTCGAATGCACACTTGATGGTTTTATCTGCGCTGATTTGTTGGTCTGAAATTTTGATAGTTGCAAAGCTGAAATGCTCGCTGAGGAGTTTTCTGGTTTCGGCCGAGATGTTGGTCATCTCATCAAAGCTTTTTGCAGATTTTTTCCAAAGCCACTCCATCACCTGTTTGGCGCGGAATTTTTTCTCGCCATGAGATTCAAAGAATTCAGCTAAAAATGATTCTTCAACATTTCGGATGTCAGGCAATATATTATTCACTGTGCCAAAGGTATTAACGAATCCAGATGCGTTGAGAAGAGCCATGTAACATAGAAAAACCGCAACAGTCAAAGGAAGTTGATTGCGAGCCGGATATATGATACATGAATTCAGTTGGCTATTGAATCCATCGACTTCAAGTAATATTATATTGAATCAAGTAATATTTTTCGTGTTGTGCAATAATGTTAGATGTCTGTATGTTGCTATTATCAGAAACAGTCTCTACCTCTTTTATCACCTAAAATTTATCAATATGAAGAACATCACATGGTTGTTGTGCATGCTTTGCGCTGCATTAACATCAAGGGCACAAGAAGAGACTTTTACAGATGTATTCTATCTCGATTTTGAATCTGAAAAAATCGAACTGACTGCACAATCTGTCGACACATGGTATAGTAACTATAACCGGTTTTATGAATCTGATTCTATTCATTGTCTTTTTCGCAGAAAGTTTTCCGGACGAAAAGATGAGGAGAATATAATAGTGGAAAACCGCATCAATTTCATCCAGCAGCGTTTAGCGGAGCATAATATTCCACTTGATATTGTTGCTATCGACTTCCTTGATCGAAAGGAGTTTCAAGGTGCTGGTGACCACGATCTTCAGGTTTCATTCCGTCACGTGCAACACAAAACCGATGTGGTGTTTATAAAAGACACAACCATTACGGATGCTCGAGGATGGCGCTTTACCTGCCCACAAGACAAGGTCGCTGAAATGCGAAAGGTTAAGGTAAACACCGGGAACATCGAAGAATTGGGAGCCGTACGTTCAGAATACAATGGAGACATTCTTCTTTATGAGTCGTGTATCTCTGTAGAAGCGCCAAGGGCATCCTCGTTGCATGAAGCACATCTGAAGTTGCCGTTTGAATATTTGGAGGGCAGTGGTTATTCTCTGTATAAGATGGCAAACATCGATGAGTGGTATGTGCCCGTGGAGGAGGACAAAGCTAAAATCAGTAAGTCTTCAGGAGCTAAGATGCTTAAGCTCCCTGCTGAAAATGCATTGTGGTGTTTGGCTAAGCCCATACAGGTTGCAAGTACTTTCAACATCTCGGCCCCTACTGGTTTCATGATTCGATCTGTAGTAATTCACTCCGAAAACCCTTATCTGCAAATTGTTCTGCCGCCATGTGCAAATAAGATATCCGTCGAAATTCCTGACCTGTTGGGGTATGATAATGTGTCTTGTAATATAACTGTCTCAGATATGTCGGGCACTGAGTTTATGAGTGGGATGCAGCCACTGGCATCGTTGAAGTCGGGCCGATTGAAGTCATTCTTGGAAAGCAATCCTAATACATTATCAGCCGAGTTCTTTACTCATTCAGTTCAACACTAATTACTCACTAAATACTTTATTCATATGAAAACCATTGCAGCTTTTATTTTCTTGTGCTTTGCTTTTACGTGTAAGGCGCAACTCTGGCCAGAAATACGTCCGGTATCCTTCGAGGAGGTGGCAGGTTCTTATAACACCACCACCGCAAAGGAAGGGCTCCTTGCTTTTGTTTCGGGTTGTGAAATATCATACGCGGCTGAAGGTCGTATTCCGTACCCAGTAGAAATCAATTTGAGGAAACCGATTGAGGTTGATAAAAGGGATCTGAAAGTTTTTTGTTGGGATGCGGCCGCCCGTTGTTGGAAGAGGTTCAGTAGTTCATCCGAGATCGTGAATGACAATGGTCAGGCGTTTGTCAGATTCACCACAGATATAGCTGGAATTTATTCTTTGATGAATACGAATATTCCTACAGGAAAATGCGAATTGATTTTGCCCCAGGCATTTGCCCGCGGAAAGTGGAAATACATTGAGCGCGATGCCGGCATTGTTTCAGAAGGTTCATGCAGTTCAGGGAAAATGATAATTCGCAAATCGTTTATTCCCCCGGACGCAGAATTGCAACTGGCAAAAGTGGGCGGACATGGTGTCGATAAAAGCATTCCTTTCATTGGACAATTATATTCTTCACTATGGTTGGATGTGTCTACCCCTTCACAAACCTATATGCCGGATGCTGAAAATTGGAGTGCAACTGCAAGTGTAATAACCTCTAAAAAATAATAACGCTATGAAAAGTAAATTCATCTGGATTTGTCTGTTGTCTGTGTTGACAACAACAATGGCAAGTGCGACGAAACGCACTGAGCTCACGGCCGCCTTGAAAGCTCGGCAGGTCAAAATTGACATCAATAAAACGAATGGCATGCTGGCGGTAACGTGTAACAACAAGTTGCGAGATTCTTTGGTGCTCGATATCACGCCTGGAACGATTTTTCCTGCGGGCGAGGATTATCAGCCACAGGTGGTGACACGCGGTCAACGCATTACGCTTGCCAGCAACGAATCACAGGAGGTGCGGTTGAATGTAAGATGCGGCAATGCACCTAAGAGGTCGGTTGGCAATGGTCATCAGGAGTTTGGGACGCCCTATCACGGTGACCCTGAAATGGAAAAACAACTCACTGCTATTTTTGAATTAGGTCTCGACAATCGCTCAATAGTTGGAAATATCATTTGGCATTACACCAATGGGCACAGTATGTCAACCCTCAGTCAAGGAGATTGTAGTGAGGCAGAATACAAAGTGATCAATCAGATTTTACGTCGAAATGGAATTTCAGAAGTCGACCCGGGCTATAGGGTAACATTTGTTGAACCTGCTCCGGACAGTCAATACGCTTTTACTGACCGTGTAAATTTCGTTGAAGGCAGTGTGCCCTTCAAGAGTGAGGGCGTCAAAGATTGTGCGATGTTACTCACCGACGCTCAGGGCAATATTGTAAAAATGATCCGCTACTTCGATCAAATTGCTTCTGGTATAGGCGAGTCTAAGTTCAAAATTGATGCAACCAACTTGAGTAAGGGAAATTATGCAGTGGTGGTAAAAAGCAGGGAGGGAAATGTACTCGGCTCACTTCCAATTGAGATCTGAAACCCTCTCCTGCAACTTGGAAGGCTCGTGAAAACGGGCCTTTCTTGTTTTGTGTAATCAAAACCAGTGTGCTAATTTCAATTCATCTTGTGATGATTTCGACTTCCATAATCCATTAGGCCGGAAATATGGAAGTACAATATGCGGCTCGTAATGCTCAATTTTTCACCAATGCATAATACCCCGCCGTGGTAAGAAAATTTCTCAAATAAGGAATATTTTGAATAAGGGCAAACTGCTTGCGAGGCTTCAAACCAAACTTGGTTTCATAGTTGGGGTTGATGAGGTAGTGGGTTTTTTGCGCAATCGAATAGCCGTGTTTTTTGGCCAACCTTTCAAATCTTTCAAGGCTAATTCCGGTCTCTTTGATTTCAAGCAATGCTTCAATTTTGCTTGCACTTTCCCCCCCCAATTTCAACATCCATTTATAGATAAAGGCAGGCAGTAAATGAAAATAGGGGAGTTTACTCAGGAGCTTGTTGGTGCAAATTTGTTGATGCCCTCCGAAAGGGTTGTACCAAGGTGGAAAGGCAAGAAAAAAAATGGCGCCCGGTGCCATGAATCGATGCACGAAGCCCATAAACTTATCTTGATTATGAATATGCTCAATCACATCACGCATGATGATGATATCGAATTTTCCGTCGGCGTCAGTGCGGTTGTATATATCATCAGTAATGAGCGAAATTCTGACTCTGTGAGGGTTATTGGCAAAAAGTTTCTCGCCAAGCGCAATACTCGATGCAGAGAGATCCACCCCGGTTGCAGTGCAACCCACTTCGAGAAAGGGAACCAAATTACCTCCCATGCTGCACCCGATTTCCAGCACACGTTGCGAAGATTCTACTTTTCGGATTTCGTTGATATAGGGAATCACAAACCGCTTAGTAGTTAGCGCCTGTTCTTCGAAGTATTGTTCGAGGTTGCTATGACGTTCTTGCACGGCACAAATATATTGGCGCACAACGAATCGAAGTAAATGTCTGGCTGGGGTCCCGTTTACATTTGCGTTCGACTGCGCCCATGCGTACTTGATATCACCTACATACGTTGGGGGTTGCTAGTATTTGAGAGACTTTCTATCTCGGCTATGTGCTTGCAGAATTGGTGGGCTTGTATTGGCCACGATTATAAATTGGAGTTATCTGTTTCACAAACGTAATTTCGCCCACATTACCTATGAGCGCTTCCACCCAAACCGCCACGATCGATCAGGCCCTCGATATGGGGCTCACATCAGATGAATTTCAAAAGATAACGGAAATTCTCGGCAGAACCCCGAATTTCACTGAAATGTGCGTTTACTCTGTGATGTGGAGCGAGCATTGCTCCTACAAAAACAGCATCAAATGGCTCAAAACCTTGCCCAAGGAGGGTCCGCATATGCTCGTTAAAGCAGGTGAAGAAAATGCCGGACTCGTTGATATTGGCAATGGCATTGGTTGCGCTTTCAAGATTGAGTCTCATAATCATCCCAGCGCAATCGAACCATATCAAGGCGCTGCCACAGGTGTAGGCGGTATCAATCGTGATATCTTCACAATGGGCGCACGTCCGGTTGCTCAGTTGAACTCACTGCGCTTTGGCTCACTGGATGAACCCCGCACGCAATGGCTTATGTCGGGCGTTGTCAAAGGCATTGGCGACTATGGCAATGCATTCGGAATTCCGGTGGTGGGCGGCGAGGTGTATTTCGATCCATCCTACCACTCGAACTGTCTCGTAAATGCTATGTCGGTGGGTCTTGTCAAAACCGATAAAATTATTTCAGCCAAAGCCAAGGGCCCGGGTAATCCCGTATTCATCGTTGGTTCAGCAACGGGTAAGGATGGAATCAAGGGCGCATCATTTGCCTCACGCGATATTACCGCAGAGAGTGCGGCCGACCTTCCAAGTGTGCAGGTAGGCGATCCGTTTCAAGAGAAATTGCTGTTGGAGGCCACCATGGAGTTGGCAGAAACCGATGCCATAGTGGGCATGCAAGACATGGGTGCCGCAGGCATTACTTGCAGCACGTCGGAGATGAGCGCAGGCGGCGGTGTAGGTATGGACATTCATCTGGACCTGGTGCCTACACGACAAGCAGCAATGCAACCCTTCGAGATTCTATTGAGTGAATCACAAGAGCGGATGCTCATTGTTGTACATAAAGGCAAAGAAAAAATCGTACAGGATATTTTCGATAAGTGGGATTTAAATGCAGTTCAGATTGGCCATGTAACTGAGACCGGACAAGTGAGATACTTTATGAATGGAGCGTTGGTGGGTGATATTCCGGCGGCCAGTCTTGTCTTGGGTGGCGGTGCTCCCGTGTATGAAAGAGAGTATCGCGAGCCGGCGTATTATTCTCAAGCTGCTTCATTCAATATGCAATCCATAAAAGAACCAGCTGATTATGTAGTGGTTGCAAGACAGCTCATATCGCAACCCAACATTGCTTCAAAGCGTTGGGTATATGAGCAGTACGATAGCATGGTGGGTACCGCTAATATGGGTACCAACAAGCTTTCTGATGCAGCGGTGGTAAACATCAAGGGCACATCATCAGCGCTTGTGCTTTCTGTTGACTGCAACGGAAGATACGTTCACGCCGATCCAGAGGTTGGAACCATGATTGCTGTGTGTGAGGCGGCCAGAAACATTGTTTGTTCGGGTGGTGAGCCCAGCGCAATTACCAACTGTCTCAACTTCGGTAATCCATATAACCCCGAAGTGTATTGGCAATTTGTGGGCGCTATTAAAGGAATGGGGAAAGCATGCACGCGATTGCAAACGCCTGTAACTGGGGGCAATGTGAGCTTCTATAATCAAACTGTAAATGCTGATGGCTCTGCCGCACCCGTGTTTCCAACCCCCACGATTGGTATGTTGGGAGTGATGAAAGACAAGGGGCTGCATACTTCTCTTGAATTCAAATACAAAGGAGATTTGATTTATTTGATAGGTACTTCACGCAATGACATTAGCTCATCGGAGTATCTCTATTCGATACGCGGCGTGAAAAATTCGCCCGCCCCCTTCTTCGAACTCGAGGAAGAATGCACCGTTCAGAATTGCATGAAGGAATTGATAAAAAACACTTTTATCAGCTCGGCTCATGATGTAAGTGACGGTGGATTGTTCACTGCGCTCTGTGAAATGGGCTTTCCAAATGAGCTAGGTTTTGACATCGTAACAGATGGCGAAATTCGCAAAGACGCTTTTCTTTTCGGCGAATCGCAAAGCAGAATTGCGGTAACTGTGGTTGAAGATTACGAAGAAGAATTCATTGACTTCGTCGCGTCATCAGGCGTTCAATTGATGTTGCTCGGTCATGTTACACAAGGAAGAGTAACTATCGATGGAGAAAATTTTGGAATGATTAGCGATTACAAGTCGTTGTATGAGAATAGAATTACTAATGCGATGAGCAAATGATTTTGACTGTGCACATAACGTCTCTTTTTAACTTGTTTTGATTACTGAACCTTCCCCCTCCATATTTGCCTTTTAAATGAAGTACAAACGCATTCTGCTAAAACTTAGCGGCGAGTCACTGATGGGTGACAAACAATTCGGTATCGACAATCATCGAATTCTCCAGTACGCGAATGAAATCAAATCGGCCTGGTCATCGGGTGTTCAAGTAGCTATTGTGATTGGTGGTGGAAATATCTTCCGCGGTGTTCAGGCGGAGGAGGGGGGAATGGAAAGAACGCAGGGCGATTATATGGGAATGCTGGCAACGATGATCAATAGTATGGCACTGCAGAGTGCACTCGAAAGTATTGGGGTGACCACGCGGTTGCAAAGCGCAATTGAAATGAAAACCATTGCTGAACCCTTCATCAAACGCAGGGCGGTTCGACATCTCGAAAAAGGTCGTGTGGTCATTTTCGGTGCAGGTACCGGCAACCCCTTTTTCACAACGGATACGGCAGCCTCACTGCGCGCTATTGAAACCGACTGTGAAGTCATTCTGAAGGGCACACGTGTTGATGGCATATATAATGTTGACCCTGAAAAACATGCAAATGCTGTGAAGTACGATAAGCTCACCTTTCAGCAGGTGTTTGAGCAGGATTTGAAAGTGATGGACATGACGGCCTTTACGTTGTGCAATGAAAATAAGCTCCCCATCATCGTTTTTGATATGAATCGAAGCGGTAATTTGATGCGATTGATGCAAGGAGAATCAATAGGTACTTTAGTTGAAATATAATAGTGAATTATGAGTGAAGAGATTAAAATGGTGATGGACGAAGCCACGTCGGCCATGCAGAAAAGTATTGAGCACTTGGAATTTGAGCTCACTAAAATCCGAGCAGGAAAAGCGTCTCCTGCTATGCTCGACGCAGTGAAGCTCGATTATTATGGCACTCCCACTTTACTGAAGAATATCGCCAATATCAATACCCCCGATCCGCGAACCATTACGATTCAACCTTGGGAGAAGCACTTTTTGGATATCATCTCGAAGGCCATCATGGAGGCGAACCTCGGCCTGAATCCACAGAACAATGGAGATGTTATTATTATTTCAGTTCCTATTCTCACTGAAGAGAGAAGGAAAGAGCTGAGCAAGCGCGCCCATGCCGAAGGTGAACACGCAAAAGTTGGATTGCGCAACGCCCGCAAAGAGGCCATTGATTTTATTCGTCAGGCGCAGAAAGATGGACTACCTGAGGATGAAGCAAAATCCGGCGAAGTGAAAGTGCAGGAGCTTACCGATAAATTTAACCGTAAGATTGAGGAGATCCTTGCTGTCAAGGATAAGGACATCCTTACTATTTAAAGGGATTCAATTTGGAATCGATTTCGTCATTGCTATGGCTAATGACTATTGTGGGAAGCCGTCGTTGGCCCAACATTGTATCTTATTTATCTCATCTTGCGATAGGGATGAATTCTTGGGCATAGTTTGATCGGTCAAAACCTCACGTGTGAATTCACCATTTTGGGTTATTCCCTTGATGCCATTGTAAGTGCTGTAACTTGGATGGCAACTTGTATTGGCACACTTGCTATCAATGATACTTTTAATCCCATTGGTGTAGGTCGGATGTGAACCGTCGCAGCTAGGTGATAGCTTTTTGTTTTCCTTTTTACAGGCAAGTGCGAAAAGACAAAACGTGATGGCGATCAGAGTTTGAACAAGATTTTTCATTTTGACAAAATAGAAATTGTACAATAGCAGAAAAGCCCCTGTAGGGGCTTTTCAAAACTAATTCTCTTCGACCACTTTCTTTTTGCGGCCTCTTTTAGGTTGCTCCTGATCAACCCATTTGTCATTTTTATGCTCTCCCATTACTGTCACTTCTTTCTCTGGGAAAACGCCATATCGCTGGGCTATCAGCATCATACCTTCACGGGTGGGACTGTACATCATTACCGGCGTTGACATTCCTTTGTTTCTCACCCCAACATAGAATCCGTTCTTCAGACGGGCCGGTTTAGTTGCCGGTCTGCCGGCAGATCTTTTTCCGTTCATGCCCGCAAT
>CAZKRL010000040.1:0-23803 GCA_964555295.1 uncultured Comamonadaceae bacterium | reverse complement strand
TGGCGAAAACCAAATGCTAAAAAGCGCCTCCGAAAGGGGGCGCTTTTGTTTTGGGACATAAAACCAATTGTGCAATTCGATGTTGATAATCTGTGTTTTTGGATTTTGAAGAAACTGCTTTCAGGTAAATGAATCGGATAGATTTGGCAAAACCAAAACACAAAGTCATCATGCAAGAAAGGTTGAAAATGATTGAGAATATGCTGGAAACAAATCCGAGAGATAGTTTTTTGCACTATGCTGCAGCGCTTGAGCACCATCGGAATGGTGATTTGGCCATGGCCATCAAAATCCTACAGAAGATTGTAAAGAATGATCCGGATTATCTGGCGAGCTATTATCAACTCGGAAAAATGTTAGAGACCAAGGGCAAGAGTGAGGATGCCGTTTCCATATACAAGGCCGGTAAGTTTATTGCCCGCAAACAAAATGATACCAAGACACTCGGTGAGCTTTCTGAGGCCCTGATGCTTTTGGATGTTTACGAAGATTAAAGCTTTCACAACCTTTCATAAAGGTTCTATTTATGCTATGGTATATTTGCCATAGGTCATGAAAAAACTTGTCTCTTCTCTCTTATTGCTGTTGCTCTTCGTTCCAATGACTGCCTCCAGGATATTGATTCCCATGGATGATAGTCAAGACAACCATATGAAAGCATATGGTATTGCCTATTGGATACTACAGAATAAGATACCTCTTGATTGGCTGTTGAATTATCGAGGGGGTAGTTTTTTGATTGATAATTATAGTGACGTAACAAAAGAATGCTCTATTCGAGGCGTGAGCTATGAATTGATCGCCGATGTTCAGGCCCAAAAAATTATCGCTGAAATTTCTGATCCTGAAGTCAACATGGAACGTGTTAAACTTGAGGTTGCCCCAAAAATTGCCGTCTATTCTCCTTCGGGCAAACAACCTTGGGACGATGCGGTGACGTTGGTTTTGACCTATGCAGAAATTCCATACACCGTAATCTATGACCAAGAAATTATTCAGATGGAGCTGCCCAAATATGACTGGTTGCATTTGCATCACGAGGATTTTACCGGACAGTATGGAAAATTTTATAAGTCCTATAAGAACGCAGCTTGGTATCAGGATGAAGTGAGGTCTCAGGAGGCCATGGCATCAAAGTTGGGTTTCAATAAGGTGTCGGAGATGAAGCGACAGGTGGCAGTGAACATTAAGAATTTCGTGCTAGGCGGAGGCTTTTTATTTACAATGTGCAGTGGCACCGATTCATTTGATATTGCCTTGGCGGCGGAAGGGGTTGATATAGTAGAGAGCGTATTTGACGGTGATCCGAGTGACGCTCAGGCCCAGTCGAAACTGCGTTATGACAATGGCTTCGCTTTTCAGAGCTATAAACTGGATAAGGATCCGAATGTATATGAGTTTTCGGATATCGACGGTACCGATGATCATACCCGGTTAGGTGAGATTAATGACTTCTTTACGCTTTTTGATTTCTCAGCGAAATGGGATATCGTCCCCACCATTCTTACACAGAATCATACTCAGGTTATTCATGGATTCATGGGCCAAACCACATCGTTTCGAAATCGGTTTATTCGAACGAATGTTACTGTCATGGGTGAAACAAAAAGTATCAAGTGCGCGAAGTATGTGCATGGTGAACTAGGTGAGGGCCAATGGACCTATTATGGCGGGCACGACCCTGAAGATTATCGGCACCTCGTTGGTGACCCTCCTACAGATTTAAATCTCCATCCTAATTCCCCTGGGTACCGACTTATTTTGAACAACATTCTATTTCCTGCAGCGAAACGAGAAAAGCAAAAAACCTAAATGATTAGAGCCATTATTCTCATCATCCTCTCGATTTTTTTGGGGAGGATCCATTGCTACCAAGCGCAAATCATGATCAATGAAGGGAGTAATAGGAATTTAAACACTATTGCAGATGATGATAATTCTTATGAAGATTGGTTAGAAATTTATAATGCTGGAGAGACTGCTGTAAATCTCGCTGGGTATTCTCTGAGCGATGATTCTTCGAATTTAAGTCTTTGGACATTCAACGAATATTGGTTACAGCCCAATGAGTTTTTGATTGTCTTTCTCAGTAGCAAGAACAGATTTTTCTCTGAAGGTTTTCAGGAGGTTTCTTACATAACAGATTACATACCGCACCTGGGTTGGAATTATCATGTCTTTGATACACCCTTTATCTGGGATGGTGTTTCTGATATCGTTATCAACTCATGCTCCTATAGCGCCAATGGATATATCTCTAATTCAGTATTCAATCAAACTGATGCAGGGTATGCATGTACTACAGTATCCTACAACGATGGTAACGACGCGTCTTGCAGTGCGATAGCAGGGGAGGTTCACACCATACGGCCAAATCTTCGATTGAATGAAATTCAGATGGGTGAAGGCACTGTCAATAATGGCGGCACAGGGTATCCCGCACCGTATGGAAATTGGTATTGGAGTGCACGCAATCAAATGCTATACAGGGCAGATGAATTGCTAGCTGCCGGACTCACCGCAGGTCCAATCGACTCGCTGGGTTGGGATGTTGCTTACACCGACGGAGAGTACTACAGCTACATCAGAATCTCAATGAAGCAAATGCTTTTGCCTGAGATGAATGCGAATTTTGTTATTGACGGACAAGGTTTCTATCACACCAACTTCAACTTGCAATCGAACGGTGAGCATGTGTATCTTACTTCCCCTGAAGGTGATGTCATTCAGACGATTGACATTGACGCTCTGAATCATACTTCCTCAGTGGGTGTAATACCTGATGGCACTGCGGATGTGTTTCACCTTGCTCCGCCTACTCCGGGATATTCCAACAACACTTCAACGGCATCGCTCACGCAGGCGGCACCACCTGTATTCTCAATAAGTGATGGCATTTATGATGAGGTGCAACATTTGATTATCTATGAATTGAATGGCGAAAATGCAATCACGAGGTATACGCTCGACGGAAGTGAGCCCGATACGGCATCTGTAATCTTTGAGCCAGGTTCCGAACTCACAATTTTTCAGTCTACTGTGGTGCGCGCGCGTTCTTTTCTTTCAGGGCAATTGCCTAGCGAGGTGGTCTCTTTGAATTGTATGGTAGGTGTGAATCATTCGACTCCCATTTTATCGGTTGCCATTGATCCTGATTTCCTATACGGAGCGAGCGGCGTATTTGATAATTGGCAATATGACTGGGAAAGATACGCGCAAGTATCGTACTTCGATTCTACTGAAAATCATCCTTTGTTGTTTTCGAAACCAGTGGTATTTCAAATTGATGGCGGTGCGGGAGGCAGTAGATCACAGCCGCAACATTCTTTCAGGTTGGAGTTTGATCGCAGCGTTATAGATGGCCAGTCAGTGGTTGAGGAACTGATGCCTGCTGATCGTCCGGGTAGAAACCTATTCAGCAAATTGTATTTCCGCAATGGCAGTAATATGTGGATGGCTCTTCCCTATAAAGATGCTTGTGGAGTGGAGTTGCTTTGCAGAAATACAAAGAACTATTATTCTGCTATGCGACCGGTTTCGGTATATATCAACGGACAGTATTTCGGCCTTTATGAGATGAGAGAAAAGTTTGATGATGAGTTCTTTCAACTGTTAGATGGAACTACCCCCGATTCGATGGATATACTTTCCTTGAGCTATTGGTATAACTTGGTGCTGCGCGCGGTTACAGGAAATGCTGATAACTATTGGAATTCGTTGGAACAATATTTTCAATTGGATGTAGCCGCAGACAATTTTCTTTCCTCAGCAGAACAGCATTTCGATATGAAATACTTGGCTGATTATATCATCGCAGAATCCTGGATAGGAAATGTGGATTGGCCTGGAAACAATATCAAGATTTACCGTGGGGATAGCACCGAGAATCGTTGGCGTTTTGCAGTGGTAGATGTTGAGTTGAGTTTGCGTCCGGGTGGCTGGACAGATTGCAGTTTGAGCGGAATTCAGCATGTGATGAATCACGGGCCGGATCATCCTTATGTAGGCCCTTGGATTCGCGCCGTGAATCATGAATCTTACAAGAATTATTGCCTCGACAGATTGTGTGATTTGTTGAATACGCAATACTTGCCTGAGCGAATTGAGGCGATAGAGAACAACCAGTTCAATCGGTGGGTAATGGAAATGCCCAATGAATTTCAGCGCTGGGGTGATCCATGGAATGTGAATGGACAAATGAATTCCTTTTACCAGAATCATATCGATTATCAGAGTGATTTGATTTGCCGTTCGGAAACAGTGCGCAATGAGTATCGATCGGTATTTGGCCTGGAGGAAGATTTTGTTCTGGAGTTGGAGGTTCAGCCACCAGGCGCGGGTTACATTCGACTTAATACAATAAGTCCCCAAGAATACCCTTGGACAGGGTTATACTATAAGAACATTCCAATTACCCTTCAGGCGATTGCAAACCCTGGGTATAGTTTTGCTAACTGGGGTGAGTCAAGTTTCATTGATGATTTCCTAAGTCCTTTTTTTAATGCTACTGTTGGATCAAATGACGTGGCATTTACAGCTTATTTTTTAGAGGAGGATGTTTCTACTCTTGTTCATGATGAATCCGTTGGATTTAGTATTTATCCCAACCCGACGAGTGATTATATTTCATTTGATGTCGAGGGTAGCTTTAGTCAATTTGATATTTCTGATGTAGCCGGAAAGTTGGTCATGGGTGGTAAATATGTGAGTGGTGGCATCGATATTGCAAAGCTACCTAAAGGAGCATATATCTTGAGACTGCTTGATGATAAAGGGGCAATAAGGGTTTCCAGGTTTAACAAGTTCTGATTTACATAATCATCACGATACAAATTGCCGGAGTTTGATACAACAATTTGGAGCATCATAATCAGCTTATGGATTTGATAAATATTTCAATACATGAGTTCGTTTGAGATAATATCTGAATTGTCGAATTGCGCAGCCGGACATCTTCTATGGACATACAATTTATTTCATGTATGTCGAGGTTGAATACTACTTTACGTTGCAAAGAACTTATCTGCGATTCAGGCTGAGTAATGTTTTCCAGGCATCATTGATATTTTTTTTATCAATTAAGACACCAGCTTTTTCATGAAGCGCTTTTTCGAGGGCATCGTAGTTTTTGTCAAATGCAATGAAAAGATCTGCGAGTTCGGTCAGTTTGAATTCATTCACATCGGTTTCATCGGGTAATGCAGTAACTCCTGCCAGTTGGGCGAGCTGATTACCGGTTAAGACGGGAGATTTAAGAATATCGGCTGGCAGTTTATCGAAGCCAATAGCAATTTGTGTAGTGGGTTGAGCGATTTGAAAAAGACCAGCCGATGCACGTGTATACCAATGTCCTCCCATTCGAGCTACCAAGTCAATTTTCACTGGGTCTATTTTTCCCTCGTCATCCAGAATTTCTTGGTGCAAATGCATACAGAGGACTTCAGCGATCACAAGGTTGCCGGCTCCACCTTGGTTACCCAATGCCACGATATCATTGACTTTACATTCAAGTTGCACCGGGGCTTCTTTAACTCGGAATGGCCTTACCAAATCTGACGGAATTGGGGTGAGTCCACTTTTTACAAATTCACTTACTTCACGAGGATATTCCGTGCTTGCAAGTGACATTTGCTCAACGATGCTATGACTCACAATATTGATTACACATTCTCTTACATCATGAACATTTTCCAGAGTGTGTTTTGTTGTATTATCCCTGCCTCGCCGTGCAGGTGAGAAAATGACGATTGGCGGATTTGAACTGAATACATTGAAAAAGCTGTATGGTGCGAGGTTCATTCTGCCTTCTGCATCAATTGTGCTCGCAAACGCTATGGGCCTGGGTGCGATTGCTCCAAGCAGATATTGATGCAATTTGGCTTGGGGAATTTCTTTTGGATGAATTGTAATCATTTCGTGTCTGTTGCTTTGATGCTTGATTGCTGAATTACTTTATCGCGAAGATCATTTTTCATCTGTGTGATTTTTTGATGGACAATTGAATCGCTGGTACCAAGTATTTGAGCAGCGAGAATACCGGCATTTTTAGCACCATTCAATGCCACGGTAGCGACCGGAACTCCAGCGGGCATTTGAAGAATTGACAAAATGCTATCCCATCCGTCAATGGAATTTGTAGATTTAATAGGTACACCAATAACAGGAAGGCTTGTTATTGAAGCAGTCATGCCGGGTAAATGGGCCGCACCACCTGCTCCGGCTATGATGACTTTGATACCTCTTGCGGCTGCTTCGTTGGCATATGAGAACATTCTTTCGGGTGTGCGATGAGCGCTCACAACTTCGATTTCATACTGAATACCAAAAGAAGCCAGAATATCCGCGGCCTCTCTCATAATTGGTAGATCGCTATTACTCCCCATAATAATACCCACTTTTGCGCTCATGATGTAATGTAATTTGAGTGTTGAATGAATGATAAATCCTTATGAAATGCACGAGTGCTTATAATGCCTCTTGTTCTGTTTTCGCGATGATTCTTTTTTGAGCCTGCTTGATCACAAACAGAAATTGTTCATCAATACTTAAGTATGAGTTATCAAGTACGATGGCATCTTCTGCTTGACGCAAGGGGTCATTGGCTCGTGTTGTATCGTATTCGTCACGTGCGTTGAGATTTTTCAGTACCTCGTCTACCGTTGTATGAACTCCCATGGCTTTCAATTCTGCGAATCTGCGTTTCGCTCTCACTTCACTGTCGGCGGTCATATATATCTTCAACTCAGCATCTCGCAATACCACCGTACCAATGTCTCGACCGTCCATCACAACACCCCGGCCTTCTGCCATGCGTTGTTGAAGAGCCACGAGTTTTATTCTTACTTCTTTTATTGCGGAGACGGGTGAAACAAAGGAGGAAACTTTGGGGTTCCTGATTTCTCGCTCAACGTTTTCACCGTTCAAGAAAGTTTCGTGTTTAAGTGTGTCAGTATTGTATTTAAAGTGAATGACAATTTTATCCAGTGAGTTAGTAATGCCTTGTATATCGATGTTACCATTCTCATCTATGTAGTGGTTATTGATGGCAAAAAGAGTCATGGCCCGGTACATGGCCCCCGAGTCTACGTAGATATAGTTTAACTCTTTTGCAACTGATTTCGCAAGTGTACTTTTTCCGCAGGATGAATACCCGTCTATCGCTATGTTGATTTTGTTTTTCACAGGTGGTTAGGGTTTGCGAATGTAGCAAATTGTTGGAAAATTTTGGTTGTGCTATTTCTGAAATAGATGAGGGTTGAAGATTCTCAATAGTGGGTTCTCTCGTGATTAGTTGCTCGCCGGAATGGTGCTGCAACTTTCTTTTCATACATTCGCGCGGTCAAAAAAACTATGGACGGAGATTATTTATGCAGTTTAGCCTCAACAAAGAGTTGCTGCATTCCCTGCGGGATTGGATCGCTGAAGGGAAAGACTCTGTTATTGCCAAATCAGTAGCTGAGGCGCATCCAGCAGATATAGCTGAGTTAATCAATCAACTTAGAACCGTTGAGGCGGTATATCTATATCGACTGCTGGATGAACAGTTGGCGGCCGACGTTATGCTGGAGCTGGATGAGGATGTTCGGGAGCGTCTGCTTTCCAATTTAACGAGCAGAGAAATTGCTGAAGAGCTCATTGAGAATATCGATTCGGATGATGCTGCGGATGTAATTTCTGAATTGCCTGAACAGAAACAGGAGGAGGTAATAGCGCTTTTGGAGGATGAGGAGCAAGCCAGCGATATCATTGATTTAATGACATACCCAGAGGGCACTGCTGGTGCCTTGATGGGAACCGAATTGGTGAAAGTGAACTATCACTGGAATGTGGCTCAAGCAATTCGGGAAATGCGAAAGCAAGCTGAAGATCTTGATAATATTTACACCATATATGTTGTAGATGATCAGGAAAGAGTGTTAGGGACATTAAGTGTCAAATACATGTTGTTTAACGTTTCTAGTCTTCGTAGTTCCATTAAAGATTTATTCAAGGAAGAAAAAGTTAGATCGGTGATCGCGTCAACGCCAGCTGAGGAGGTGGCCCGTATCATGGATAAGTATGACCTGGTGGCCTTACCGGTGGTGGATGAACGTGGCGTGCTATTGGGAAGAATTACTATCGATGATGTGGTTGATGTAATCAAGGAGGAAGCTGATAAGGATTATCAAATGGCTTCTGGTATTTCTGAAGATGTTGAATATTCAGACAATATCATTACGCTCACGCGAGCCCGCCTTCCATGGCTGCTCATTGGCATGGGAGGTGGTATGGTTAGCGCCAATATTATCGGTGTATTTGATATTAGCACACGCCCTGAAATGGCCATCTTTATGCCACTAATTGCAGCAATGGGAGGTAACGTTGGTATTCAATCGGCGGCGTTGGTCGTAAAGGCGTTGGCTAATAGTAGCGTGTTAGATGAAACGCTTTGGCAAAAACTTTGGAAAGAATTGCGGGTGGGTATCATTAACGGTGTTGTCTGTTCTATCGTTATCCTTGCCGTAAGTCTATTGTTTCGAATGGATTTGTCATTGTGTATCACCGCGGGTGTTGCTCTTTTTTTCGTGATTTTGTTTGCAAGCTTTTTTGGTACCTGGATTCCCATGACCTTGAATCGATTCGGCATTGATCCGGCGCTTGCCACCGGACCTTTTGTTACAACGCTGAACGATATTTTCGGTCTCATAATTTATTTCAGTGTTGGTCATTATTGGATGGATCGAATTGATGCCGTGCAATGGACAGCTGTTGTATTCGAAAACTATATCAATATTTTCTGAATTAGCTCATGAAAGCTACAGTTCTTTTTCTAGAAGAAGTGCACGATGTTCTTGAGCAGCGGCTCTCTGCAGCTGGTTTCCATTGCTTACATGATTATTCTTGTAATGCTCAAGAGTTGTGTGAACGCCACTCAGCTGTATGTGGTATAGTACTTCGGTCTAGGTTGGTTCTGACTCGTGATATTTTAATTGCGCTGCCTCGTTTGAAATTTATTGCTCGCAGTGGTTCAGGTTTGGAGAATATTGATTTATCCGCAGCTTCCGACTTTCAGATTGAGGTATTCAACTCTCCTGAGGGTAACCGCGACGCAGTAGGGGAGCATGTTATCGGGATGATGTTGACCCTGATGAACCGTTTGCATATAGCCAATAACGAGGTGAAGTCGGGTGTATGGAATCGTGAATCCAACCGTGGAATCGAATTGCGAGGGAAGACGTTGGGTATCATTGGTTATGGTCAGATGGGCTCTGCACTTGCCCGAAAGCTCTCAGGTTTTGATATGAAACTTATTGCTCTCGATAAGTATAAAGTAATTGATTCTGCCGAGCCGGTAATGCAAGTTGATGAGGATGATTTTTTTGCTTTAACAGATATAGTCTCGCTGCATCTGCCTCTGTCTGATGAGACTTATGGATACGCTGGTTACGATTTTTTTCAAAAATTTAATAAGCCCATCTACTTTATCAATACTGCAAGAGGAAAGCATGTAAATACTTCTGCCTTGCTCAATGCGCTGAACACTAATAAGGTTTCTGGCGCATGTCTTGATGTGCTCGAGTTTGAAAGTCGAACATTAGAAGGTATTACTGATGATTCTGATATTTTATCCATTTTAAAGGCCGACCATCGAGTTCTTTTAACGCCTCATGTGGCGGGATGGACGCAAGAATCATACTTCAAATTAAGCGATGTTTTAGCCGATAAGATTTTGAATAAATTTGGTTCAATAGATGTAATATGACGCTCTCACAAAAGAAACAAAAGCTCCAAGGATTTGTAATGCGTTCACTCATCCATCCCGGTAGCCGCAATGAACAGGATATTTATGTTCTCGAGACCGAGCGACGTGGGGAAATTCGCCTGGCGATGAAGGAGAATCGCGCTTTTGAAATGGAAATTTTTGAAACTTTCATCAATGAGGAGGTTGTCATTGAGGGAGCGGTAAGGAATGGGATTTTTTATATCGATGAAATACGAAGGATCGATGAGGCATGATGGCCGTTTAGTTTTATCTCCTATAATGTAGATGGAATACTCGAGTTTCCTTTCGATTTAGATGTTTGGAATTATATGTAAGTTTCTCCTTACATATCGTTATCTGCACTTTAGTTGTTGATGTTGTGGGTTTTGTTATCCGATAATCATTTAGAATCGGACGAGATGAATGATGTGTTTGTTTCTCTTGACTACCCAATATTTTGAATGAGTATATGTCATGTAAAGAAAAGGGCGAACATTCCGTTCGCCCTTTACAATTATCTCCATTGCGATTATCTCGCAGTTACAACTATACGTTTGATTTCTTCCTGACCCTCGACGTTCATGAGGAGATAAACTCCCGCCTCGAGCCCATCCATGGTGATGGTGAAATTGTTTTCGGAATTGAGTCTTACATCTGTTACCCTTTGTCCGAGACTATTAAATAGCACGTAGTTGCCCGCACTTCCAGATGCAATGGTAAAGATGCCTGAAGTTGGGTTAGGATATACCACAAGATTCTCAGGCATTTCTGCGTCGTCGATGGCGAGTTCATTTTCATCCATGCAGGTGGTAATTGTAACGGATTTGTTGAATGAGGTAGAGGAACCACATGCATTCACGGCCTTTATACCCACCGTGCCAGAGGATGAGCCCCAATTCATCACAACATTGGCAGTGCCTTGTCCGGATACAATCGTTACCGTATTGGGTTTAGACCAAGTGTATGTGTATGCTGCATTAGCGGGGGTGCTAAACTGAACACCTTGCTGTCCTGCACACACAGAGGAAGGCCCGGTAATAGAACTTGGGGGCTGCGGCAATTTGGTAATGGACAATGATTTGGTGGCGGTTGCACCGCAGCTGTTGGTTGCAGTTACCGAGATGGTACCCGTATTGAAATTAGCGGGTATACTTACGGTGATGGATGTTCCACTGTTGCTAACCAATGTGCAACCATTCGGTATTACCCAATTATAACTTACTGCGCCGGTAACCGCCGCAATAGAATATGTGAATGTTCCACCGCCGCATAAGTTGTATTGCTGTCCTTGTATAGTGCCAGAGATGAGCGGTGCTTTGCTCACACTTAAAGTTCGCTGAGTGCTCGTGCCACAAGCGCTGGTGGCAGCCACCGATAGTGTTGCGCTATTGAAGTTGTTAGCGAGTTGCACATTGATAGAGGTAGTTCCCTGACCACTTAACAAGGTCATGCCATTGGGCACTGTCCAGGTGTAACCTGTTGCACCTGCTACTGCAGCGATGCTGTAGGTCTGAGTAGATCCCGGACAAGCGTTATTGGAGAGTCCACTGATTGTGCCTGGGGTTCCAGGAACACGATATACAGTAAGGGTTCTGTTGCTGCTCGCGCCGAAACAATTTTCAGACCTCACAGATACGGTACCGCTCGTGCCGAAGTTAGAGGCGAAGGAAATTTGTACGGTAGTGGTCCCTTGTCCGCTTACAATAGTCGCGTTGGCAGGAGCAGTCCACACGTGAGTGGTTGCATTGGTGCCGGCTGTTGTAGAATAGGTCTGAGTAGTGCCCGCACAAACACTTACCGATGGTCCGCTGATTACACCAGGTATTCCAGGATTTACAGTATAGGCAACCACTGAACGGCAATAGGTTGCACTGGTTCCACAAGCACCAACGGCTTGAACGCAGATGTTACCCGTTACGTAAGTGCCTGAGAAACTTACACTGATGGTGTTGGTGGTTGAGCTTCCCGTTGCTCCGGTGGGCAGAGTCCATACATAGGAAATCGCATTTGTAACCGGGGTAACTGAGAAAATTTGTCCGGTGGTATTCCTACAAACCCCTGAAGGTCCTGTAATAGCAGTGGGCGCAGCAGGCGCGGTTTGTAGATTATTTCCAACATTTACGGTAGCAGTAGCAGTGCATCCAAATGAATCCGTTACAGTAACAGTGTATTGTCCAATTTGAAGATTGCTCGCTGTAGCTGTAGTTGCCCCATTCGACCATAGATAGGTGAGAGGCGCAGTGCCTCCGGTGGTTGTTACAGTAGCAGTTCCGTTGGCAGCCGCTTGACACGAGGCGTTGGTAGAGGTAGCGGCTGCAGTGAGATTGCAGCATCCTTCGCTCACTTGACCATTGCAGTTTTCATCCACCGTGTTTCCACATACTTCAGTGACACCCGGACGAATTGCGTTGTTGTTGTCGTTGCAATCACCGCCCACAGTTACATATCCCGATGGCTGAGTGCATGCACTCACTGATACCTGACTATTGCCATAACCATCATTGTCAGCATCGGCGTAGTAGGTGATGAAGGTCAATCCATTGTCGATACCACCTGCGCAATTGTCATCGATGCCGTTGCAGATTTCTGTAGCACCAGGATTGATAGCTGCGCTGTTATCGTTGCAGTCACCGCCCACCGTTACATATCCCGATGGCTGAGTGCATGCGCTCTGTGAGATTTGACTATTGCCATAACCATCATTGTCAGCATCGGCATAGTACGTGATGAAGGTCAATCCATTGTCGATACCGCCCGCGCAATTGTCATCGATGCCGTTGCAGATTTCGGTAGCACCAGGATTGATAGCTGCGTTGTTATCGTTGCAGTCTCCACCGCATGAAGTATAGCCATCATTGTCAAGGTCAAATCCTTCGTCAATAGAGCTATTGCAATTGTTATCAACGCCATCGCATATTTCTGTAGCTCCCGGTTTTACAGCAGCGCTGTTGTCGTTGCAGTCGCCATTGCAAGAGGTGTATCCGTCGTTGTCATTATCGTACCCCTCGTCGATGCTGCCATCACAGTCGTCATCTCCTGCATTGCAGAGCTCTGTGGCTCCGGGATAAACAGCACCATCGCCGTCGTCGCAGTCACCATTGCACACTGTGAAACCATCTTCATCCGCATCAAATCCTTCATCAACAATATTGTCGCAGTCATTATCTGCGCCATCGCAAATTTCAAACGCACCCGGATAGATCAAAGCGTTGTTGTCATTGCAGTCTTGCTCGCACGTGGTGAATCCATCGTTATCGTTATCATATCCTTCATCTACGCTTCCATTGCAATTATCATCGATGTTATTGCATAGTTCTTGAGTAGTAGGTTTGATATTCGGAGAAGCGTCGTTGCAATCTTGTGCATTCGATACATAGCCGGCAGGTTGATTACATGAGTTTTGGGTGATGGCCGGATTTCCAAATCCATCGTTGTCTGCGTCGCGATACCATGTCACATTAGAACCAACAGTGATATAGTTGGTCAAGCTCTCTATATCTGAAGAGGTGGAATTGGATGCGGTAAGGGTAACGCTGTAGGTACCCGACTGAGCATACGTAACAGCCACGTTCTGATTGGTTGAAGTGGATGGCGTGCCACCGGGGAACGACCAGCTGTAAGATGTTGGATTGCCTGTTGATGTGCTGGAGAATTGTATCGTTTGTCCTGCACATATGGTGGTTTGAGAAGCGCTGAATGAAGCCACAACAGGCGCTGTGGTATAGGCGCAGTTGCCGATACTTGCCAATACATTGTGATTGAAATCATTCAACGCATCAATGATGTTGGAGATACAGATGGATGTGCCGGTGAGTGATGAATACTGCACGCGCAAAATGGAAAGGTTCGTTTCATTGGTTGGAATTTGTGTATGCAATTCGCTGGTAACGGCAATGCTGTTGGCGTCGTTGTGCAAATGGGCGTTCCATGTGCTCGAAGGCAAAAGATTCTGAACCGACTGAATCACGGCACCATTGATATCAAACTGTAATGCCCAGATTTCATTCTGTGGATTGTTGATGTAGATATCGAAAGTTGAGTTGGCAGTATTCAAGTTGGTTACTCCCAAAACGATGTTCTCGTTGTCGTATGTTTCCGGATCCCATCCGCAGGGCTGGTACTCAAGCGGAGGAACACCCAAATCTTGTTGAGCATGTATGCACGCTCCCACGTAGGAAGCATCCGCAACAGTAATTTCTCCATCTGAATTCAGGTCGGTGCAATTGGAAACCGTCACACCACCATTCAGCGCAGCTTCTCCATACGCATGTTCATCAGCCGCTGTGAGATATCCGTCATTATTTACATCACCTTGCAATACAACGCCCGGACAATTGCCTGCGCAGTCTGCGTTGTTATTTCCGAATGGAATACCAAGACAGTCTTCGATGGCCGGACAGCTCGTAATGGATTTGGTGAAGTTGATGATATTGTTGTTCGCATCTCTGCCGAAACTAATGCATACCTGCGCATAGTTGTTGTCATAGCGCAATTCGTATCTGCCATTCGCGTCAGGACTTTGATCCCAATTGGTTCTGATCAACAGATAATAGGTGCCGGCAGGAACGTTGGTAACGTCAATCCACTGACAGGTCAAACTCGAAGAGTATACATCGGCACAACCCGCCGTGATTCCCATATTGCCACATGAGTATTGGGCGGAAATTCCGGCCGGGCAGGATAAGTCAAGAACGCAGAAACCATTCTTGAAGCCGATGTTAGGCATCAGAGAACCGTTTGCGTCATACAGTAAATATTCTGCATAACCCGCGTAGTGGTAGTGATTGTGACAAGCGTCAAAAGTGAACTGCGGATTGCTTGCATTGGGCACACCAATGAAGTAGTCCTGGGTTCCGATATTGGCTATACGTGTGGTAAAGCGAAGGATTTGTCTTGTGCCCACGTTGCTTTGTAAGCATCCCTCGTTGACGAGACATGCGTCTGTCGATGTTAGCGTTGTAGCGGTAAGGGATGAAAACATGCTGGCCTGGTCTACCAACAAGTCAGGTCCTAATCCCGTACAGTTGGGATCACCGTTGTAATAACAGGGTCCTGAAACACTCGCGAGAGGTTGATAGTTGCAGGCGAGTATATCCATGCACCCTGTTACGGGTCCCACATATTCAAACAACGCCTGATAGCTCGATCCGGCGCATGAACCTGTGCTTCCGATGCGCACATAATATGTGTGACCGGCGGTCATGAATACATCTGTCTGTGCCTGAATGCCGCAGAAATCATCGTTGTAGGTGTAGGTTGCTTCATTGGTATTGTTGAAGTTGGCCATTACACAATAGTCGTAGATCCAGATTTTCGTGTCGCATGTGGCGTAACCGCAAGTTGAAATTCTGTATTGTCCGTTTTGCGATGGTGTGAATACAAAGTAGGTGTTATCAAACGGAACGTCGTTTACACCAAGCACAGAGGGCAATGGATCATTGCAGCTTTTTCCCTGCGGACAATTTACATAGCGAATATCAAGGCCCGCGAAGCTTGCACCTTGCGCTTCCAATACACCGTTGAGATAAATCTTATAGTTTCCTGTTCCGGTAAGTCCATTACCTCCGCTGTCATAAATTTCAAAACGATGGCATGATGAGTTGATACAGAAGGTTGCGTCGTTGGTAGTTCCCTGAGCTACGAGAGTGTTGTCTTCGGTAAACATTTTCCACGAAGTCTGCGATGGATTAGCATCCGCTGTGATATCCACGGTAACGATATCTCCCGTTGTTACCACGATGTTGTTGGAAGTAGCTGTGCTGGTGGCACCACTTGCATCCGAAATGACCAATGTAGCCGAGTAGGTTCCGGCAGCTGGATAGGTAACTACAGGATTTTGCGCAGTAGAAGTCGAGGGACTACCACCTGGAAATGTCCAGTTATACCCGGTAATGTTACCAGAGCTTGTTGAGGTGTATTGCACGTTGAGGCAGTTGGTGCCTGTTGGAGCACTCGTAAACTGCGCTGTAAGTACGGGGTAGGTGCAGGTGCCGTTATTTTGGGCAGCACAAGCAGAATAATTCGTGGCCTGCGGATCTGTGCATCCCTGAATTCCGGTAGCGGAAAGAATGAGCGTAAATGAACCCACGATAGCGTTGTAACCCCCCGCCTGAATGTAGTAGGTATTGCCTACGGTTAATTGAGAACAGGTCAATGAAATGTAAGAACGATAGGTTCCTCCGTAATCGTCGTTACAAGCGAGCTGGGTGCCACCGCATGCGGTATACACCGCCAGTCGGGTATCGGTGTTGGTGCCAAGCTGTGTCTCAACAACAACGGTTCCGCCTGTATAAACAAACTTGTACCAGATGTCTTTGATAGCCGTTGTTCCACCGCAGCTCGGATTAGCAGCATTGGTAACGGTGTTAGAATTGTTGGCTGCGATGGCGCCGCCGTTTACCGTAATGAGTGTTGCCGTTGCACACACATCATTTACGGGCGCCTGAGCAGAATAAGAAATAGCTGCCGACAAGGTCAGAAGCAGGAGTAAAAGTTTTTTCATCCTGATAATTTGGTTTGGTTAGGTCTAACAAAGAAAAACCGAAAAGCGTTTCAACCAAACTTTTTTACTGGCGGATATTTGAAGCATGATTTCATCCTCTTCAAACAAGAAGTTATTCCTTCTCGATGCCTACGCTCTGATCTTTCGCGCTTACTATGCCTTTATCAAGAATCCGCGCATCAATTCCAAAGGTTTGAATACCTCTGCCATGTTCGGTTTTACCAATGTGTTGTTGGACGTTTTGCAAAATGAAAAGCCCTCTCACCTCGCTGTGGTATTTGATCCTCACGGACCCACTGTGCGCGAAGAAGAATATGAGGCATACAAGGCCAACCGCGATGAAACCCCAGAAGATATCAAGCTTGCGTTTCCTTACATCGTGAAGATCATTAAAGCGATGAACATTGCCATGTACCAGGTAGATAAATACGAGGCCGATGATATCATTGGCACACTGGCAAAGAAGGCAGAACAACATGGTTTTGAAACCTATATGATGACCAGCGACAAAGACTATGGTCAGCTCGTTACCGATAAAATTAAAATCTTCAGGCCGGGACGAGGCGGCAATGAAGCAGAGGTGTTGGGGCCGCGTGAGGTATGTGAAAAGTTTGGTATATCGAATGTGGATCAGGTTATTGATTTGCTTGGAATGATGGGCGATGCCGTAGATAATATCCCCGGCATCCCCGGAGTTGGAGAGAAGACAGCCGTAAAATTTCTGCAGGAGTTTGGCTCTCTGGAAGGGCTGCTTGCGAATACAGATAAGCTGAAGGGTAAGCAGAAGGAGAATGTTGAGGGGAATATTGAACTCGCCCGGTTGAGCAGAAAGCTCGCCACCATCATTGTCGATGCGCCTGTAACGTGGGACGAAGAAGGCATGAAGGTTCAGGCAGCAAATCCAGAGCTTTTGGAGGAAGTCTTCGGTGAACTGGAGTTCCGAACCCTCAGTAAACGAGTGCTCAATAACGCCCCCGCGCGAAAAGAAATTCAAGGTAGTCTGTTTCCGGATGATACATTACCAGAGGTCACGGCGAACTTTCAGAACCTTCAAACCGTAGCTCATGATTACCGATGGATTAACTCAGCTGATCAGCGCACAGAACTCATTGCCCAGTTAAAGCAATCAACCTCGTTCAGTTTTGATACGGAGACAACTGAACTGGATGCGCTGAATTCAAGTCTTGTAGGAATGTCGTTTTGTATGCAGCCGCATGTAGCTTTCTATGTCTCGTTGCCCGCAGATTTTGACAGCTGTCAAGCGGTCTTGAGAGAGTTTGCCGAGGTGTTCGAAGATTCCACTAAAACTTTGGTTGCGCAGAACTTCAAATTTGATCTCAAGTTTCTGAAGAAGTATGGTTTGAGGGTGAAGAACAAAATTTTCGATACGATGGTTGCCCACTATTTATTGCAACCTGATGGTAAGCACGGCATGGATGAAATGAGTCGCAATTATTTGCAGTACCAGCCCATTGCCATCGAAGAATTGATTGGTAAGAAGGGGAAGTCACAATTGTCAATGGGTCAATTGCCGCCCGAAAAAATTTGCGATTATGCAGCTGAAGACGCGGATGTAACCCTTCAACTGAAAATCATTTTTGAGCAGAAACTGCGCGAAGAAAATTTGATGCATGTGCTCGAGGAAATTGAGATGCCGCTGATTGATGTACTTGCCGAGATGGAATGGGAAGGCATTCGTGTCGACAGTAAGTTTTTGGAAGATTACAGTAAAATATTGGGTGATGATATCACTCGACTGGAGGCAGAAATTTTTGAAATGTCGGGAGAGCGTTTCAATATTGATTCTCCTAAACAGCTCGGACAACTTCTGTTTGAGAAAATGAAAATTTCTCCTGACGCGAAGAAAACCAAAACCGGTCAGTACAGCACTGATGAAGCCACCTTACAAAAATTTGAAAAGGAGGTGCCATTGATTGCGAAGATTTTGGATTATCGTGAGCTTCGAAAATTGAAATCCACCTACGTGGATGCATTGCCAGCGTTGGTAAACCATGTCACGGGCCGGGTTCATACTCATTTCAGTCAGGTAACTGCGGCAACGGGTCGACTTGCGTCCAACAATCCGAACTTGCAAAACATTCCGATACGCACTGAGCGCGGACGTGAAATTCGCAAGGCGTTTGTACCTCAGGATGGTGAGCATGTGTTGTTATCTGCAGATTATTCGCAGATTGAACTGCGCATCATTGCGTCGCTCAGTGGCGACAAAAACATGTGCGATGCGTTCATTGAGGGCGGTGACATTCACAGAGCTACTGCGGCGAAAGTATTTGGTGTAAGTGTCGAAGAGGTAAGCAAAGACATGCGTGCGCGGGCCAAGGCCGTGAATTTTGGAATTATATACGGCCAGGGGGCTTTTGGTTTGGCACAGAATCTTGGTATTTCGCGCACGGAAGCCAAGCAAATCATTGATGCATATTTTGGTCAATTCTCTCGGTTGAAGGAGTATCAGCATGAGGTGATTGACGGTGCGCGCGCCAATGGATTTGTTCAAACCATTGCTGGCCGAAAGCGCTATCTCCCCGACATTCAAAGTGCCAATGCTGTAGTACGAAGTTTTGCTGAGCGCAATGCCATCAATGCGCCGGTTCAGGGCTCGGCGGCAGATCTCATCAAACTTGCAATGATTCGGATACACCAGGAATTGAAGAGGACTGAAATGAAATCGCGCATGGTGTTGCAGGTGCATGATGAATTGATTTTCGATGTGCCTAGGCCGGAGGTAGAGGCGCTCGCTGCGCTCGTAACCACATGTATGCAAGATGCCATGACCCTCAATGTCCCGCTGGTAGCGGATTACGGTGTGGGTGATAACTGGCTTGCAGCGCATTGATTGTCTGAGCAAATTCGCAGTTAGGAAATCGACGAGTAAGTAGTAATACTACTTCCAATTGCGTGGGGCGTTTCGTTGCTATAAAAGGGTGGCGCGTTTAGAGTATATATCGGTTTACTGAATTGAATTTGATAGGAAGCACAGCACTAGAATGAATTGCTGAACCGCCAATCTCTTGAAGGTACTAATTGGCTTTAGTGTTTTTCAATTTTCCACTGTTTAGGAAGTCCAACCTTTCGCAGCATTTCGTTTGCTTTTTCCAACTTGTCAGGGAACAAAACAATGTCGTCATATTTGTTTAATGACTTATCAATTTTCACAATTGGAATTTTCCGTTTTTTTAATTGTGTTGTGATATTCATTGTAAATCAAATTTGCTTTTGTCAAAGGTAAAATTATTTCTTTATGCAAGATTATATACGTCTTTGAGGTTGGTCGGCTGATACCGAACAAGTTTATGAATAAGCCCTTTTTGTCCTTCGCTGATAAACTCAAATGTCAGTAATCTGTCACTAGAAGCTAATGGATACTTGGGTAATCTCATTTTTTACGTTTATTCATTCTTTTGTCGAAGTTAAATATTTTTCCTGTTGCTTTTTTGCTGCAAGGTCGTTATCGAATTTGAGCTGATGCCTTGTATTCTTTCCAATTTTTATGCGGCTCTATGGCTTGACGCAGGGTGTTTCAGCTTGAGCGTTTATAAATAGAATTTACATTTATTCTTGCCGGAAAACTTTCCGTTGCCAACGGGCAATTAGAATCATATCGGCGTTTGCCTTATTCTGCGCAGAAAAGACGAAATTTCATGAAAGCAGAGAGTTGGGTGAAACGTCCACGCCAAGGCGTGGGCATTATCCTACTTTGCTTTCTGGGCTTCGTCTCCCGCTGCGCGAGTTGTGGTAAGTGTCCCACGCCGATTTTTTTACACTCTCTACTGCGGGGCGGAGTAGAACAAAAAAATCATTCATGAAAACAAAAATTACACTTCTGATTGTAGTGGCAATCATGCGCTTAACCACTGAGAGTTTGGGTCAAGTGCCATCGTATGTTCCTTCCGACGGATTGGTGGGCTGGTGGCCTTTTAATGGAAATGCCAATGATGAGAGTGGGAATGGAAATGATGGTACAGTGAATGGGGCGATACTTACAACTGACAGAAATGGAAATGCAAATAGCGCCTATAGTTTTGATGGGGTGTCCAATTATATCGGTGGTTCAATATCTAATCTGAATAACACTTCCTCAACAACTGTTTCAGCCTGGGTGAAATATATCGGCGATGCAAGCGGGCAACCTTATGATTTTTTCATTCAGTATGGAAGCTATGGCATCCCTGGTCATGACGAAATGCTATCCGTTGCAATACAAAGACAGCGTTTGTTTGATGGGCGATGCAGCGCATGCCATCGTGCCTTTTTATTGTCAGGGCATGAATGCAGGCTTTGAAGATTGCAGGTTTCTCAATATGTTGCTCGATCAGTTCAACGGCGATTTCGAGAAGATAATGCCCGAATACACGCGCTTGCGCAAACCCGCAGGTGATGTTATTCTCCAGTTGGCATTGAATAACTACATCGAAATGCGCGATAAAACAGCAGACAAGGATTTTCTGTTAAAAAGAAAATTGAATGCCGCTTCAGTGAGAAGCATCCTCAATTGTGGAAGTCGCTCTAAGAGCAGGTTTCATTTTCGCACACGCCTTATCAGGAAGCTTTTAGCAATGGCTATCGCCAACAGCGCATTATGGATCAAATCATGTCGATGTAAAACATCTACGATAGGTGGGACTCACTGGAGGTAGAAGACCAGATGCTGCGCTTGATTGCGATTCACAATTGAGCCTTCTTCGTGTACATGTGATCATTAGAACACAATCTTCAAATCACCTGTATCTGTGCGGTAAATCTGTCCTGGCTGCAATCCTCCTGCGAGAGCCTCAGCGTTATTAGCATAAACGGGTAGCATCGTATTTTCGATAGTTCCTGCTTTTGCAGAAGTGTTAGAGCGCATCGCATAAGGAACCGAAAGCAACTGTTGTGTCCCAATTTCAGCAAAGCCGTTACCTGCGTCTAACTCTACTTTTAGATATTTATTTCCGGATGCCCAATCGATTTCTTCGAACGTTGCCGAAAGAGGAGTTCCCGTTCCAAAAGCTGTGGTAAAAAGACCAAGTGAATTAGTGATTATTGAATGAGATTCGGAGTACTCTACTGCACCTGTCAGCGAATCGGTTAGTAAAGTAAATCTCACTTGCACAGCGGTTTCACTCATCGGTTGACCTTGCATATTACGTGCTATTGCCTGGTAGGAAATGCCTGCGGGAACCGCGGTTGAGGCCGTATTGTCTCCGCTGTTGTTATCGGTAGGGACACCTGTATAAAGGGCTGTTATTTCCTCTTGGGTTAAAATTCTATTATACATTACCGCATCATCTACTTGACCATTCAGCCGCTCCCAGTAACCATTATTCGAATTAATACCAAATCTCAAATCTCCGTTGTTGAAGCTGAAGGGTTGAATGGTTGAAGTTGAACCTTGTTGTCCGTCAAAGTAAAATGTGAAATTATTCGTGGAAATTGATTGGTCATAGGTGATTGCGAGCATATGCCAATTGTTAACCAAGTTAGAGCCTCCAACACCAGCAGCCTGCCCAGGAGCCCATCCGATTTGAGAGCCTGAGTATCCTTGAAATTCGTGGAAAGTTACATGGTGTAGGGCATTGTCCTGTATACCCATAATATAGTATCCGTTGCCTCCTGTTGTAGAGGGTATTTTAACCCATACAATCCAAGTTGATTGTTGCATATTAAACACGGAGCTATGTGGTACACTTATGAAGTCGGATATACCATTAAAATAATAAGCGCTGTTGGCGTTGTTGAATCTGTCTGGGCATAGTGTCGCCCCGTTTACTGCACCATTATGCCCATTCCCGCTCTCATCATTAGCGTTTCCATTGAATGGCCACCAACCCACCAATCCATTGGTTGGAAGATAAGATGGGAGCTGAGCGAGGAGATAAAGCGGAGCTGCAACTATCAAAAAAGAAAGTAGTGTTTTTTTCATAGGTAAGTACCGCGAATGTAGTAGATTATCGGCTGTCATGCATGGGCGTATGCATATAATTATTCGAATCAGAACCTAGATCTTTATTCACTATGTTTTTCAAATCCATACGCCAGCGTAAACCTCAATGATAACTGGCACCAAATAGTAGTGGTCGATTCATTAGCGCAGACTTTTGTTTATATCGATGGATTTTTAGTCTCAAGCTTTTCCTACGGTTCTGATGATAATTGCTTTCAAGGATCGAATGAATTTTTATTTGGAGGTGGTGCCGACAATCAATTTCTTACCGGCTCCCTCGACGACATCGGCATTTTGAACCGTGCCCTAACCCCTGAGGAAATTACGGCCCTTTACAACGGTGCGAATTGCGCTCAAAACACAATGATTACCCCCGGTGTCAATGAGATATCTATAGGGGGTGCCGCCACATTCACCGCCAGTAGTGATGATGCTAATCCAACTTATGTTTGGCAAAGTGATTTAGGTCAGGGTTATCAATCACTCAATGATATTGGTAACTACTCTGGCACACAAACCGATAGTCTCATCATCTCTAATGTGCAACTGGCCAATCACAACCAACCGGTAAGAGTGGTTTCTATATCAGGTAATTGCTCGGATACCTCTAGCGTGGCTTATATACAGATTTTGGATTCTTGTATTACCGTGGTTCAAGATACCATTTTCACTGAGCTCGTCGATACTTCCTATGTGACACAGAACATCTACGACACGCTTAGCACACAGGTGTTTGACACGACATATGTCACCCTCAATATTTATGATACGTTGTTGACTACAGTTACTGATACGCTCGTTATCCAGACGCAGATCTCTGGTATCACGCCCGAAACGTATAATACTCTGAGAGTATTCCCCAATCCTGCCAGCACACATATCACAATTGATTATGGAAACTTCGCTACGATGAATGGCTACACTCTCACCATTATTAACTCGTTAGGACAAACCGTATTCACAACCCTCATCAATCAACAAACCTCATATATTGACCTCGCCACGTGGACCGGCGCAGGTATGTATTATGTTCAATTGATCGATCCAATGAACAACACTGTTGAGAATAGAAAAATAGTGTTGGAATAATACCTAACTCACTTTTGCAACCAAAAAGGGCGGTTTATACAACTGCCCTTTTTTGGCTGCAGATGGAGCTATGCGTGTATCTCGCTTTGCGCCACTTTGCGTGAATGAACTGTTTAATTTTTCACGCAAAGCACGCCAAGAACGCGCAAAGTTTCGCAAAGAAAAATGCAGAGTCTTTGTGTGATCAATCTACATGTATCCATAATTTACCTTAACCTCTTTGCGCCACTTTGCGTGTATCTCCCTTTGCGCCACTTTGCGTGAATCCTTTGTTGGTTAAGGTTTTCGCTGAGATATTTTCACGCAAAGCACGCCAAGAACGCGCAAAGTTTCGCAAAGAAAAATGCAGAGTCTTTGTGTGATCAATCTACATGTATCCATAATTTACCTTAACCTCTTTGCGCCACTTTGCGTGTATCTCCCTTTGCGCCACTTTGCGTGAATCCTTTGTTGGTTAAGGTTTTCGCTGAGATATTTTCACGCAAAGCACGCCAAGAACGCGCAAAGTTTCGCAAAGAAAAATGCAGAG
>CAZKRL010000039.1:0-26212 GCA_964555295.1 uncultured Comamonadaceae bacterium | reverse complement strand
AGTTATAAGTAGTGAAGTAGAGGAATAGTTGAGTAGGATAACAGAGCAAACAATTGAAATAAGTTATTTGAAATAGGAATAAGCATTTTAAGAATTGAGTAGTAGTGTTGTAATTAGATTATGAATACTAGTGACTCAAGAATGAAATCATACCAAGACTTAATAGTTTGGCGTAAGGGAATAGATCTTGTGGAAGAAATATATTCGTTGACTATGTATCTCCCTAAAAGTGAAAAGTATGGTCTTATACCTCAAATGAGGAGAAGTGCTATATCCATTCCCGCAAACATTGCAGAGGGTTGGGGAAGAAAAAGCACAGGTAATTTCATTCAATACTTAAATATTTCATCGGGTTCACTTGCAGAGTTAATGACGCAACTAGAAATCATAAAAAGACTAAAGTTGGTTGATTTATCAGAAATCACCAAGAGTGAATCTTTGGGAATTGAAATAAGTAAAATGCTATTTGTATTAATAAAAAATTTGGAAAAACTTACACGTGTTTAATCTATGGTATCAGAAATCTTCGGAAGTCATTCCCCAGGCTGCAGGGCCTCTCTATAATACTCATAATCTAAAATCCCATTTCACTATATGATGAATCTCAAACTCAAAATATGGAGGCAGAAAAACACCTCCGAAGCAGGACAAATGAAGGAGTACAATGTGACCAACGTTTCTCCAGATATGTCATTTCTTGAAATGATTGATGTACTCAACGATGACTTGATTAAAAAGGGTGACGATCCTGTGGCCTTTGATCATGACTGTCGTGAAGGAATTTGTGGCATGTGCAGCATGTTCATCAATGGTGAAGCACACGGCCCAAACCGAGGTGTAACAACGTGTCAGTTGCATATGCGTTCATTCAAGGATGGAGACACTATTTACGTTGAGCCATGGCGCAGTGCGGCTTTCCCGGTGATCAAAGACCTGATGGTGAACCGTGGTGCATTTGACCGCATACAACAAGCCGGCGGTTTTGTGTCGGTGAATACCAGTGGGCGCACATTGGATGCTAACGCGATTCCCATCCCAAAAGAAGATGCTGATAAAGCATTTGACGCTGCCACTTGTATTGGTTGTGGAGCGTGTGTAGCAACTTGTCCGAACGGCAGCGCGATGCTTTTTGTAGGCGCGAAAGTTTCTCAATTTGCGTTGTTACCGCAAGGACAGGTGGAGCGCAAAGAACGCGTGATGAAGATGGTGAAACAGATGGATGAAGAGGGCTTTGGCAACTGCTCCAACATCGGTGCTTGCGAGGTGCAATGTCCAAAAAACATTTCACTCGACGTCATCGCCCGTATGAACCGTGAATATCTCATGGCGAATGTGAAGCCGGAGAATTGATTGCACAACCAAGAAACACCAAGGGATTTCTTCATGTCCTAATACAAGGCTAGGCCCTTAATACGAGAGTCGAGGGAGCTTATAACACCCTAGCACAACATCAAAATATTGAGTCAATGTGTGTCTTAACTTTTAGACATTTGTAGACATCTAATTCCATGTCTGACAACTCATTCGATATTCGCGACGAAGCCGGTAAGCCCAGCGATAAAGACATTGAAAAAGTTTTGCGCCCCAAAGCATTCGATGACTTCACTGGTCAACGACAGGTGCTTGAGAATCTGCAGATTTTCGTGAAAGCCGCAAAGCTGAGATCTGAGGCACTCGATCACGTGCTGTTGCACGGGCCTCCCGGACTGGGAAAGACTACACTGGGGCATATCATTGCCAACGAAATGGGGGTGAATATCAAAACCACCTCAGGTCCCGTGCTCGATAAACCCGCCGACCTTGCCGGATTACTGACGAATCTCGAAATGCATGATATTCTCTTTATCGACGAAATTCATCGGCTGAGTCCGGTCGTTGAGGAATATCTCTACTCCGCAATGGAAGACTACTGCATTGATTTGGTCATCGACTCGGGACCCAATGCTCGGTCGGTTCAAATCACGCTCAACCCATTTACCCTGGTGGGCGCCACCACGCGCAGTGGCTTGCTCACGGCCCCGCTCCGCGCGCGATTCGGAATCAACTCCCGACTATCCTATTACGACGCCAAAACACTTACTGATATCGTGGAGCGCAGCGCAGGAATTCTGAATATTGGTATCGAGGCCGATGCCGCATTTGAAATCGCCCGACGCAGCAGGGGCACACCTCGTATCGCAAATGCGCTGTTGCGACGTGTGCGTGATTTTGCACAGATCAAAGGCGACGGCATCATCAATTTTGAGATCACACAGTTCGCACTCAATGCGCTTCATGTAGATACACACGGCCTGGATGAAATGGACAACAAAATTCTGCATACCATCATCGATAAATTCCATGGCGGCCCGGTGGGTCTTACCACCGTGGCTACCGCAGTTGGAGAGGACTCCGGTACCATCGAGGAGGTTTATGAGCCGTTCCTTATTCAAGAAGGATTTCTGATGCGCACACCACGAGGTCGACAAGTCACTGAACAGGCCTATCGTCATCTTGGAAAAAATATCGGGCCGAAGAGCGGACAGCTTTTCTGATATGGGTTTGAGCGCTGTCGAAAACCTATCTCAACAAATCAAGGCGCTCGCTGCGAAACATGGCTTTTTGTATTGTGGCTTCTCAAAAGCAGATTTCCTGGAGTCGGAAGCGCCGCGCCTAGAGTCTTGGTTGAAGCGAGGTCTTCACGGCGAAATGAGGTACATGGAAAATCATTTCGATAAAAGATTGGATCCGCGAAAACTCGTGCCTGGCTGCAAGACGGTTGTCACATTGCTTTACAATTATTTTCCCACTAACCTTTCCACTAAAAAAGACGAGCCACAAATTGCGAAATACGCATGGGGCGAAGATTACCACAAGGTCATTAAAGATAAGCTGCACTTGTTTTTAGCGGATATGCGTTCCATTGCTGGTTCTATTGAAGGTCGTGTATTCGTCGATTCTGCGCCCATTCTCGAAAAAGCATGGGCCGTAAAAAGCGGGGCTGGTTGGATGGGAAAAAACACCAACCTCCTGCGCAAATCAACAGGATCTTTTTTCTTCCTCGCAGAAATGCTGATTGACATAGAGTTGCATGCCGATCATCCTCAAACGGATCATTGTGGCACCTGCACGGCGTGCATTGATGCTTGTCCCACCGGCGCCCTCGACAAACCCTATGAACTCGATGCGCAAAAATGTATCTCTTACCTAACGATTGAATTACGCAAAGAAATTCCTCAAGCGTTTCATGGCCACTTCGAAAACTGGATGTTTGGCTGTGATATTTGTCAGGATGTTTGTCCGTGGAATCGTTTTTCTCAACCCCACTCAGAGCCGCGATTCGAGCCCCTTTCAGAGCTTCGGCAATCACGCCGTGAATGGCTGGAAATGACAGAAGAAGTCTTTCAATCAGTCTTTGCAAAATCACCTCTGCAACGCCCCGGTCTGGAGCATATTCGGCGCACCATTCAAAACGGACTGGGTTGATATTGTTATAAACACTTCATGCGGTTTTCATAGCGTCTGACTTGTGAGGAAGTAAATTTGGCAACTGAATTACCTGCCCATGACACAGATCAAATATTCCAAATCACCCTTGCTCAATATCTCATCCGTTACGCTTTTTTTCGATGATGAAGTGAGCAAATTGTCGGAACTCGACAAACAACAAATTTCCTTTTTCAAGAAAGAGATTGACAACGAACGCGACCTCATCACCCTGCAAGAGCTGGGTGTGTATCATTACTATTTGCCAATAAAAAAACAAGCCCCCAATCCTGAATTTCTTGAAAAACTGCGCAACACCGGTGCTAAACTCTGTGGTTTAATGAACGGGGCGAAGTCTGCTGAAATATGCGTCAACAACGAAACTGGTGAGAAGCAATTTCCTCTTGCTGTTGCGGAAGGGATATCGTTGGCAAACTATCAGTTTCTGAGATACTTCAAAGACAAGAAAAAACGTCAGAACAGTTTGCAAACTATTCATGTGTACGATAAGTATGTAGACAAAGACATGACGGATGAGCTACAGAATATTTGTGCTGCCACGTGTTTGGCACGAACCTTAATCAACGAGCCACATTCATTCCTCACTGCAACTCAGTTTGGGAAAGAGATTGTCAAAGCAGGTGAAGAGTTCGGGTATCAGGTAAAAGTGTTGAATAAGAAAGATATTGAAGGTAAAAAAATGGGGGGGCTGCTCGCCGTGAATGCGGGTAGTATAGAACCTCCGGTGTTCATCACTATGGAGTACCAACCTGACAATGCCATCAATAAAAAACCCATTGTACTCGTAGGCAAAGGAGTGGTGTTTGATACAGGCGGTTTGAGTCTGAAGCCCACCCCCAATAGCATGGACGAAATGAAATGCGATATGAGTGGTGGCGCAGCTGTAGCCGGTGCACTTGCTGCCATCGCTTCGAATAAATTGCCCGTGCATGTAGTTGGCCTTGTTCCGGCCACAGACAACCGCCCGGGAATGAACGCTGTTTGTCCACAAGATATCATCACCATCAGCGATGGCACCACCGTTGAAATCCTTAACACAGATGCTGAGGGTCGGCTCATCCTGGCAGATGCGTTGGTGTATGCGAAACAATACAAGCCAGAAATCTGCATTGATCTTGCTACGCTCACGGGCGCTGCTATTCGCGCCATAGGCACGTATGCCAGTGCGGTTATGGGTAACGCTGAACAAAAGGTCATGGATCAGTTGAATGAAAGTGCAATGCACGTCTGGGAGCGCGTTGTTCAGTTTCCCATGTGGAAAGATTACGGTGAAGAAATGAAGAGTGATGTTGCCGACTTGAAAAATCTTGGCGGTGCCAATGCCGGCCATATCAGTGCGGCTAAATTCCTTGAGCACTTCACCGATTATCCGTGGATACATATTGATATCGCCGGTCCCGCATACAGCAACAGCGGTAGCGGTTATAAAACCAAAGGTGGCGCCGGCGTGGGTGTGCGCATGCTATACGACTTCATTAAAAAGAATTATTGCAATTAATTCATGAGCGAACAAAAGATACGGGTTGCACTTACGAGCGGTGACCCTCACGGAATTGGCGTTGAAACCATCATCAAAGCATTCCGTGATTTGCAGATGATGGAGTTGATGACGCCCGTATTGTATGCGCATCCCGAAGTGATCAAGGCACACCGCAAGGCCATGGCACAAGATGATTTTCAGTACACCACCATCAACTCTGCTTCGGAAATTGTGCCAAAGAAATTCAATCTCATCAACATCTGGAAAGATTACAAAGGCCCGGTTGAGTTGGGTAAAGCAGATAAAATCGCAGGCACCTTCGCGCTGAAAAGTCTTGAGGCAGCGGTGGCAGATCTTGCCTCCAACAAAATTGATGTGATAGTTACTGCGCCCATCAACAAAGACACTATACAAAGTGCAGGATTTCAATTCCCTGGTCACACCGAGTATCTCGCACACTTTGCCAATGCCTCTGAAGTGCTGATGTTTTTGGTGAGCGATACTATGCGTGTGGGTATTGTAACCGGACATCTTCCTTTGAAAGAAGTTTCACAAAACATCACGAAGGAAAAAATTTTACGTAAACTCAAATTGATGGAAGAAAGCTTGCTGAAAGACTTCGCCATCTCACGACCTAAGATTGCTGTGCTGGGGCTAAACCCGCACGCCGGAGATAATGGTGTTTTGGGCAATGAGGAGAAGGAAATCATCATTCCTGCTATCAGAGAAGCTCAAGAAAAGCACATGTTGGTTTACGGCCCTTTCGGTGCCGACGGATTTTTCGGCAACAAATCGTACCTCAAGTATGATGCGGTATTAGCGATGTATCACGACCAAGGTTTGACGCCCTTCAAGGCGCTTGCATTTGAGCAGGGGGTGAATTATACCGCGGGACTACCTGTGGTGCGTACCTCTCCTGACCATGGCACTGGCTACGAAATTGCAGGTAAGAATATGGCCGATGAATCTTCGCTCAGGGCGGCCGTTTTCGCTGCGTGTGATATTTATAAGAAGAGAAGACAGTTTCGCGAATACGGCAGCAATCCACTGAAAAAGCAAGACATCAAAGAATCTCGCGAAGACAAAAGAGAGTAACCATTGAAGATCCTTGTTTGCTGCATTGGTAAAACAAAATCGACTGAGCTTAAATCAGTCATCGGCGACTATCTGAAACGTCTTTCCCATTACACTGAGATTGAACTTGCCGAATTACCTGATGCCTCTTCGGCGCGTGACATAAAATCCGTTATGCTCGCAGAAGAGCAGATATTCACCAAAAGAATTCAAGGCGTCCCGTATTTTATTCTCGATGAGAATGGGAGTAGTTATGATTCAAAATCCTTTTCAGTATTCATTCAAAAGCAGCGTAACAGCGGGAGAAAAAACCTCATTCTTGTGATAGGTGGCGCGCATGGATTCAGTGACGCCTTCAAGGCAAACGCACAGGGCAGTATTGCATTATCAGCACTCACGTTTCCGCATGATTTGGTGCGGTTAATTCTAATGGAGCAACTCTATCGTGCGCATACCATTCTGGCCGGAGAGAAGTACCACCATGATTAGTGAAAGCCCTAAAAACGAATACCTATTACCATCACATCATCCACTTGTTCAAGGTCTCCTTGCCATTCAGAATATGTTTTTTGAATGAACTCTTGTTGATACTCAATACTCAATTTACTGGACTCCAAGAGCAAATCCTTGAATCTTCTTCGCATAAATTTCTTGCCATTCGGACCTCCAAATTGGTCAGCAAAACCATCGCTGAAAAGATAGAGAGTATCACCAGATTCCATGATCATCGAACGTTGTGAAAACTCCTTTTCGCCGGCATAATGTGCGCCAACACTAAATGAGTCTGCTTCGAGGGTTATCATCTCACCTCCTCTTGCGACGAATCCAGAGTTCTTAGCCGCGGAGAACAACAGCTCCCTGGTTTCGGTGTCATAACTGATGAATGCAACATCCATACCATCCTTAAGGCCTTGCTCGAGGCCCTCTGCTCTCATTGCCTTGACCGAAAATCGATTAACTGAATTCATGACTTGGGCAGGCTTAAGAAACACCTTCACTGCTTGGTTAAATGCGTTGTATCCTACAAGGCTCATGAAAGCACCGGGTACACCATGTCCCGTGCAGTCTGCGGCGGCCAACATTCGCTTAGAACCCTTGGATGCACACCAATAAAAATCACCACTCACCGTAGCTTTTGGCTGATATAAAACAAAGCTCTCGGGAAAGCATTCCTTCACATATTGATCTGTTGGAAGAATCGTTTGCTGGATTTTCAGCGCGTAATCAATACTTGCCTGCAGATCATTGTATAAGTTCAAAACCTTCAACCGCTGCTCATTCACCTCATCCTTTTGTCGTCTTATTTCAATGGTTTGTTCACTCACCTTAGTCTCCATCTCATTGCGATAAGAGTTAAGGTCATCCCTCATTTTGAGCAGGGCCTTACCCATTTCATCATACTCAGACAGTGGGGTATAATCATGTGCAAAGTTTCCCTCACCAATTTGAATGGTGAACTCTTTGGTTCTTTCGAAATTATTGATCAAAATATCTACGGCCAGCGCCATATCGCCAACTTCGTCGTTTCCCGTGCGGGTTTTATGCAACGAATAAATGCCTTTAGAAAGATTCACGAGTTTTGACCGCAACGACCGCACGGGGCGCACGATTGACTCAATAGTAATAAACCCTATCATTATCGAACCCACAATTACTGTCATCAAAATGTAAAGCATAACACGTCCAAGCTGATCAAATGAACTGTTCAGCTGTTGCACGTCTCTTCCGAGTTCTTTGTTGTATTCCTGAATAATAAAATGAAGGGCTACTAAAGCAGAATTATACGCCGATCTGAACTCACCCCCTGGGATGAATAAAGCCTCTGCCATAATCTGATTGGTTGGGTTTGAGTAGCTATCAAAGTCAGGCAGTGTTAAACGAACAGCCCGAGATAACTCCAACATTTTCAACATATCAGGCCGAAGTCGGATCCATGAATTTAGGCGGTTCTCGGGCCAATTGACAGAGGCCGAATCGAGCTTGCACATCATCGCAGGTATAGTGTCTGAACAAAGAGAAGTCAGCCACAATCTTTCAGGATCATCTGCGCCTCGTTGTTGGACTGACCATGACTGAGTTAGCGCGTATATATGCTGTATATAACCCTGTAATAAGTTAACCTGCGCTATCTCGGGCATCAATTCATGGGTGATTCTCTTGTGTAAGCTTCTACTTCGTTCTACGGCAGATCTGTTCAGAAAAAACACCCCCAACACAGCCAATGCAAACATCCCAAATCCAATTGATATTCTTGATGCTATTGAGAACCTCATACTATCAGGGCTGCTTAACTATCGACCCGATTTTCCCTTCCTTAATCAATCTTGACACCTCCTGCCTAAAAAACTCGGTGTCCTTGTCATGTTCCAATGCTCTATGGATATACATCATGCCTCTTACCACCTCACCCTTCTCCGGCTTGAGATTGTATGCCTTATTCATGGCCGGCAAGGCCTTTTTAAAAATCAAATCAGAACACTCTTGCTGTATTGTTACCAGGTCGAAAATATCTGTCTTGCTATCCAAAACACGGTATTTAAAAACGGCCTGATTGTAGTGCACAACACCGATATTGTACCAGGCGTCTACGTCATTTGAATCAAGGGACAAAACCCTCTGGTATCTATCAATAATTTTTTCTGGTAGCTGATTGCTATTAACGTCCTCAGTCCATAGCTGAAAATATCGTTGGCCCATATTCCTCTCAAACTCTTGACTAAATCGCACCACTCCTGTTCGCGGATCGGCAATCTCCATAATCGTTAAAAAATTGCCAAACAAGGATGTGGGCTCATTTTCACCCGTCATATCAAATGATTGAGTAAGCATTAATGCATCGTTATAGTAGGTAGAGGCTAAATATTTCAATCCCAGTTTCGACATCTTGGTGTGCTCATTATAGTCATCTAATTCCAAAGACTTCATAAATGAATCAACCGCCCGCATTCTCAGCATGCTATTGGGTTGACCCGTTTCCCTGATTTTGTAAAGCTCCTTATGAATATAACCATCAACATACCAGCAGAAGGCGCTATTGATTTCGGATGATTTCATAGCCTCTCCGATTTTCTGTTGTGCCCCTTGCCAATCCTCCGCCTCGCAAAGCTTTGCGGCCTGATTCGTAATAGGCGTTGTCTGACTGTGCCCAATTTCAGTCAGAACGGCAAATAAGAGAAGAAGAAGGTTTCGTGCTATGAAATGGCCCATTGCAAAATTTTTACACCGGCGGTAATTCCGGAAGCGTCCATACCCGGTTTGTTAAGTTCAAATCGAATATTCCCTTCGATATTCCGGAAGTTAATGTGCGCGCCCTCCTTTAAGGCGCTATCAAAATTCGTTATGATAAGTGTCCCTGTGCCCTTGAATGCTTTCACCACGCGAGGCAAATCTGACCTCCTTGACTTATCTAAAAAAACCATTTGATACGATTGGTCTGGTCTGAATTCGTTCTGGGCCACGACTTCAATAGCCTGTGCTCCCACGGGCTTGGATCCATAGCGCGTCGCCATTACTTCAAAAAGCTCAAGATTGCCAATGACTGCCACACGAAATTTACCTGTTCGTGACTCTTTTGGCCAATTGTTGTTGACTGCAAATTGATAGAGATAATTGGCCCTTACCAATGCCACGGTGTTGTCATCGGCCAAAGACTGCGCAAAATTTATCTTGCTTGTCAAAAACAAGATTGCTAAAACAATTATTGATAAACAACGTGTCAAAAGGGGTGTTGAATTCCCGGGAAATTACTTACACACATAAGGGTTATTCTCAATCTTATTTTGCTTTGTGAACCTCTTACTGTTGAAGAGTTATTTTTTTCTGTTCACTGCATCACCCACAAGAACTTTTGATACCCTGCCAGACTCAAATACCTGGTGCGTAGTTAACCTCCCGGTGCGTTCATCGAATAATTTATAATCCCCTTCGAGTTTTCCATCCTTATAGTCAGCTTCTTCAATAAGGGTATTGCCCACAGAATATGTTTTACTGCGCCCATGCACTTTACCCTCTCTATATGAACATTCCCTCATCACCACTCCATGCGGATGAAAGTAGGTCCACTTTCCTGATGGCTTACCTTCGCTATAATAACCCTCTGACTCTATGCCGCCAGCAGGATTGTATCGAATACACTTGCCATCCAGCATTCCGTTCTTACCATAGGTCTCCAGACGAATGGGTATACCTTTTTCATTCCAAAATTGCCACTTTCCCGTCTTAACCTCGCCTTCTGATTCAGGGCGTATTTTTTCCGCATCAATCTTGTAGGCCTTTGCGGTGGCCCGATCAAATTCATTCACCGCATTTCCTATTGCCCACGAACCTTCATAACTGTGAACACCGTTTGGATGATAGCCCTTCCAAAACCCTTTCATCCTACCATCTACGTAAAATCCCTCATCCTTAAGATTTCCGTTGTCATACCATGAAACCCATAATCCTTCCTCCCTGTCGTTATGGAAGTTTCCTTTCATCAATGGCTTTCCATTTTCAAACCAATACTCCCACTGACCTTCCTTCAAGCCATTTTTATAATCTCCTTCGCGCCATATTGATCCATCCGGATATTGATACTTCCAACGACCTTCCATCTTACCCAACTTGTATGATCCGAAATAATGCTTTGCACCACTGCCATAGTAATATGTCCAATCGCCTTCCTGTTGATCCTCCTTGAAGAAACCAACCATGTCAGGGAGGCCGTTTTCAAAATTCCATCTCCATTTCCCCTCTTTCTTGCCGTTTGCATATTGACCCGAAACAGAGATAGTATCCAATGCATTAAACTCAAGGAACTCACCGTTTAAAAGATTATTTGCGTATGCCATTGTACGCTTCAGTCGCCCCGAACTGTAATATTCCCGCCAAATGCCGCTTCTAAGGCCATGATGATATTGCCCCTTCGCGACGGAAATGCCGTTTTCGAAATTCATTGTAAAAACCCCATGTTCTATTCCATCAGAATAATCCTGATGTAATCTCACCTTGCCATTTGGGAAGAACTCCTCGGCAAATCCCATACCGTTGCGCAATGTAATAGTATCCTTTGCTGGAGAGTAATACCACAACTTTCTCACGGAGTCAACAAAAATCTCCTTTGAAAGCGTGTCATTATTATCATGAAAAGCAATCCACTCACCTGTTTTAATCCCTGAATTATAGTTGCCGATAACGAGTTTATTTCCCCCAGGTGAATATTCAATATAAACGCTATCAGGCTTCCCTTTAAAAAAATACCCCTCAGCCATGATGGACCCATTAGGGAAATACTGCAGCACCTTTCCGTGTAACTTGCCCTTCCGATAATGAGACTCCTCCGACAAGTTTCCATCCTCATCGTAATACTTCCAGAGCCCTTCTTCAAAACCAGAAACGTAAGACCCCTCACTTCTTTTTTTACCGTTGGGCCACTTATCAGAATATTCTTGCTTTTGGCATAATAAATGATTCCAACCCAATATGAGTAATATGATGAGCCAATAATTCATGTTGACTAAATAAAAGTGAGATGAGAATATTTTGAATGCTAATACAGGGAGGTTTTGAACATTTCCTTCGACACTGAATTCCTATTTTCGTTGCATGGAAGAAAAAATCATACATGCCTCATCCGCGCCAAAACCCGTAGGCGCATACCCGCACGCTCGCAGAGTTGGCAACCTGCTGTTTCTCTCAGGTGTGGGTCCGCGCATTGCAGGAAGCAATTCCGGTGACACATCGGTTCCAGGATTGGAAATAGACAAAAACGGGAATTTCATCGCGTTCGATTTCGAGGCTCAATGCCGAAATGTATTCGACAACGTCAAAAACATATTGACTGCTTCTGGAAGCAAATGGGAAAACCTTGTTGATGTGACCGTTTTTCTGGTGAATATGAAACGCGACTTCCATGTATACAATAAATTATATGCAGAGTACTTCAAGGATGCTCAACCTTGCAGAACTACTGTTGAAATCAATTCACTGCCAACCCCAATAGCAATAGAATTGAAATGCATAGCAACAATAGATTGACAACATCAGAAGATTCTTTGCGTTTCTGTGAAAAATCGACAGCTATGAAAATGCCAAAGTTTTTTCTTTTCCTATTAGTGGTCTCAACTTCTATGTTGGGTCAAAAAAAACCAGTGGAAGCCAAGATCGACAACCTTCCAAAACTGGGCTACAGAAATCTATCACAGACCGCTTTTGCTGCTGGTGAGCGACTCGAATATCTTCTGCACTACGGATTCATTGATGCGGGCAACGCCGTTCTTGAGGTAAAAAACGGGGCTCCCATCAATGGAAGAGAAACCTATAAAATTGTAGGCACAGGAAAAAGCCTCGGCACTTTCGATTGGTTTTTCAAAGTGCGCGACCACTACGAGACACATCTCGATGTTGCAGGTATTTTTCCTCACAGGTTCATTCGCGAATGTGATGAAGGCGGTTACAAAATTCATCAGGACTATACATTTTATCAAGACAAACGCGGTTACAAAGACCGCCTGGGAAAAACTTACATAACCCCAGATTTTATTCAAGACATGATCAGCGCGTTTTATTTCGCTCGCACCATTGATTTTTCAAATGCCAAGTATGGTGATATCTTCACTATTCAAACCCTTGTAGACGACGAGTATTACCCGTTAAAGATTAAATTCACCGGAAGAGAAGAAATAAATCTAAAATCTGGAAAGTACCGCTGTATGAAGTTCGCGCCTGTGGTACAAAAAGGAAGGGTCTTCAAAAAAGAGGAAGACTTATCCGTTTGGATTACAGACGATAAAAACTTAATACCGGTTTTAGCGCAGGCCAAAATTTTGGTTGGCTCAATTAAAATGGAATTAATAAAATATAGCGGACTCAGGAACGCAATTGCAAAAGTCTAGGTCACAGTGGATAAGCTAAAATGAATTTCTCGACAGGATTACTCAATGCCGCGAGGTTGAGGTGATCGCTCACCTTTGCTGCATCGAGAACGCGACCGTCCTTCATCTTTATGCCAATGGCGTTTTTCTCACTGCTATAAGCACGGTTATCGACCTTTTCTGAGATAACAAAATAAGACACCTCCTCTTCAGCAAGTTGCAGTGCGCTAGCCACCTGCCTTTTGCGCACATCGACGCGGCCTTCATCCAGCGGTTCACGGTGGATCTCAATCTTAAACAATCGGCGATTCATCAAACGAGTGCACAATGAAGAGAGAACTTTATCCGAGTGTCCTTGCCATACTTTGATAGCGCCGGCAATATCAAAATCATCGAGCTGAGCATAATGATTTAGTGCGGACTCCGACAAATCGGCACCATATACAGCCCCCTCTTGATAAAGAAAATAACGCAACGCTGGTGATGCAAAAAGATCTTCTCCTTTCAATGCTAAAACACGCGCGCGGTGTAGCGCCTTAAGTAGCATGAACTCTGCGCTCAAAACTGTTTTATGCAGATACACCTGCCAGTACATAAACCTTCGTGCTACAATGAATTTCTCAATGCTGTAAATACCTTTCTCCTCCACCACGAGGCGATCATCCACGACATCAAGCATTTTGATGAGACGTTCACTTCCCACTTGACCTTCCACTACACCACTGAAAAAACTATCTCGTGCCAGATAGTCGAGTCGATCCATATCAAGTTGACTACTCACCAGCTCATGCATAAATTTCTTATGGTATTCATTGCCGAAAATCTTCAATGCTGTGTCGAGTCGACCATTCATTTCCTGATTCAAGGCCCGCATCATCTGCATTGAAATATGCTCATGATGCACTCCGGAAGCAAGAGAGTACTCTAGCGCATGACTGAAAGGGCCGTGACCAATATCGTGGAGCAATACGGCGCACAACAATCCGAGCTCTTCATCGTCAGTTATTTCGATGCCCCTGATACGAAGTTCATCAACGGCATTTTGCATCAGGTGCATAGCACCAATCGCGTGTTGAAACCTATTGTGCAATGCGCCAGGATAGACCAAATGAGATAATCCCAACTGACCAATGCGCCGCAGGCGCTGAAACCATGGGTGATCCATTAATTCAAGTAACAACGAATGACGAATTGTGATAAACCCGTAAACCGGATCATTGATGATTTTGCGAGACTTCTGATTTTTTTTCAATGGTATCGAAATAAGGTAGAATAATTTCGGTTGTGACCGCGCACAAATGTAATTTCAACCCGCATGACAGAAAAACCAAGAATCCTTTGGGCAGATGATGAAATCGATATGCTCAAGCCTCACATCCTGTTTCTCGAAGAAAAAGGCTATGATATCACCGCTGTAAACAACGGAAAAGATGCCATCGACGAAGTCATCAGGCGACATTTCGATATTGTTTTTCTAGATGAGAACATGCCGGGTATTAACGGGCTCGCGGCGCTTCAAAAAATAAAGGAATACAATCCTCAATTGCCCGTAATCATGATTACGAAGAGCGAAGAAGAAAGCATAATGGAAGATGCTATTGGTTCGAAAATTTCAGACTATCTCATCAAGCCTGTCAACCCGAAACAAATCCTGCTTGCCATCAAAAAAAACCTGGAGGAGAAGCAACTCGTGAGCGATAAAAACACCCAGGACTACCGACAAGAATTTCGGGAAATTTCCATGCGTATCAGTGAGCGCCTAGACCACAATGAGTGGGCTGACCTCTATCGCAAGATGAGTCACTGGTCTGTAATGCTCAGTAATTCTCAAGAGGGTATGGATGAGATTCTTGCGTCTCAGTGGAAAGATGCAAATGACCAGTTTGCAAAGTTTTACAAGCAGTATTACACTCAATGGCTGAAGCCCGGCGCATCAGGTCCGGTAATGTCGCATACGATTTTCAAAACCAAGGTATTACCCTTATTAAAAGAGACGAATGAAAAAGTATTGATGCTCGTAATCGACAACCTTCGTTATGATCAATGGAAAATCATTCAGCCAAAGTTTAGAGAGTTTTTTAGAATCGAGAGTGATGAGATATTTTTCTCCATACTGCCGACTGCAACCCATTATGCTCGGAACGCACTATTTGCCGGACTCATGCCCGCTGAGATTGAAAGGGTGCACCCACAATTATGGGTAGGAGAAGAAACGGAAGGAGGCAAAAACATGCATGAAGAGGCTCTTCTTGCTGCACAACTCAAGCGATTGGGGTTAGATCTGAAATGGAGTTATCACAAAATCACCAACCTTCAGGCGGGCAAGAAACTCACTGATCAGTTTTCGAATATCGCGAGCAACCGCTTGAATGCCGTTGTATACAATTTCGTGGATATGCTTAGCCATGCCCGAACTGAAATGGAGGTCATAAAAGAGTTGGCATCGGATGAGGCAGCATATCGCAGCATAACAGCCTCATGGTTTGAACATTCTCCACTTGCAGAACTCGTAAAAAAAGCAGCCGAAGCGGGGCATACTATTGTGGTGTGCACTGACCACGGAACCATTCGGGTACAGAATCCGGTCAAGGTGGTTGGTGACCGGAACACCAATACCAACTTACGCTACAAAACAGGCCGCAATCTGAATTACAATGCGAAAGAAGTGTTTGAGGTGCGCAATCCTGCCGACATCTACTTATCTAAATCCGGACTTTCCTCGACCTTCATCTTTGCAGAGTCAGATGATTTCTTTGTGTATCCCAACAACTATAACCAATTCGTACACTTCTATGAAAACACCTTTCAACACGGGGGTATATCAATGGAAGAAGTGATGATTCCAGTATCGGTGATGCGCGTTAAATAAAAATTTCTTCCGTGCCCGTTTCCATGCTGTCAGAAGGCGCGTAACCTATATGTTAGGGGAAGTACTTACAACATCGATTTTCATATTCACGACAAGATGAACGTCCCTAATAAATGTCTTACGAATACAAAATTAAATCTACCAGTTCGGTAAGGTTATTAGGAAGATGTTTTATCATCATCACATCGACATGCGAAGTAACCCTCTATGATCTAATAATCTTATCGTATTCCTTTCCATATTAGGCGCGAAAAAAACAGAAATAACCAAAAAAGAAAACATGCTCAAGTTTCACTACATATTACTCTATTGTATATTGATCATTATCGGATGTAATGGAAATCCAAATCAATCCAATACCGGTGGCAAAACATTGATAATAAGCGAGGAACAACCAAAAATCATGCAAAGCATAGCCTCACTCGGCGGCAGTTCGACAGTCGGATTTTACCGACACGATGCTTCCAAAATAATAGCTAATGCAAGAATTTCAATGACTAGCATTTTAACTATCACAGAAGCTACTCCCGGTATATTTCAATACAAGATGAACATTATGACAACAGACGAGATGTTCGGCGGCGTACCAAAATTGAAAGAATCCAACGGAGACTTAAATATCGACACCATTGAAAACAACAAATGGAAATTCGTAGGCGGAGAGTTCGGTGAAAGGGGTGCATATATTGAAATACCAGAAAATGGTTGGCAAATAGCTCCTGGTAAATTAACCATACACTTCACTAAAGGTCGCGGGAACTCAATGGAATTCGTAAGGTATTAATTTGTCAAACGAATATTTACTGAAAGGATAATTTCAAAATCATCCCAAGCTACGCACGCCTCAATAATGCATCTTGTGGGCATTATTATTTGTACAAGTAAAAACAAGTCATTGTGGCAGTCGAAATGCTGCTATCAGAAATTAATTAATTTTCTCTTGTAATTATTTTTTATTCCTTACTTGTGATTATATTTTCGCATTCCGTCTGTCGCGCAGATATCTCAATTTAATTAGCTCAAAATAACTCAAAATTAATATTATATGAAAAACCAACTCATTCCGGGTAGGCCATATTCTCATGCCTATAAATCCAGCCATTTAAAAGCCATTCAGAAACTCAAGGAGTCATCTACCATCGAGGCCGACGCCAAACGTATCTTCTCGAGAGAGTACACAGCTCGGGAAGAATATAAAAAATTCATAAGCCAGCTGCCCAAATTCAAGGGTGTCATCATCATTTTTGGATTGGACCATCGAAACAAGGACATCATTCTCTCTGTATTTGAGGGAACGACCAATCTCAATGAAGAATTCAGGTCGCCACTTAGAAAAAAAGATATTTTGATTTCACGGCGTGATTGGATTCATGAAAAAATGATTCAATACAACCTAAAGAAAATCTTTATTTGCCCAGCCCAGAAAATAATTATAGAAGAGCCAGACTTGTAATTTACAATATTTATGTAAGATTAATTCCGTTATGCGACACCTCCTTGAAATTCAATAATCAAACCAGAACGGATAACGAGAATCAAGGAAATCTTTACGATAGATACAAATCCCACATCGCAGCCAATTTTCCCAAACTCCAAATCTCTCAGATCAACAACCCCGGGCTTTACATGATTTCACATACATGTTTATAAAATAGTAATTGTAGGCTATTAGCATTGTTTGATAAACGTATGCCTCAGCGAGAATCTCAGGACCACAGATATCATCAATGCGCCAAGTATATCTCGGTGCGTCATCAATCGACTTCGTCAAGAAGCGAAAATCATTTTCAATTAATCCGTTACTTGAGGCGATATGAAAGTAAAGCGAGGAGCCTCGCCAATAATAGTGCATGTCACAAATAAATAATACATTCGTAGCATAAGGACATGCTGAAAAATGATGATATAGAATATGATCTATAAAATAAGTTGAATAATGTATTTCATACTTCATTCTGGACAGCATAGGCTCTATCCTCATACAGCTGTTTGTTATATTGCTAGAAACAGCTCCCAGGTTTTGAGGCGATCTTCGCATCCCTCTCTGAAAAGATTCTTCAAGTTCTCTATCCATGATTTTTAATTTTAGGACTCAACTGAAAGCCGATATTAACTGATGATTTGATTACTCCTTCACCTCTCAAAATGGAAATTATGTAGTCATCATTCAATGTCTTTATCGCAGATAAGCGCCGTATACGATTCATTATAATGGCCATAGAACCGGGGCTCCATTCGCTACAAATAAGTAATTCAATTAAATCACCACTCATATATTGCTCGCAATTCAAATTTTTTATAATTGCAACTCGCGCATCTCTCTGAGGTAATCGAATTTCTTGCTTGAACATAAAGCGACGAAAAAACGCCGGGTCAACATTCTCAATCTGATTGGTTGTAGCAACGACAATCCCGGTCGCGCTTTCTAGTAGTTCCAGCATAACCGTTTGATTTTGATTGTGAAATGCATCATTGCTACTATAAATCCTCACGCGGCTATTCATAATTCCATCCGCCTCGTTGATCAGAAGCACCAGTGGTTGTGCACGCTCCCTTCGAGCACGTTGATATATAGCAAAAACCTTCTGCAAGTTTTTTTCAGTCTCTCCGATGTACTTGCTTTGAATTTCAGGAAAATTCAATTGCATTATCCCTCCTCCCAATTGCCTGGCCAACTGATTTGCAAACTCGGTCTTACCTGTTCCCGATTTTCCATGCAACAATAATGTTAATGTAGAATTACTGTCGGGGCCAATATTATTGGCCAGATCAAATACCTCGGAAAAAAGGACGCTCTCATCAACATTATAACAAAGATCTACGGGCGAAATATCATTGGCAGATCTCTCCAAATAAAGACCTTTGCCGTATAGTTGAGTCCTTTCAATACAAGGAATAGGTCTATTCAATGCGAGCTCAATTAACCTAGGCCGTAAAATTCCACTTATATAATAAGCCGACCGCTCTGCTTTGATGTCAAGTAACTCCTGATTTAAAGGAATAAAGTCGTTTATCGCCATTTCCTGGTGAATATTTATTATCTCTTCAGCTGACAAACCCAATTCCGATAAAGCCATCGGAGAATGTCCAGAACAATAACCTGTTACCCAACGACATATGACTTTCAAATCCAATAATCTACGTCCATTGTGACTGAGGAAATCCAAGATAGACCAATTGCGTGCTGCAATGGGCAAACATTTGATAAAGTCATTCCATTCATACCGATTACGGAAATAGTAGTATACGTCAATACACTGACAAATTTTATGGAATTCACAAAGAGATAAATCGTGTTTCCTGGCCGTTTGTAGAAACGACACTCGCAAATCCTCTCGTTCACGCCGGGAAGTTTGAATGGTTACTCTTTCCTTGAATATCAATTTTATGACTCCTAGCAACACTTGGTTCTGGGATATTCCCTTAATGGACTTCAATTCTGTCAAGGGAATAAGATCTGCATTTTTTTGAACCAAAGGAATAAGATGCTCTTCAATCAATTTTTCTACTTTCATAATAATATTTCTTTGAATTAATTTTATTACAATCTCAATGCGTCAATATCTATGGTGATCCATTCGTATATTTCGAGGTGACCATTCACACCGCCGTAGGGCAATTTCAACAAATCAACTCTAAAAAAATTTTAATTACTCCTTACCGTGAATTAGTACGTGAAAGGACGATCTACAATTCTTACTATATGAAATAACACTAGTACTGCCAAACCATTGAATGATTTCGAGTATCAACTATCGCATAAATTCTTCATTAAGGCTCCCGATTGAACCCATTGAATGAGAGCATGAAACTCTTCCTTATAATATAAAGAAATATGCGACCAATTTAAAGCGCTGTAACTTGAAGAATCTGCTTCCGTTAACGTTGTCCTTGCCTTAGTTGTTATAATTGGTCGACAAACTTCGATTCAGCCAACCATTGCCTGAAGATAAGTCCGAAGTGGGGAATAGATATCGCATAATCTCACTATCCATATTATTGTCATCATCACGAATTCCAATAAAATCTATTTCCTGATACGTTGACACTGATTCTAACGTATACTTATTTACGACGAGCCATTTCATTAAGTCAATTTCCTCCGCCAACAAGAATTCCAGCATTTTCTCGTCAGTCATAAACCATGCCTTCCTGATTTGACCCATCTTTCGAATAATTTCTGGCATGCTCCTTCCGATAAGCCTGGTGTAAACACCATATGCATTGGTGTCATCAATCGTATTATTAAGTTGAGGGCTCAAACACTTCATTGTTTCGAGCAATTTTAAATCATCTCCACAGGCCCAATAGGCAATTAGTTGCGCCAAACCCTCCTTGGTGAAAATTAGTGGCCGATGAAAACCTCTGTGCCAATTGAATTTACTATACTTAGGCCAATGAGTAAACCAGTGCCCCAACTCATGCATCAGCACTACAAAATTCACGTTTTCCACCATAAGATTTAAACCACGTTTACCACAAACTTCCTCTATTCTATCTTGAAACAAAATAATGCTACCTTCATCAGATATGCAGTCAAAAGGCAACTCTGTACTCATCACTTTTTCATTGTCGATGTTTTTCAATTGATAATGATAAACACCCAAATAGTCTGGGGAAATATCCTTATTAGTGTTCGATTGAATCTTAATAGATGTATCAAGATCAGCGAAATCTGCATAATACACTTCAGGATTTCTAAAACTGGAGAAATCAAACCCTTCAGACTCAAAACATTTCTTTAACCAAATTACACGGCTCATTTCAAAATCATTAAATCTGTAAGCTTTCATAATTTATTTTTTTAAGTTAGTATTGAGATGACGAATAGATGCCACAAGACTATAAATGGGACATGAAGTAAAAGCATTTTGAAAAACACTTTTCGAAACGTTTTTACTTTATAAGATATGAGTGATTTCTTGCGTACCGTTGGGTAGTATATGTCATCAAAAATAAAATCTCTATCGCTTTTAGTAATATGTAACGGATCATCCGGAAAATCGATGTCAATACCCCTAGTTCTGAAATCATTTTCGAACAAGCTCTCCATAGCTTCGCATTGTATAATTATATCCTCACGGAGAGAATATACGCTGGCAAATTCGATATTAAGTATTCCAAATAATATAGGAATGTAGATATGAAAAGGGAGTATATAAACAAGGCCTGAGCTTATGATCAAAGTCAAATAAAAAAAATGAATTTCTTCTATTTCAGGGTAGGGAATTAAACCAAATAACTTTCCCGTATTTTTCTTGTTGTTGAGATAATTATAATAGTCCATAGTCTCTGTAATAAATGAATTATAGATTTATAATAAATAATTAATTAGAATACAATTCAATTGTATTTTAATTAAATGCGCCAGAAGAATATGAGAAACTCTATAAGATGACACAAACATACAATATAATAATACGAATAAAAAATTATTTCCCGATTATTTGAAATTATTTTTAACCTTCGTTGCTGTGGAGCGGTATTTTGATTTTCAACATCGAATAAGGACACTCTCAATCACAGACTTTCGACACAAATCCTACAGACGCACAATTCAAATACATGCGCAGTGTATAGAATTCGCTATGAATGTCTGGGATTACTTCAATACGATGAGATCCTGTCTATTTTTTCGGCCCCAACCAATTCAACATTTACTAATCTAAGTGCCGAGAATACAAATAACTCATTATGCTTAGCCGCTGAAACACCAACTTACGCCAATTATTGGGCCGCAATCTGAATTACAATGCGAAAGAAGTGTTTGAGGTGCGCAATCCTGCCGACATCTACTTATCTAAATCCGGACTTTCCTCGACCTTCATCTTTGCAGAGTCAGATGATTTCTTTGTGTATCCCAACAACTATAACCAATTCGTACACTTCTATGAAAACACCTTTCAACACGGGGGTATATCAATGGAAGAAGTGATGATTCCAGTATCGGTGATGCGCGTTAAATAAGCGCCGGAGGGATCGCTGAAGATATCTAGTTATTTAATATTGCCAAATCAGCTAATAACGAACATTCAAACCATTAATCATCATCTATGAAACAACTCATCACTTTTATTCTACTACTAACCGGCCAAATCGGTTTTTCACAATACAAGGTGGTAACCATTATCGAGTCCATTCTTCCCGGGGGGATTGGTCGGTCTCGCATGATTGAGGCAACTTCACAGGTAGATTATAATACATTCACGACCACGCGCTCAGAGGGGAAAGACACCAAGCAATCTGACGTGGATCGTTCAGACGTTAAGATTGACGGACTACGTGAAACCAAAATGTTGAATTTCTTCAGTCTTGTTGGGATTAACTTCCAAAATATCGCCTCGAACGATGCCGTAATCATGTCAAAGCTCAATGAAATGCATTCTCAGGGTTATGATTTAGCATTCGTAACAAGTGGTGTTGAGTCAGACGCGGGGAAGTACGACGGTAACGGCATATTCGTAACTCGACTTTACTTCAAACTGCGATAGAACTTGTTTTAAGTTCCTTCCTTCATCCCTCGTTATTTCTTGTTGGTCTTCAATTGCTGAGACTTATTGCTCTTGTTCGGTTGAGGTCTCTCGTCTTCGAACTTAGTTTCCTTCATCGGTCCAAGTTCTTTGTTGCCAGATTCCAGCCGATCCAAAATTTCCTCTAGTTGCTCATGACCAATTCCTTTGGCAATGATTTTGTGTTCTTTATCCATCAGATAAACTTTCGGAGTGCTATTCACATCCCAGTACTGATGGAAATTCAAACTGGGTAGTGTCGTAACTCCACCATAAATGAGTTTCGTCGCTGAATCCTGATTCATAATGAACTGGTTGCGGCAAACATTCACAAACTCCAAACCTTCTTCTCGAATGAATTTCTTCCATTTGTCCACCTCCAAATTATTGTGCACAGCATATACCTCTAATCCTTTTGACTTCCATCGTTTGTATAGCTCATTCAGTTTCGGGACCTCCTTCTTGCAGTGCCCACACGAAGACTCCCATATTACCAACAAGGTGTATTTCGATCTCAAATCATACATGGATTTCCATCGATCAGAAGAGTCGGGAAGGATAATGTTTTGGCCGATAACATCGCACAAACAATGGCGCTTATCATCTGCCGCCTTCTTCATCTCATCCAGTTTTTCACGTTTCATCCATGTGCATTTCTCGGGCGTATAATACTTATCAATCATATGCACGAACCCTTTGTCGAGACACATGATTTTACCGGTTTCGAAATGGTAAGTAAATTGATGGACAATGTATTTATAGCCGTCTTCATTAGACCCCAGCTTTGAAATGAGTGCATCCGCCTCCTTCATCATCGTGTCGGCCATTTGAGGGAGTGTCTCCTTGATGTAACGTTCGATCAAACGATGGTAGGCCTGGTCGCGAATCATCCTTGGATCTGTGAGATCAAGATTGTCGAAGTAGTGATTTCGGAAGTAATAATAACCCCATGTGCGCTTCCCTTCGGCTGATGAGTCGGCCGGAGCTTCGGGCACCTCAACGTCCATAGACATTTTGAGCAGTTTGCTAACAAGCAAGTCCGGATTTCTCTTGATTAATTCCTTCTGATAATCCATGACCTCATCGTTCAGTTTAACCATTTGTTCCCTGAAAGGCTTTTTCGCCTCATCCGTCAGTGTGCTATCAGCAAGCGCTGCATCCAATGGCTTTCGTGCCGACATTTTATCACTGATATACTTAACATAGTCAAAGAAAATTTTATTATTCACCGACTCCTTCACTTTGAGGTTAGCGATACTGCAATCCCTGGTAAATTCAAACACAATATTTTCATCCGCGGCAACAAAATCAAACCGGTTGTTGTCGGGCATGACTATCGAGTATTTCCCGCACTCTTTGAATGGCTTACCTGGGAATGAGAACCGCCCCTTAGAGTCAACCGCAGCGGTATCATTGTAATAGAGTTTATTGCCGTAATAGTTGGCAAGAAAAATAATCGTGTCCTGCAAATCCTTGATCGTACCACTGATGGAATAATTTGTCTGGGCAAATGAGCCCAAAGCCGGGAATGTTAACAACCACACTGCAATGGCTACATTTTTCAATTTCTTCTTCATAATTTCTTGAAAGCAATAAAAATTCAATGTGCGAATCTGCCTCTCAAGCCAGTTTAACCGTTCGAGTTTAACAATTCTTTGAATCGCGGTTACAACGAGTCAAAACCTCAATGTATTCTGTTTCGAGGTCCTGCTGTCTGTTGTGATTGTACCACAGTTGTAACTCTTCCTTCCAATTACCCGTGTCGCCATTTTCTGTTTTCGCGGCATCAACGATTCTCTGTGACGCCGCAGGTCGTGGCCCCCATGTGGCTAAAACATGGAGCTTTTCATCAGTTAGTATGAGAATAGGTATAGAACGCTTACCATTCGTTAGAAACCTGTCCATTACCTCGAGATTAATATCCCTGAGAATATATACGACAGAAGAAATTTCATTGGTGACTGACAGAAGTTTTTGAATAGCGGGAATACAGTGGGCTGCATCGCCGCACCATGGTTCAGTGATGATAAATGCATGACGAACTGCGTGATTGGAATTAGCGGCTTCTTGGGCCTGAATTGAAGGGTGATAGGTTTTTTCCCAACGCTGCATTCGCCTTGCGTTCAAACGTGTGTAATCTTGCAAATGCACCGGTAGCTTATGGATATTCTCTTCTTCGAGCAGGCAGACATACTCAGTGTAGTGCAGGGGTGAATAAAGTTTTTCAGACTCGATATACATGTTTTCCTAATCTTCGCAAAAGTATCTAATCAATATAACACAGTAATGAAATATCGCACACACCTGCGAAAGATGGCGGCACATCTCAGCTCTAAAGGAATGGCAGAGTATTCACTGCCCCTGTTTTCGAATCTTGAGAAACAAGGAGGGGTGACGATAAATCCATTGGTTGACAGCTACATTACCATACGCTTTACCGGAAAAATCAATTGTATTGAAACCGGAAAAGACATCAAGAAGACATACGGCGAGGGCTTATGCTATGATGCGTGGCTCACGTCTCCGGCCGCGGCTCCAAGTGTGATCAATCCAGAATTGAGCAGGATTCATGAAGGTGTGGCGTTGCGTGATTTTGAGTGGGAGATGAAATATCATAACTGTGATCATATTGTGTATTTATCCTATACTGACAAGGTAAAGGTCGGAGTAACGCGCAGTGAAAATAGGATTACCCGATGGATTGATCAAGGCGCTTGTGCCGCAATCGTTTTAGCTGAAACACCATACAGACAGCTTGCTGGACAAATTGAAGTTTTTTTGAAAGACTTCATAGCAGATAAGACCTCATGGCAAGCGATGATCAAAAGCGATGTTCAAGACACGACCGAGTTACTGAAGCAAAAATCACGAATTGAAAATTTGATGCAAGAAGATTTGGCTATGTTTTTGTCCGATGATGACCATGTAACTCATATCATTTATCCCATTGCGAGGACACCAAAAAAGATCTCCTCAATAAAGTTAGATCGCACGCCCCTTGTGGCTGGTACGCTTGCAGGCATCAAAGGTCAATACTTCATTTTTGACTCTGGTGAGGTTCTTAATCTGCGCGCACATTCCGGGTATGAAGTTGAAATTGAGATTCAATAAAGCGTAATGAAATTTTGAAATGCGAGAATTTCGTTTACTTTTGGCGTGACTTCTTCTTATTCAACACTGCGTTTTCGGTTTGCCCTGAAAGTTTTGTTGAGTGTAGTGGTGGTTTAAAAAATTATTATTTAACTCTTTTATTCAATGAACATTTTTGTTTCAGGGCTGAATTACAGCATGTCGAGCGATGAGCTCTCTCAAGTTTTCTCAAGGTTTGGTGCTGTGGCATCAGCCAAGGTTATCACAGATCGTGCTACCGGCCGTTCGCGTGGATTTGGATTCGTAGAAATGGAATCCGAAGAAGAAGCGCGCAATGCGATTGCACAACTCGACCAATCCGACGTTGGAGGTCGCAAAATCAATGTCAAACAAGCGGAAGACCGCCCAGCTCGCTCAAATGACCGTCCAAGAGGCGGCGGATACGGAGGTGGAGGTGGTCGTCGTGAAGGCGGTTTCCGTCCTCGTTACGATCGTGAAGATTGATTTCAACTTCTTGAAAAATCAAAAGGTGGCATAGGCCACCTTTTTTGTTTGATTTTATCTGTAGCGGGAGGGGGGCACGATCCCCCGACCTCATGATTATGAATCATGCGCTCTAACCAGCTGAGCTACCCCGCCAAAAAAATAGCGGCCGCAAATATAGAGAGGTTGATGACGTCCCAAAATTCAATTTACTAATTTGCAATTGACTGAAATGGGTTATCCTTGCATTACCTAAACCTCGAGTATGTCCAAAGTTGCTATAGAAATAGAATACCTCTTAAAGACCTCTGCGCACATACTCTACAATTGTATGTCTACTCCGAGCGGACTTGAAGAATGGTTTGCGCCT
>CAZKRL010000038.1:10513-26549 GCA_964555295.1 uncultured Comamonadaceae bacterium | reverse complement strand
TTTAGCAAGAATCAGGGCGCCTTTCTGAGCGGCCTCAGATTTCAGAGTGGATGCGGGTGTGTCGTTGAAATACGTATCATCAACCACCACTGTGGAATAGTCGTTCATGACAATCTTCGCTGGTACTCCCGCCAGCGCCCGATAATAATTAATGCGCCTGCGCATCAGGTTGACGAAATCTGGATTCAGAGCACCTTCGTTGCATTGGTCGACATTTCCGGACCAGTTTAACACGGTGCTGAAGTTCTCAGAGGCTTTGTAAACGTTCTGATAAAAGGAAATGACGTCTTCGCGGTTCTTTATGTCCACCGTAAGGTTCGTCAAGGCCGCAGGATCTGATACGCCCGGAGACCACGCGAGGGAGGGGAATGTGAACAACGTCGATAAGATTAACAAGGCATTAAGTTTTTTCATACATTCACTGATTGCATGATTGACCCATAAAAACAAGCCCTTTTTGTTAATCTGGCAAAAAATTCTCTCATGAAATGATCTTACATCGTAACAGGGACAGGGAAAAGGCGGAAAAAGCCCTTATTTCATCCCTGTAATTTGTTCATTTTTTCTTGAACAAAAACCTGCCATTCTCTAGTTTTGGCGTGGGAAGAGTTTCCCTCCATGAATCGTCATGGATTGCACCCCTGATTTGCCGAATTCCCCCGCTGGTTTTGTTGCGCGCTGCAACTTGCGACCAAGGGCGGTAGCGTGCTGAAAAGCTGAAATCCGCTGGGAGTCATGAGCGAATCTTTTGATGTTGATTTTTTTATCGTAGGGGCCGGTTTTTCCGGACTCGTCACGGCGGAGCGACTCACGCAAGCAGGTTTTTCTTGCGTGGTGGTGGACAAGCGCGAGCATATTGGAGGCAATGCTTATGATTGCTACGATGAAGCCGGCGTGCTGATCCACCCTTATGGTCCGCATTATTTTCGCAGCAACTCTGCCCGCATCGTCGAGTATCTCTCCCAGTTCACCGAGTGGCATCAGGTTTCTTATCAAATCAAAAGCTTCACCCACGACCGCTACTGGAGTTTTCCGATCAATCTCAATACTTTTGAGGAGTGGCTGGGGCGTTCAGCAACGGAACTCGAGTGGCGCGATTACTTGGAAACCCATCGCGAACCGATCGATCATCCGCAAAATTCCGAGGAGGTCATCCTGAGCCAGGTAGGCTGGGATTTTTACCGGATGTTCTTTGAGCCATACACGCTCAAGCAGTGGAAACGCCATCCAAGGGAATTGCAGGCTTCGGTTTGCGGTCGGATTCCGATTCGCTTGAACCGCGATGACCGCTACCTGACTGAATCCTTCCAAGCGATGCCGGCCGACGGCTATTCCGCGATGTTTGATAAAATGATCGCTCACTCTCCGGGCTTGACGCTACGTCTGGGCAGAGACTTCCATCAGGAAAAAGAACTTTGGAATTTCCGACATCTCATTTTTACCGGGCCTATCGATGAATATTACGGTCACTGTTATGGCTCGCTACCCTACCGTTCTTTGCGTTTTGAAAGAGAAACCTACACGGGAGACCAACTTCGCGATCGCGAAGCCATTTCAGGCAAAACGGGATTTTGGCAACCAGCCTTGCAGGTGAATTATCCCGACCTCGAGGTGCCCTACACGAGAACGGTGGAAATCAAGCATGCCACGGGTCAAAAAATCGAAGCGACCACAGTCATACGCGAATTTCCCGAAGACTGGACACCAGACAAAGAGCCATTTTATCCTGTTCCCACGGATGTCACAGCTCAACTCTATGCGCGCTACCGACAGCTTGCCGAGCAGGAGACAAATGTTTCATTCATCGGTCGTCTCGGAACCTATCGCTACTACAACATGGATCAAGTGACGGGAATGGCGCTTACCGAAGCGGATAAATTGATCCAGAAATACAAAAATCATCTTTCACCATCATTATGAGTCAAAAAACAGCAGTTGTCACCGGTGGTGCCGGGTTTGTTCCTTCCCATTTGATCGATCTGCTTATTGCCAGTGGGCTGAGAGTCGTGGCACTGGACAATTTTGTGACCGGACACGCCCGCAATCTTGCTCACCTTCAAGGTAATCCCAGCTTTTCCTTCATCGAGCACGATGTTTCCTTGCCTTTCGATATCGATGGTTCCGTGGACTACGTTTTCCACATGGCTTCGCCGGCGAGTCCCATCGATTACGTACAGATCCCTGTCGAAACACTGAAGGCTGGGTCTTACGCTACACATAATGCGCTTGATCTTGCGTTGCGAAAAGGCGCTACGTTTCTCGTAGCTTCCACCTCTGAGGTATACGGCGATCCTGAAATTCACCCCCAACCAGAAAGTTACTGGGGCAATGTGAACTCGATTGGTGTACGTAGCTGTTATGATGAGGCAAAACGCTACGCGGAAGCTGCCACCATGGCCTACCATCGCGCCCACGGACTCGATACCAAAATCGTCCGTATCTTCAATACCTATGGTCCGCGCATGCGCCTCGATGACGGACGGGTCGTTCCCGCATTCATCGGTCAGGCCTTGCGCGGTGAACCCATGACGGTGTTTGGCGATGGTTCGCAGACACGTTCTTTTTGCTATGTTTCCGATCTCGTTGCTGGAATTTGGAAACTTGCGCAGAGCGATTTCCACCTCCCTGTGAATTGCGGGAATCCTCATGAAATGACCATCATGCAGTTCGCTGAGGCAGTTTCACGTCATTTTGGCATTCCTCTCACACTCGACCAAAAACCTCTGCCTCCGGATGATCCGAAAGTGCGCAAGCCCGACATCACGCGCGCCAAAGAAATCCTCGGCTGGGAACCAGTAGTCCAGTTCGATGACGGTATCCGCGAGACGATTGCGTATTTCCGCAACTTCGTTCTGTAATTTCGCATCGGCTCCATTGGCTGATCAATCCTTTTATACTCACTTTCACTTCCATGCAAATCAAACACATCTGCTGCATTGGCGCCGGTTACGTTGGCGGCCCCACAATGGCAATGATCGCGGCGAAATGTCCCGATATCACGGTCACCGTGGTCGACCTCAATGAGGCTCGTATCGCCGCATGGAACTCCCAGGATCTCCCGGTTTATGAACCCGGATTACTGGAATTGGTGAATGGCTGCCGCGATCGCAATCTCTTTTTTCGCACGGATGTTCGTGCCGCCATCCGTGAAGCCGATATGGTGTTCGTCGCCGTGGGCACACCCACGAAAACGTATGGCGCTGGTGCCGGTCGTGCGGCTGATCTTTGTTATGTGGAGTCCGCAGCGCGGATGATTGCGGAGGAAGCAAAGGGCAACACCATTGTCGTGGAAAAATCCACCATTCCCGTGCGCACGGCTGAGGCCATGAGAACCATTCTCGAATCAAATTCGAGCACGGGGCAATTCCAGGTTCTCTCCAATCCGGAATTCTTGGCAGAAGGTACCGCCGTGACTGACATGGAAAATCCTGACCGCATTCTCATTGGTGGTGAACAGACGCCCGAAGGCCTGGCTGCGATCGAGAGCCTAGTTCAGGTATACGCTCACTGGATCCCGCGTGAACGCATCATCACCACCAACACTTGGTCATCGGAACTCTCCAAGCTGGTCGCCAATGCCTTTCTCGCCCAGCGCATCTCGTCGATCAACTCGATCTCCGCGCTCTGCGAAAAAACCGGCGCGAATGTCGACGAAGTCAGCCGCGCCATCGGTTATGATTCCCGTATCGGTCCGAAATTCCTCAAATCTTCAGTCGGGTTCGGTGGTTCGTGTTTTCAGAAGGATATTCTCAATCTCGTCTACCTCTGCGAGCACTTTGGCCTGCCGGAAGTCGCCCGCTATTGGAATGAGGTGATCCGCATGAATGATTGGCAGAAGTCCCGCTTTTCGCAAAAAATCGTTCACACGTTGTTCAATACGGTTTCTGGTAAAAAAATCGGTGTGCTTGGCTTTGCGTTCAAAAAAGACACCAATGATACTCGTGAATCGGCCGCCATTTATGTGGTTCGCGATCTATTGATGGAAAATGCTCACGTTGCGATCTACGATCCCAAGGTTCCTGCGAAAACCATTCTCGCGGATCTCGCATATGTGGGTGTTCCCGATCATCTTCTTTCCAGCCATTTGCACATTGCTCCTGATGCGATGTCTGCGCTGAATCAAGCCCACGCCATGGTGGTTCTCACGGAATGGGATGAATTTCGCAACCTCGATTTTTCCGCCATTCATCAAAGCATGTTCAAACCCGCGTTTGCCTTCGATGGTCGCAGCATCCTGCCCGCTGCACGCATGCGCGAACTCGGATTCGAGATGTATTGCATCGGCCAGGGGTGAACGAGGATTGTTTGTCCTACAATCATGCGAAAAACTTCCATCTTGTTGATTGCCCAGACGTCTCCTCCGATTCATGGGCAAGCCATCATGGCCGCCCAGTTGGCCGAAATCATGCAAACGTGGCCTAGCGCGGAAGTCCATCTGATCAATGCGTCTTACACGAACGACCGCAGTCAACTTGGTTCGTTTTCACTGCGCAAAGTTTTTCTCTGGCTGTCCTACTTGTTCCGCACTCTGTGGCTTTGTGTGACTCATCGCGTCGATGTGATCCTGATGACGCACTCGTTTTTCGTCGGTCCTTTTCTCAAAGACTCTGCCTTCCTATACCTGGCTCGTCTGTTAGGAAAAAAAACCATCGTATGGGTGCACATGGACCCGAGTCGATTTCCCTGGCATACAGGCTCGAAACTGTTGGCAGAATATGCCCGCCACGTGATCCGTTTGCCTCATCTTTGGGTGGCCTGTGCCCCATCGCTGATTCGTCAGTGGCCGGATTCTTTTGATCGATCAAAGCTTCGAGCCATTTGCAACGGGATTCCCGATCCACGACCCAGTCTTGAGCATCGTCTACAGCAACCTTTGCGCATCGTTTACGTTTCTGCCATGACCGAGGAAAAAGGCTGGCGTGAGTTGTTTTCTGCCGCTGAAATTCTCTGTGCTGAAAATCCCAATCTTGCGTTTGATTTTTATGGAGGTGCCGGAGCTGGAGAAAGCGAAGCTCATTTACGGCAGGTTTTTTCCTCAGGTGCCTACCCCGCAAAGATCCAGTGGCATGGCGAACTTTGGGGCGCGCGTAAAACTCAAGTACTCGCCGCCGCGGATCTCTTTTGCCTGCCTTCATGGACTGAAGCTTTCCCCCTCGCTGTGATCGATGCCATGGCGTGCGCATTGCCTGTCGTTGCCACGCGTGTCGGTGGTATTCCAGACGCCATCACTCATGCGGAAAACGGCTGGCTTTGCAACGCCAAGGATCGTGACGCGCTTCTCGACTCCTTGCGCACCGCCATCGCGCATCGGGCTCAATTCTTGGCAATCGGTGAAAAAAATCGCCAACGCTTTCTCGACGAATTTTCTGCCAATGCCTTCAGTCGAAAATGGCAAGAATTACTGGTTCTTTCATCATGAAAGACAAGCTCAATAGGAGAATTCCAACAACAGCTCAATCAACATTCAGAAAAAAATCGGTCATCAGCCGCAAACTCACAAATGCCAAAGTTCACGCAAGGGCTCTGGCTCTCCAGTCACTTCACAGTGTTATCAATCCTTCTGCATCGCTGATATGAACATGGTGTTTCCAAAAATAACGTTGGAATTCCTCTTTTGTTTGCCTTGCTGACAAAGTGACTCAGAGTCCTGAGAAAATTTTTTCCACATTTCATAAGATTTTTACTAACCTAACAACTAACAAATATGAGCAAAAAAATACTAGTCGCCGGTGGCGGCGGATTCATCGGAGGAGAACTCGCACGGGTTCTCATCAGTCGTGGTCATCGTGTCGTGGTGGCCGATATCAAACCCCTCGATAAATGGTATCAACTCCATCCAGAAGCGGAAAACCATGTCATGGACCTTGAGGAAAAAGCCAATTGTTACAAAGTGGCCGAAGGCTGCGACGAGGTTTACAATCTCGCCTGTAACATGGGTGGCATGGGCTTTATCACGAAGAACAAAGCGCTTTGCATGCTCAGCGTTCTTCTCAGCACTCACTTGTTGATGGCGGCGAAAGACTGCGGTGCAAAAGCTTACTTCTATTCTTCATCAGCATGCGCTTATCCGGACTATCGTCAGGAAGAAGCCGCTGTGATTGCGTTGAAGGAATCCGATGCGTATCCCGCCATGCCTGAAGACGGTTACGGCTGGGAGAAACTTTTCTCGGAGCGCCTGTGCAAACACTTCGAGCAAGACTTCGGGATGAATGTCCGCGTATTCCGTTTCCACAATGTCTATGGTCCGAAAGGCACCTGGGATGGTGGTCGTGAAAAAGCGCCTGCGGCACTTTGCCGTAAGGTGATTCAAGCCATTGATGAAGGCACCATGGAAGTGGAAATCTGGGGCGATGGCGAGCAGACACGCTCGTTCATGTATATCGATGACTGCGTTACCGGTATCGACAAATTGATGGCATCGAGCTACTCCGATCCACTCAACCTGGGGCGCAGTGAACTGGTTTCCATCAATGAGACACTGAGCATCATCGAGCGCATCGCCGGAGTCGAAATGAAGCGCAAATACAAACTCGATGCGCCTCAAGGTGTGCGTGGACGCAACTCAGACAACACACTGATCAAACAAGTTCTTGGCTGGGAACCAGGCATTGATTTGAAGACAGGCCTTGAAACCACATACTGGTGGATCAAAGAGCAATATGAAAAACGCAAACGCGGTGAAACCGTGATCCAGTAATCCGTCAAGCACAGTATACCGTCATGTTAACTCAATCCCATATCCCCCGTGCGAATGTCTTGGGCGTTGGTATCAACGCCGTGAACATGGAGTCTGCTCTTAGGGAAGTAAACGCCGCGCTGGATCAACCCGGCACGGTGGGTTACGTGACGGTGACTGGCGTGCATGGAGTCATGGAATCCCAGGATGACCCGAAATTGAAAGCCATTCACAACCGCAGTTTTCTGAGCATCCCCGATGGTATTCCCATGGTGTGGATGGGGCGATGGCAGGGGCACGATCACATGCGCCAGGTTTGTGGGCCGGAATTCATGCCGACCATGATTGCCCAAGGTATTTCCCGAAAAAGACGTCACTTTTTCTGGGGCGGGGGAGATGGCGTGGTGGAAACGTTAAGCCAAAAATTGCTGGCGCGCCATCCCGGCTTGGAGATTGCCGGAATCGTCACTCCACCTTTTCGTCCACTGACAGAAGAGGAAGAGTTGCAATTGTTAGAGCAAATTCTGACATCCAAACCGCATTGCTTTTGGGTGGGTCTCAGTACTCCGAAACAAGAGCGCTTTATGGCGGGCTTTTTGGAGAAGTATGCCGAGCGTCTGGCAACATTGGATCATGGCATTCTCTTTTTCGGAGTGGGTGCCGCATTCGATTTTCAGGCGGGATTGGTGCCCGAAGCCCCAAAATGGCTTCGCGGGTCGGGCTTCGAATGGTTCTATCGCCTGCTGACCAATCCCCGCCGGCTCGCCATGCGCTATCTGCGCAGCAATCCAAAGTTCGTTTGGTCGGCGATCAATCAGCATACGGGTCGGAAATCATACCATATGAATGGCTACGAAAAACCCAATGGATAAATGTCACAGCCTTCATTTGCCAATGATTCCGCTTCGCGGCAGTGCCTAATTTTTCCTTCTTTCCAATCTAATATCAAAATTCAAAGATCATCAATCTTCAATCAAGCGCGTCGCACAGTTTGTGGTTCTCTGACAGCCGCTCGCACCTCTCACCTCTTTGCTCTTCGCTTTCTACTTTTCTCCCTCTCCCTAAGTCCCCCGATCTCGTCCCTCCATGCGCCTTACATCAATTCAAATCGACGCCCTTGACCGCGCGCTCGCTCGGTTCTCGCCAGCGGTGATCTATGTATTCGGCTCGCATGGGACGTCAAACGAGCATCCTCTGAGCGACATCGACATCGCATTCCTACCAACTGCGACCGTCGATGCTTATGAGCTCTTCAAAATGGCTAATACACTCTCGGGTGAATACGGGACTGAAGTAGACCTCATCGATTTATCAAGGGCTTCCACTGTATTTCGCAAGGAAGTCATCCGCACGGGCGAGGCCGTTTGCGTGTATGATGAGCGATTGATGCGTCAGTTTGAAATGCTAGCTCTTTCCGACTATGCTCGACTCAACGAAGAGCGACATGAAGTGCTTGCCACCCGATAGGCCACCCGACATGGACGATATTTCCATCAACAAAGCAGAAGTCATCCGGCGCTGTCTTGGTCGCATCAAGGATGAATATCGCGGTGACGCATCTCGCTTGAATCATTTCACCACACAGGACTCTGTGATTCTGAATCTCTTGCGCGCCTGCGAGGCATCCATCGATCTTGCCATGCACCGTATCGCCGTCGACCGCCTGGGTATCCCCCAGAACAGTCGCGATGCCTTTGATATCCTCGCGAGTGCCAAGCTGATCTCTACCAACTCCGCTGGTATCATGAAAAATATGGTTGGATTTCGTAACATCGCGGTTCACGAGTATCAACGAGTCCAGCTCGATATCCTTGGTTCGATCCTCTCGGCTCACCTCACTGACTTCGAATCCTATCTTCAAGAACTCGGCCTCTAACCTACAGCCATGGCGGTTAGTTCTTGGTTCTTATTCGATGTTCCTCGTTAACCGCGCGCGCCACTCCCCCTTTACTCCTCGCTTTCTGCTTTCTGCCTTTCTCCATCTCCCTATCCCCAAGTCTCCCGCTCTCCCGCTCTCCCGCTCTCCCGCTCTCCCGCTCTCTCTTCCCATGCCTGTTCCTCTTCTCGACGTCAACGCTCAGAATCATCCACTCGCACCCCAGTTGCGCGAAGCCTTTGAACGCGTGCTCGCTTCCGGCCAATTCATTATGGGGCCCGACGTGTTGGCATTCGAGCAGGAGTGCGCCAACATGCTCGAGGTGAAACATGCGATATCCTGCAGTTCTGGCACCGACGCACTTGTCATGGCTTTGATGGCTCTTGGTCTTGGACCTGGAGACGAGGTGATTCTTCCAACGTTTACCTTCTTCGCTACCGCCGGCTCCGTCGCACGAGTGGGAGCGACTCCGGTATTTGTCGATGTATGCCCGATCTGTTTTAACATCGACGCCGAAAAAGCAGCAGCAAAGATTACTCCTCAGACCAAGGCCATCATGCCCGTTCATTTGTTTGGCCAAAGCGCGGACATGGATGCCATCGAGGCTCTGGCGCAGAAACATCAACTTTGGATCATCGAGGACTGCGCGCAGGCGATTGGTGCACGTTACAAAGGAAAGCCCTGCGGCACAATCGGTCACTACGGTGCCTACAGTTTTTTCCCTTCGAAAAATTTGGGTGGATTCGGTGACGGGGGCATGCTTGTCACTGACGATGACACTCTCGCCGAGAAAGCACGGATGATGCGCAACCACGGCATGCAGCCGAAGTATTTCCACTCGGTAGTCGGTGGCAATTTTCGGATGGACACCCTCCAGGCAGCTCTTCTCCGGGTCAAGCTCGCTCCCTATGATTCGTATACCCGTGGTCGTCAGAACAATGCCACCGACTATACGGAGCGTTTGGCAAAACTTCCTGGTGTGGTTGTGGCAGATCCCGCTCACTGCCAGTGCGTCATGCGACAAAACGATTGGATTGCGGAAACTCAGGCGAAGATCGTTCTCCCAGTTTCCTACGATTGCAATGATCATATCTGGAATCAATACACCATTCGTGTGATCGGCGAGGGACGTCGTGACGCTCTGAAAGAGCACTTGATGGGGCAGGGGATTGGCTGTGAGGTCTATTATCCACTGACGATGGATCAGCAACAATGCTTTGCCCATCTGCCCGTAGCCAGTCGCAATGATTGTGATATCGCCCACCGCCTTGCCAAGGAAGTCATCAGTATTCCCATCTATGCTGAGCTGGAGCAGCAACAAAGAGATCTGGTTGTTGATGCCATAGGGAGATTTCTCGTTTCTTGATTTAACCTCGCAGCAAACAGTTGTCATTTGAACTAAAAAACCAACATCCATGAAAGCAGTCATCCTAGCTGGCGGTCTCGGAACCCGCCTTTCTGAAGAAACATCCCTTCGCCCCAAGCCCATGGTGGAGATCGGTGGTCGCCCGATTCTCTGGCATATTCTCAAAATCTACAGCGCTCATGGCATCAACGATTTTGTGATCTGTGCAGGATACAAGGGCTATATCATTAAGGAATATTTTGCCAATTACTTCCTCCACATGTCGGATGTTACTTTCGATATGGCGAACAATACCATGGAAGTGCATCAGAAAAAAGCGGAGCCATGGAAAGTCACTATCGTGGATACTGGCGACGACACGATGACAGGTGGACGCATCAAACGCGTGCAACGATACGTCGAAAATGAACCGTTCTGCTGCACTTACGGTGACGGAGTAGGCGACATCGATATCACGGCTCTGATCGCGCAACACAAATCTTCCGGATGCGAGGCAACTCTCACGGGTGTTCAGCCTCCAGGCCGCTTTGGCGCTCTGAATCTCGAAGACAATCGCGTGATTTCATTCCAAGAAAAACCTGAAGGCGATGGTTCCTGGATTAACGGGGGTTTCTTTGTTCTAAATCCCTCTGTTTTTGAAAGGATCGATGGCGATCCAAGCGTGTTCGAGCGTAAGCCTCTTGAATCGCTCGCGAGTGATCAACAACTCGGAATCTACAAACATCATGGCTTCTGGCGACCGATGGATACTCTGCGCGACAAAATTGAACTGGAAACGCTGTGGGACAGCGGCAAAGCGCCATGGAAAAAATGGTAACAAGCGTGGAGGTGGGAGTCATGAGCAGCGAGCTCACATGATATTGAGCCTTCATTTCTTTTAACCTCTTATCGTATCTCCAAGATACAGATCTTCCCCATGTTTAACAATTTCTATCAAAACAAACGCGTATTCCTCACCGGGCACACCGGCTTCAAAGGCTCGTGGATGGCGGAATGGCTGCTGGAACTCGGCGCTGAAGTTCACGGCTTCGCACTGGACCCCCAGCCCCACGAAATTCTCTTCGATCAACTTGGACTCTCACCGCGACTTGCCTCTGACACTCGGGCCGACCTTGCCGATCGTGGTGCGCTGGAAAAAGCCTTCGTAAACGCCAAGCCTGATATCGTCTTCCATCTCGCTGCACAGCCGCTGGTTCGCTTGTCCTATGACATTCCCGTCGAAACTTTTGCCACCAATGTGATGGGCACGGCACATGTGCTCGATGTGGTGAGACGATCTGATCAATCTTGCACCGTTGTCTGTATCACCACAGACAAATGCTACGAAAATCGTGAGTGGCTTCACGCATACCGTGAGGAAGATGCCATGGGGGGATACGACCCTTACAGCGCTAGCAAGGGAGCGGCGGAATTAGTGATCTCATCCTATCGTCGATCTTTCTTCCCTGCCGAAGGTCGCGTGCGCCTGGCATCTGCCAGAGCCGGGAATGTGATTGGGGGCGGTGATTGGGCTCTGGATCGCATCGTTCCTGATTGCATACGAGCCTTGCGCCAGCATCAAGCCATTCCCGTGCGCAATAAAATCGCCACTCGTCCTTGGCAACACGTTCTCGAACCGATCGGCGGTTATCTCACATTAGGTGCCGCGCTTGCGACATCGCCCAATCCCGCCAATCTTGCTTCAGCATTCAATTTCGGTCCCGCTCTCACAAGCAATCGAACAGTTGCAGAGCTCGTGCGTGAGTTGCTGCTGCATATCTCTGGAGACTGGGTCGATGCATCCGACCCCAACGCGGTTCACGAAGCTTCCAAACTCAATCTTGCCATTGATAAAGCCTTCCACCTCTTGCAATGGCAGCCTGTATGGAATTTTGAGAAAACCATTGCCCGCACCGCCGAGTGGTATCAAGGAGAAGCTGATGGTCAAGACCCCAGAGAGTTGACACTCCGCCAAATCCAGGAATATCAGAATTTGATGCACTGATTGCAGTTTCATTCAAAAACAGGCAAGATCCCCAATCGAAAAATACTTACCTGATTCCATCGTTTTTTGCGTTCATACGTTGATCTGATTATCACACGCAATCGATCAAACGCAAAATTTCATACAGCGACAAAATTACTAACAATCATCATGAAAATTACACTGATCAAACATCAAGATGGCTACGAAGTCATTACTGACGGCACAACACTTCCCATCGACACTCCCATCACGCTCTACACCTCCGATGAAATTGCACAACACATGGGTTATCAACCGGAAGAGTTGCTTCAATTGCAAAGCGTAATGGAAGACGAAGAAGAAGACTGGTCTTCGGTCTTTGCAGAACTGGGAACAAAAACATCCGCGTAACCTCCAAATTTTTTTGCTATGTTTGCTCATTGTGTTCGCGTCAATTTTCCTTTCACCGATGCCACGGGTGCCAAAGATCGCCCAGCAATTGTCTTGAGTCATCCTGATTCGCGTGGCGATGTCGATCTCCTTATGATCACGAGCCAAGATCATGGGGCCGATTGTGTTTCCATTCTTGAAGACGATTTTCTTGCAGGCTCGTTGCCGAAGAAATCGTATGTGAGACTCAGTAGAAAACTGAAAATGCATCAATCCAAGCTGGGCGTTTTGCCTGTCAGTTTCAAACCAGCTTTCATTGCCAAGCTCAGGAAAGAAATCATCAAGAGGGATACCCGCGAGTATTCTCGTCTTACCCACGCAGCAAATCGCCCGGGTGACGATCCTCAACGGCCCACTTACCAGCCAGGAGACACCATCCCCTATGCGGGTCGCGTTTTCACCGAGGACGAAGTCGAGGCCTGTGTCTCCGCCACTCTTGATTTCTGGCTCACCCTCGGTCCCGAGGGAGAGGCCATGGAACGTGAGCTTGCGGAATTCATGGGCGTGAAACATTCGTTGCTGGTCAATTCTGGCTCTTCGGCAAATCTCGTGGCCTTTTCGGCTCTCACCACCCACAAGCTTCCGGCCCACAAACGCATTCGTCCGGGTGATGAAGTCATCACGGTGGCGGCTGGTTTCCCGACCACAGTTGCACCCATCATCCAAGCTGGCGCCGTCCCCGTCTTCATCGATGCGAAAGTCCAGACTGGAAATGCCGATTGTTCTTTTCTTGAAGCCGCTTACTCACCCGGCAAAACCAAGGCGGTGATGATGGCTCACGCTCTGGGCAATCCTTTCGAACTCATTACGGTGTTGGAGTTCTGTAAAAAATACGACCTTTGGCTCATCGAGGACAATTGTGATGCCCTTGGTTGCACCTACACCTTGCCATTGGAAAAAGCCAAAGAACTCGGTCTAGACCACCTCATCAAAATCGCAGAAAAAGGCAACCACCCCATCATCCGAATCCATGGAGCAGGGGGCTGCGAGCAGGGAGATGCAAAAGAAAATCAAAGCTCGGACCTCGGAGCTCGCAACTCTGCGCTCTATTTAACAGCCCCTACCGGCAGTTTCGGCGACATTTCCACGCAGTCTTTCTACCCTCCGCACCACCTCACCATGGGCGAAGGGGGTGCCGTCAATATCGTGAGGAAGCCACCGTTGAAAACCTACGCTGAATCTTTCCGCGATTGGGGTCGGGATTGTTGGTGCGCTTCTGGCAAGGACGATACTTGCGGCAAACGCTTTCAGTGGCAATTGGGAGAACTTCCTGAAGGTTACGACCACAAATACATTTACAGTCATCTTGGATTCAACCTCAAGCCTCTCGATACGCAAGCTGCCATCGGACGCGTGCAGATCCGGCGTCTGCCGGAATTTATCGAGGCTCGTAAACGAAACTGGGAAATGCTTCGTCGCGGTCTCCATGGTTTGGAGGAATATCTCGAATTCGCCCTTCCTACTCACGCCACTGCATGGCATGCGCCAGACTCACAGACAGTCGCACTCCAGTCTTTTGAATCTCATTTCTCTTGGGATAAGACTGGTTGTCAAACCGACTGCTCCTGGTTTGGGTTTAAGTTGACTATCAAAGAAACCGCCCCTTTCACGCGAACGGAACTTGCCGCACACTTGGACCTTCACAAAATCGGTAACCGCATGTTGTTTGGTGGCAATCTCGTGAGGCAACCGGCTTTCGTTCAACTCAAACGCGACAACCCCGCGGCCCTCCGCGTCGTCGATTGCAGTTCCTCAAAGCTAGCGTCTCCTGGCTCGGACCTCCCTGCTTCACCCCTGCCCGCTGCCGATCGCATCATGAATCAAACGATGTTCCTCGGAACCTACCCCGGTCTTACAAAAGAAATGATTGATCATATGGTCTATGTGATCCGCGAGTTCGTAGAATCGAAGAAGTCTGAGCAGTGAAAAGTGGGCTAGCAATGACTCCAATCTAAACAATCACCCTTACTCATGAAAAAATACCTCATCACCGGCGGTTGTGGATTCGTCGGTAGCAATGTGGCGGCCCGTTTGCTTGACGATGCCGAACAAGTATTCGTTTTTGACAACCTCAGTCGTCATGGCACGGATGCCAATTTGCAATGGCTGCGCGGCATGGGGCTGAAGGACTTTGTCAAAGGCGATACCAGCCACAGTCAAGAACTCGAAGCGGTTTTGGAATCGTATCGCCCAGACGTCATTTTTCATCTGGCGGGTCAAGTGGCTATGACTACCTCGATGAATGATCCCCGTCTCGACTTCAATACCAACGTGCTGGGTAGCTTCAATTTGTTAGAAGGTGTTCGCAAATTCTGCCCCGAAGCTTCGATCGTTTATTCATCGAGTAACAAGGTTTATGGCGAGCTCAATCATGTGGAGTTGGTCGAAGGTGAGAAACGCTATTCCGCCCCTGCCTTTCCACATGGCATTGACGAGTCAGCCCCGTTGGAATTTCAAACTCCATATGGATGTTCTAAAGGCGCGGCTGACCAATATATGCTGGATTTCGCCCGTGTGTATGGGCTGAACACCGCTGTTTTTCGGCACTCCACCATTTATGGCGGCAGGCAATATGCCACGTTTGATCAAGGTTGGGTCGGCTGGTTCTGTCAAAAAGCACTCGAACTCCAGCGCGACCCCCACCGCAATCCCTTCACTATTTCGGGAAACGGCAAACAAGTGCGCGACTTGCTCTATGTAGACGATGCTGTAGAGTGCTACCTCGCAGCTGCGCGTCATATGGATCGCGCCCGTGGTCATGCATTCAACATTGGTGGAGGTATGTCCAACAGTTGTTCGCTGCTGGAATTATTTGAAATCCTGGAACAGTCCACTGGTGTGAATATGAATTATGAGCAGCTGAACTGGCGCCACAGTGATCAGAGGCTGTTTGTCGCGGACAATCGCAAAGCTACTGATCTGATCGGCTGGGTTCCCAATGTTTCACGTGAAGAAGGTGTAGCGAAAATGTTACATTGGGCGAAAAGTTTGATGATATAAATTTGCAACATCTCATGAATTTCTCAATTCATTTCTCATAATCTTTCTCTCAGAGAATGATCAATATCAAATCTATACGCAATTCGCTGCCTCTACTTCTGATTGCAACCGTCATGTTGCTCAATTGGGTTTTTTATCCCATACGCAATCATAGTGAGGCGGATGATGCCTATGAATTTGCAACCAATATCAGAGATCTTACACCTGCGAATCTGGTTGAAAACCCCGCACACAGACTTTATCACGTATTTACTCATTATCTATGGAAGATATTTGGAGAGCCGGATGCTCTGTCGTTTATTAGTGCCTTGAGTTTGACATACGGACTCCTGGCCATCGTCATGGTCTGGTTGATTGCCAAACAACGCTGGGGATTAAGTATGACTTCCTCGGTTATCACTGCATTGTTTTTTGCTTCAATTTATAGTGTGTGGCGATATTCACACGAAGTAGAAACATATTCGCTAGCTTGGGCTACCAGTTTGTTTGCTATGTGGCTGGCTCTTGGTCCACGTGGAAAATGGGCCGGTGGCATGATTGGCGGAATCAGCACTGGATTTCACATAATGTGCGCTGTGCTGGTGGGGCCAGCTGTCGCAGTGTCACTGTGGGTTCGAGACGGTTTTCGTCCAGCAGTATCATATTGTGTAGCAGTTTGGATAGGTTTGGCGATTATGTTTTCCATACCATGGATGATCCAAAAATCCATGCCTGAAAAAAAAC
>CAZKRL010000038.1:0-10503 GCA_964555295.1 uncultured Comamonadaceae bacterium | reverse complement strand
TGCATGGGCGATAGAAGGAGCTGAGATACCGCGGGAAGAAACCTTGCTTCTGAACGCGAATGGGGGTTCAATCCATCACCACTCTCCTGTATACAAAATAGCTCTTCGCGAGACTTTTGCATTAGGGTCTACCATCTTGGCAAGTAACTGGCTGTTTTATAACGATTCCATCACACAGCGTTTAAACGAACTTTTTCCAGAGAAAAATATCACGGAGGAAAGTGCGCTGGGCGTCCGAATGCCAGATTTTTTCTTTTGGATCAGCGGCTTCACGTTTTTGCTAGCTGTAACGGTATTTCTTTATATCTGTTCGCGGCTCTTCAAGAGAAAAATTGATCAGTCTGCCATGATTGCAACCAATCGACTGAGGTTATTTAATGATTGGAGATTTGTCCTAATCAGCATCTGGCTGGCAACATACTTCGTCGTTCAATTTGTGATTGGTGCCGGCGCGCCTGAATCTTGGATACCAGTATTGCCCTCCGTGGCATTGGTGTTTGGTCTGGCATTGTCCAATTTACCATCGGGTCGGCAGGCTATCCTTGGCACATTGGCAATTACGATCACATTTCTTCACAACTTTGCAGGAGGTATAGCCCCGCTTCGACACAAAGACTGGGATTTGAACTTTCAGCAAAATGAGTGGCTCATCCAAAAAGCTACAGCAAACGACGTGGTTATAGGATGCAATTATCTGAGCGTCGATCGCTACCTGAATTGGTATTGTCCAGCCAAAACTGTCCAATTCAGCCAATGCACCAGGCCAGATCACCTTGCCCATCTCATGACTGTTGTGCTCGATTACACAAAAAAAAGCGGAGGGCGAATTTTTGTCAGAAACGAGGTAATTCGCCCCCCCTTACACCTTCGTGCAAAGGGTTATCCCGATTTTTCCTCAATTCCAAAATCATGGTTAGACAACGGTATGCTTGAGAAAGTCGCTGATGGAGATTTTCCAATTTTTGAGTACATTGTTCGTTAGTCAAGAAACCAGAAATGTATTCTCATGTTATGATCAATCTGATTTCTGGTGCATACAGAGAACTAATTTCAATCATTCAGGCAAATCCTTCGCTGCTTTTTTGTTCGATTGCAATTTTACCAGGCTTAGGTTTTCCAGTTAGTGTGCTCTTCGCCGCGGCAGGTGTGGTCTGGGGCACGAACGTAAAATCCTGTAGCATCGTCATGAGCGCGTTAGCGTTAAACCTGACTTGGACCTACTACGTAATGCAGTCGCCCATGGGGTGCTGGATTCGCTCAAAAATCCCAGCAAAATGGTTATGTTTTCTCGATGCAGATCGTGGCAGTGCGTTTCGCATACTGCTTGCGATGAGGATCGCACCGGGAATGCCTTTGTTCATACAAAACTATTTGCTAGGATTGCTGAAAATTCCTTTTGCTGTCTACTTTCCTGTATCATTGCTCTTTAATTCACTATGGGCTTGTGCTTATATGCTGAGTGGAGGGGCTTTTTTCAGTGGCCGAAGTGGTCAGGCATTCGCTGCTATTTCGCTCTTCATCTTGATCATCATTCTTACCAGGTTGATCCGATCATATCTGGCTAAAAGCATGAAGTCTTTTTAGATGTTGGGCGTCAGTTCTTAAAACTACTACATTTATGCATAGAGTCGTTTTAACAGGCGCGACTGGAACACTTGGGAGAAATTTCATGGAGCTTGTTGGTCATCGCGATGACTTCCGGGTGCTTGCCTTGCATCGCAGAGATTCAAAGCTTGGAGGCACTTGGCCATCTGTCAAGCCTCTCGCTGTCGAGAGTCTGAAGAAATCAGCATTAGAAGTTCATGTTGCAGGTTTCCAGCCAAATTGCATCGTGCACTGTGCTGCAACAGGTATGGAATCTCCAAGAGTTGCGTGGCGAGACATGGTCGATTTTAATATAGATACAACAATCAGTCTTTGCGAGTACGCGGCAGATTTACGAGAACTACATTTCATTTTCATTAGTACAGGACTTAGCTATCGCGAACAAGGTCGTCCATTGCGTGAAGATGATCCCCTAGATACCCTGCACCCGTATGGTGCAACTAAAGCTGCAGCAGACATACTCATTCGTTCAGCTGCAGCGGAATTTGGAGTTCCTATTACCGTACTGCGTCCATTTTCTTTCAGCGGTCTGGGTGATAATCGTACACGTTTGTTTCCATCACTGCTGCGTTCAGCGCTGCAAGGAAAACACATGCCTTTATCTGCCGGAACACAAATCCGTGATCATTGCTCCGCACGCGACATTGCTGCGGCGATTGTGGCTGCCATAGTGAAACCATGTGAGAGAGGTGGCAGCAGAATCTACAATCTCGGATCAGGTAGCATTGAGCCTTTGCGTCCTATGATAGAAAAACTTGTGGAAGAACTCAACATACCAGCCAAACTCGCATTTGGGGAGAGGTCATTTGGGCGATTCGAGCCGCAACATTTGGTCGCAGACACCACTCAAGCAATGAGAGAGCTGGATTGGAGGCCAACTCATCGTTTTGCACATGCTGTATGGCAGTTGGCCCAAGAATCCTTCCCTCAGTTACAACTCCTGAAGCCAGAGGAATATTTATGATGGAGAAAGAAACAGTGATAGACTTAACCATTGCTCTCCCCGCCTACGAAGAGGCAACCAACCTAGAATTACTGCTGCCACGTATCAATGCGGTTTGTAAGCGCCTTGCGATCAACTTTGAGATTGTAGTTGCTGATACAGAGCAGCCTCGAGATAAGACACCAGAAATATGTGAAAAATTCGGTGCGATCTATACCCCACGCATAGGTGGTTCGCTGTATAGTCACGCAGTAAAAACTGCAATTCAGAATTCCCGTGGAGAATGGGTGGTGTTTATGGATGCCGATGGATCCCATAACCCCGAATTTATTGAAAAATTATGGCTTCAGAGGAATCAAGCTGATTTAATTATTGCTTCTCGTTACATGCCAGGCGGACAAACCGAAAATCCATTAATACTCGTGTGGATGAGTTTGATTGTAAACTTAGTGTTCCGCCACGTTTTAGGACTACAATGCGCAGATGTATCTAATAGTTTCCGACTATACAGAGGTGACGACTTGCGCGCACTATCATTGGAATGTGAAAACTTTGATATTGTTGAGGAAATCCTTGTAAAGCTCTGTTACGCTAAAGACAACTTTAACGTAAAAGAAATCCCTTTTGTATTCGAAAAGCGAAAAGCGGGAAAAACCAAGCGCAACCTGCTGATCTTTATCATAAGCTACATTGCCACACTTATGAAACTTGCCCGCCTAAAGAGACAAGTATTGAAAAACAAAGAAATTCAATGACTAGTGCGCGATTTATGGGAAAGTGTTATTGTTATTAATTGAGAATTTAGTATACAGAAAGTATACATTCGAAAAATTTTGTCATTATTTAATTACATAATATTAAATCCCTCCAAGTTGAAAAATTTTTACTAAAATGTCACAAAAAATCATTATTACAGGTGGAACTGGATTTGTCGGCAGGCATTTGATTGGAAAACTCATAGCTCAGGGACATCAGGTATTCGCAATAGTAAGAAGTGAATCCAACACATGTGATCTACCGCATCAAGTGAATGTGCGGGTTCATGATGGGACAACCAAAGGCTTAATTGATATATTCAAGGATATTAAACCCGATATTTTACATCACGTAGCGTCCAAAATTATTTCAAAACATAGCAGTGACCAAATTGACGCTTTGATAGATTCAAATATCAAATTCGGTTCGCAACTGATGGAAGCATCAATCGCTTCAAACTGCAGAAAAGTAGTGAACACTGGAACTGCCTGGCAGCATTACGAAAACAGAGCAAACAGTCCAGTTTGTTTGTATGCTGCGACCAAGCAAGCTTTTGAGAACATCATCGACCATTATGTAATCAATGAGAATATGAGGGTGATCACTCTGAAACTTCATGATAATTACGGAGTAGGAGACAAAAGAGGTAAATTACTATCGCTATTAATTGATTCAGCATACACAGGACGACCCATTGATCTGACATTAGGAGAGCAAAAAATGGATTTGCTACATGTCTGTGATGTGGCAAATGCTTATCTTGCAGCCAGTCGTATACTTGATAGTTCTCAGGAGGCAATCCATAAGAAATATATGGTCTACTCCGGCCGTCAGATATCCATCAAGGGTATCGCTGGTCTCATTGAAAACGTAACTGGTAGGTCGGTCAACGCATCTTGGGGGGCGAGAGAATACCGGGAACGAGAAATGATGAATCCTCCTTATTTTGATGAGATTCTTCCCGGTTGGCAGCCGAATGTGTCGTTAGAAGAAGGTATCAAAGAGATGTGGGAGTGGCGTAAACAAAGTCCAATTTAATCATAGTTCAAGATATCATCCAATATCTCGCCAATAAAATGATTAAAAAAATTTTACAAAAACTTCAAGTTACAAGAGCGGTAAAATGGTCTCTCCTAACACAAGGTTTTCGTTTGATTTCTGGATTAATCATCACGTTGCTCTATATAAAGTATCTGGACTTAAAATCTTTAGGTTATGCCTACACATTCGCAAGTGTATTAGGAATAAGCATTTTTTTGGAAATGGGATTCTCTCAAAATATTGTCCAGTTTGTATGTCATGAATTCTCGAAATTAAAATTCTCGGATCATGGCACTCTGGAAGGGGATGAAGATGCACTATCAAGGGTCGTCTCGATTGGAAGATTATCGTTCAAGTATTATTCGATTGCTTCAGCTATTTTGCTGTTTTTACTTTTGACTTGCGGCAGATATTTTCTGGAGGGCAATCATGAAAGTTCTCAAAAGGTGATCTGGCAAGGAGCTTGGGTGCTCGCAAGTTGCGTAACATGCGCAACGCTGATCATGAATCCTATGTGGTCCATTTTCGAAGGATGCAACCGTATAGGTGATACTGAAAAAGTCAAGTTTATCGCTTCGGTTCTGGGGCTGGTCGCAACTTTCATAGGGCTATATTATGGACTGGGCCTGTATGCAGTCTGTTTCAATAACTTAGCCATTGTGTGCGTATCACTATTTTACTTTCTTGGAGTCAACGGTTCATTTTTCCGAGTCTTTATGAAAAGCCCCAAAGGTGCTGAAGTCTCTTGGAGAAAGGATATATGGCCACTGCAGTGGCGTATCGCTATCAGTTGGATATCCGGATATTTCATATTTTCTTCAATCACGCCCATAGTTTTTCGTATATCTGGTCCGGAAAGTGCAGGTCGTGTAGGTTTTTCATTGCAAATCACCAGGTTGATCGGATCTATTGCAAGTTCTTGGGGTGCTACTCGGATACCTGAGTTTGGCATGTGTGCAGCAGCAAAAAAATGGGAAAATTTAGATCATTTGTGGAAGCAATCAGCAAAAATCGCTATTTCTCTGGCCGTAGTAGGAAACGTTTTTTTGGTTATTTTCATGCATGTCGTGTCAGTTAATTTTTCTGAATTGAGCGATAGATACGTCGGACTGATACCTTTGATTCTTTTTGCGTTGAGTGGAGTGACACACGTTACAACCAATTTCATATCTTATTATTTGAGAGCTTTTAAAAAAGAACCATTTGCTTTATTATCATTGTTAAGCGGTATTTTAACTACTCTGATGATCTTTGTATTGACAAAAAAATACAATACATCAGGGACTGCATTCGCCTACCTAACTTGTAACGTTTTTCTCCTTGCATTTGCTTATTCTATATTCAGAAAAAACAAAAAATCCTATATTGAAGAATTCGAAATGCAAAATTCAGAAAATTGCTGTTGATACAAACTCCATGCAATGATGAATCATTTATTGTCCATAGTCATTCCGACGTATAACAGGCCAGAAAAACTGGCCAGAACAATCCGCCTTCTGCTTCCTCAAATCCAGAAGTTCAAAGTAAGAATACTTATTATTGATAACGCTAGCGAAAAAAATGTTGATACGAAAAATTTTGAGAATGAACTTAAATGCGGTTTGATTAAAATTAAGCAAAATCGCACGAACGTCGGTCTCAGCGCCAATCTATGCAAGTGTTTTGAAGAGTGCGAAACTGAATGGATGTGGTTGTTGTCTGACGATGATGTTCCTGACGCTCTAGCGTTGGATCAAATACTTGCAGATATTGAAAAGTGCGATTCAGATACATGCTACATCAATTACTCGACTTCAATGTTCCAGCATCAGAGAACAATGTCTGTTACAGGTATGAGTGAATTCACTGATTCTGTTACATCTCGTTACCTGGCATCGAATTTACTTTTCATATCAACTGGTGTATATAACATTAAGCATGTCAAAAAATCTGTTTTCAATGGATACATGATGTGCGATACCCTGGCGCCACACTTGGCTATATTATTGTGCACGCTCAGAAATACGGATTTACGTGTTTTATATTCTCCCGATTCGATTGTTGTCTATGAAATGCCAGAAGGCGGCATCAACTGGAGTATGTTGAAATTGTTTTGCGGTATATCGAGCCTTTACAATCTGGATGGCTTACAACAGTTTACAGGTAAGCTTCTCAAAGTTTTTTTGTTGCAATTTCGCTGGCACAAATTCGGATACAGTGGAATCATACTCATCTTTTCAAATTGTGAAATACCGGTGAAATGGTGGTTTTTACAATTGATGAAGGCGCTGGTTCTATCGAGTGCCTGGGTAAGAATACAGTGCTTGTGCATGATTCTAGTTTTGCCTTTAGCTAGCATATCTCCTCTGCGTAGAATGCTGTCGCGTATGTTTTCGAAGTTTGATTCACTTCAAAAAATCAAGAATTCGGTGTGAGATTTGAAACTTGCCACTGGTGACTTATAAGATCAAACGTATAAAAATAATTTTTCCCAAGTGAAAATTTTATATATATCTGGTCCGTCGTTCCTAGACATGGATCTATCCTTCGTTCGTGCGATGAACGAACATGCGGATTGCCATTATCTTTGCGATATTTACCCCAAACTGTACAAGGCTACAGCACTGGATCTTTCGGATGCTCCGCAAAAAGCAGACATTTATCCCATGGGTGATATCGAGGGTATGAAATGTTTTTCAACCGTCGTTCCGATGGATCAATGCCACGTGATTAATCGAACTTCGAATCACCCGTTTCACCCATCCAATCTTTTATTGCAAATTTCGCTGCTCAGTTTTATTTGCAATCTTAATCCAGATATCATTCATTTCAATAATCTGGTATATTTCAATCATTTTTACCTATTCCTTTTCCGAAGCCGCCTGATCATCAGCATTCATGATCCGTTTCCGCACAGTGGAGAAGAAGGCGAAACGATGACGATGAGTGCCAGGGTCTATCGATATCTGAACCGGACTTTGGTGCATACTCATTTGTTGTACAATGATTCGATGACTCAGGCGTATGCAAGCAGTCGTAATATTCCGCCAACAAGAATTATTACATCACGGCTTGGGCCTTATGATTATTTGCGATCCGCCCGCTCAGGTGAGGTTGCTAGCCCTTGCGATTTTTTGTTTTTTGGAAGAATTCAACGCTACAAGGGCATCGATCTGCTGCTCGAAGCTTTTCAGTTGGTGATCCGCGAAGTTCCGAACGCCCGACTGATCATCGCGGGCTCGGGAAAGTTTTGGTTTGATCCTTCCTCATATCAAATTCCTGACGAGAACTTGTTGATTTTGAATCGGTTCATTCCCGCTCCTGAGTTGGCGGATTTGATCGACGCATCGACAACTGTGGTATGTCCTTATCGTGATGCAACGCAGAGCGGAGTGGTGATGAGTGCTTATGCGTTTTGCAAGCCTGTCGTAGTGACCGATGTTGGTGCACTTCGTGAAGTCGTGGAGCATGGTCGAACTGGACTGGTCGTCCCTCCAGATGACGCCGGCGCACTGGCTGACGCTCTAGTCACATGTTTGAAGAGCTGCGAGATGATTGCAAATTTTCGTGAGAATATTGATGAAATTTTTTATCAAGGAAAAGGATCGTGGCGCTCGATTACTGCCGAATTACTAGAAAAATACGCAGACTCGCGCCATTAAGATTATCCGTTTATGCGCTCTAGTTGACAATTGGCGGGGCCTTGCTGATCAGAAAAAAGCGCACTACAAATCATCATGCAAAATATTTCCATTTCCAGAGTATTTATCCTGATCGTCGGTCTCTGTACCGCCTTGTATATTCTTATTGAAGCAATCACAAGTCGCACATCGGTGCTCGGCAGGTTGTATTTGTATGTTGCCATAGCGGCTTTCCTCGTTGGTTTATTCAAGCCTCGTGTGGCCATCTACAGCCTGATTTTCTGCACTGCTTACATCGACTTTTTCAAAAGGCTGATGGTGATCGCTGGCTCGCCGACGAACATCGATGTGATGTGTTCGCTCGCTACACCGCCGCTTCTTTGCGCTGGCTCCATGATCAATCTCATTTTGAGTGTGGTGATGCAGAAAATCAGATTAACCAAGAGTCTTGTTTTTACATTTAGTTTCGCGTGTTTGGTGCTGATCGCTGCATTCTTGACAGCTTCTGGAGAGGGAGCACGTAGTTTCGGTTACCTTGTGAACTTTGTCGCATACCCGTTTCTCCTGGTGCTGATCCCGATTTATTTTGAAAGCACGGAGGATAAAGCAAGGTTGCTGAAATACATTTATATTTTGTTTGTTGGTGTTGCTCTTTACATGATCAAGCATGGAATTTACGGACTTGCTGACTTTGAATACGATTACTTGCTGACAAATTTGACCCAGGAAGTCAGGATCTTGGTTGAAGGTGAAAACATGCGCTGTTTCTCTACGATGAATGGAGCAGGTATTGTTTCCGTTATGTGTGGTTTAATGTTTTTCTGGACGTTTGCGAATGTATTCAGAAGCACATCCTTGGTTGCCATACTGCGAATCATTCTTGCGGCTTTATTTGCGACGGCCTGCTTTTTGACCTTGTCACGTACGGGATGGATGTGTGGTATTGTGGCATGCGTTGCCTATCTGCTGTTCAGGAGATGGAAGACGACAGTCGCTGCTTATTTTATAGGGTTAACTTCGGTATTGTTGCTCGTCGTTTGCTCACCGATCATCAAAGATTTGAAACTGATCGAAAATACGGAGATGCAAATCAAAGCGCTTTTAGGTAGTGCCGATTCCCGCGTGATGCAAGCGACCACATTGGGCTCTTTTAACGGTCGACTGGAAGGTTGGGTCAATTTGATGACAAAAGAACATATGCTGACTCCATTCGGCTGGAAGTTTGCCGGGCAGAAATTTGATGATTTAAGCCTGATTGAGCTGGGTGACGACATTATTTTCTGGACCGTTGTAAAATACGGATACATCCCCGTGGTGATTGCATCGCTGCTATTCATAACATTCCTTTACAAGTTGCATCGTTTCGTCTGTTCGCTTCCGTTTGATAGTGTGGAAAGAAAAATTTCCAATATATGTCTTGCTACTTCCATAGGAATTCTTGTTGGTGGAATTGGTAATGCGGCGCAGTTGAATGTTTTTCCGTTGAATATTTATTTCTACTTTTGTCTCGCTTTCGTTTACTCAATTTATCTGCGGAACAAGAAACCCAGTGCTTCTCTTGCGAAGAATCCCAGATACGTTCCCATGGATGCGAATGGCACCTTGGCAATCAGCAGGACCTCAACATTAGCGCCTTGAATTCTCGTTGACTGCGAGACAAGCGCATCAATTTTTTCGTAATACTACTTTGTGGCAAGTAACAGATACGAAATATTCGATTTTGCAAAAGGATTCGCGATTCTAACAATCGTGATTTTCCATTACTTGCAACCACACGCGTATGGCCTCTGGGCCAAGTTGATCATGGTTGGAGGTGCGGGAGTTCATTTGTTTTTTTTGTTGTCCGGATTTGGACTAAGTCTTTCTTCTTCAAAAGCGCAAGCACTCCAATTTTACAAGAGAAGATTTTACAAGATTCTAGCGCCTTACTATCTTGTTGTTTTACTCATATTTTTGCTCAATGGTTTTTTTCACATATACAAAACTCATAGCTTGTATGCTCTTGGTGGTCATATCTTTTGGTATAAGATGTTTGATCAGTCCATCATGGGAAGCTTCGGTGATCATTTCTGGTTCATTTCTACGATCATACAATTTTATATCTTCGCGCCTTTCATATTTAGATTACAAAATCATTTCTCGACACGTGTCTTTCTCGGATCATCAATTCTGATTTCACTAGCATATGCAATACTGACTTCTTATGCCGGAGTCAGCAACATAAGGATCTACAACAGTTTCTTCCTGCAATACTTGTGGGAATTTTGTTTAGGTGCGGTGATTGCTGCAAAATTCACTTCAGGAAAAATATTGGTAAGCAAGAAGTATATTATGATCAGTTTGTTCGTTGCTTTTGGTGGGCTTAGCTGCATGGGTGCAATGTCATTGTTTTTGGGGAGAATAGGTCAGGATTTTAATGATATTCCTGCTTTGCTTGGCTACACTGCGCTGTGTATTTTCACTTATTTTGTTACAGCGAACATCCAATCTTGCCAATCTTTTTTTCGATAACGTCCCGAAAGTTTCGCAAATTGGTGA
>CAZKRL010000037.1:14761-29515 GCA_964555295.1 uncultured Comamonadaceae bacterium | reverse complement strand
GGAATTCTGCCCTGCTTGCGCAACGCCTGTGCGTCCTTCCTTCCTACGCTCTCTCTTGGAGAACCGCTCAATGAGACTTGTTTCATATAGATAAAATTTAAATGGTTTACGAAATAATAAAGTTGGAACTAATGCTTTTGTTTTCGAGCAAGTTTCTGAGAACGCCCGCGAAAAGTTCTGCGGTTTCAAGCACGGTAATTTTCGATACTGGCCTGTCAGTTTTCAGTGGTATGCTGTCGGTTACAATTAACTCTTGAAGCACCGATTTATCGATGCGCTCATACGCTTGTCCGCTCAGAACTGCATGCGTGCACAAGGCACGAACCGATTGTGCGCCGTTTTCGAGCATGACCTCAGCGGCTTTGCAGAGAGTTCCCGCAGTGTCGCACATATCATCTACAATTACAACGTTTTTGCCTTTTACATCTCCGATGACAGTGATGCTCTCTACTTGATTGGCCACTTTACGTTGTTTATAGCAAATAGCCAAATCACTGCCGAGTAACTTGGCATAGGCGTTTGCCCGTTTGGTGCCACCGGTGTCTGGGGCAGCAATAAGTAGATCCGGTATTTTTTTGTTTTGGAGATAGGGGAAAAAAACTGTGGAGGCGTAGAGATGATCTACTGGCACCTCGAAAAACCCTTGAATCTGCTCAGCATGCAGGTCCATTGTAATAACACGATTAACGCCCGCGGCTGTGAGGAGATTTGCAACTAGCTTGGCTCCAATCGCCACGCGCGGCTTGTCTTTCCTGTCTTGACGGGCCAATCCAAAATACGGAATAACCGCAACGATTCTTTTGGCGGAGGCGCGTTTCGCGGCATCAATCAACAACAATAACTCCAACAAGTTGTCGCTTGGAGGAAAGGTTGACTGAATGATAATAACGTCCTTTCCTCTTACGGTTTCTTCAATAGAGGGCTGGAATTCCCCGTCACTGAATTTCTGAATGATAACATTACCAAGCCCCAAGCCTAATGTTTGAGCGATTTTCTCGCCCAAATTCCGGGTAACTGAACCTGCTAATATTTTGACTGCCTCGAAGTCCATTTTTTGAACGGGGGCGCGAATATAACTCAGAAGGGGTTAAGCTCGTGGAATAAATCTGCATATTAACCCTTCAAAGCAACCCACTCTTGGTGGGCATGAAATCCGTCAAGGAACGAACTCGGTCACGATGAACCAACCACTTATTTCAACGCTTGGAACTAACGCAAACAAATCATTGGTAACCAGAACGCCAGTGAATTTTATACGGTAGTATGTATATGTTCCAGCGGGCTTATTACAACCGTCGAAGTTATCGTCGGGCACCACAATCGTGTCGTATCTATCGATAGTGAATGTTCCGCTTCCAATGGAGGTTCCGTCAAGGGTTTGATTTGCGGTAGTATAATTATTCCCCATGAAATCGGTCCAGGAGATGGCGTATAAGTCCGAAGTCGCGAGCGTGTTTGGAAACGAAATAGTGGAATTGGCCGCATTGTAGAGCGCTAACCAAGACGATGGCGCAGGCGGCTCGGTAATCATCACATCAAGAGTTCCCATGGGCATAAAAGGCGACTCGGGATCTGTAGGGAAGGCTTGACAAGCGGTTAGAGTTATTACAGGACCGACGACATAAGCGATGGCTGGTGAGGGCGTGTAATATGTGGTGTCGTCAATGTTCCAATACAGCGTATCGGGGCAATCCTCACAAATATTTCCTCCGCAATCGTTGTAAAACTCTTCGCCGTCGCGAATACCATTGCGACAACTTCCGCTCGAGCAACATGCCTGGCAACTATCTCCCCCACAATCAATCCCCGTCTCGTTTCCGTTCATAATACCATCAACGCAAGTCGGACAATACTCACACCCTCCTTGAAGCACATCGCTTTCGTTATCACAGTCAATTTGATCTTCATAACCATTCAGCAAGCCGTCACCACAGAGAAGTTCACAACCGCCGCAATCACCGCCACAATCTATTCCGGACTCCCCATCATCGAGAACCCCATTTCTGCATGTGGGACAAATTGGACAAGGCCCGCCACAATCTAACCAGGTCTCTCCTCTCGAGGGTTCCCAAACACCATTGGCGCAATGGTCACATTCTTCGCAGTTAGGTCCGCCGCAGTCAATTTTAATCTCACCATTGTTGAGTTCACCGTCGAAACAATTTGGCGGAATCTTGTTCTCTTCGCGAGGTTTACAAGTCACAAAAAGAAAAATTGCGCTGATAGTCAGCAGAAAGAAAAAGAATTTTGTGGTCTTCATAATTGCAGATTGGGTTCGAAATTACAACTATCAAGACATATCACCAAACGGCTTAGTTGCGCGTTAGTGTTATGCCTTGTTATTCGAATACAAATTATCTTCTTCCTTTCCTTTGCAAAAAACAAATTATGACCAAAGAATGGATTGCTTCGCAGGAGGTTGATAATGATCAGGCGAGTCGTCTTGCCGCCGATTTGAACTGTCCGGAAATCTTTGCCAGAATGGCCTTGCGCCGCGGGCTGAACAGCGCCGATGAAGTGAAACATTTTTTGCGCCCATCATGGGAAGATTTGCACGACCCATTCCTGATGAAGGATATGCATATGGCTGTAGAGACATTGTTTGACACGATTGAGGCGGGTCAGAAAATTCTCGTTTATGGCGACTATGATGTTGACGGCACATCGGCGGTGGCTTTGGTAGTGTCATACTTGCGAGAAATTGGGGCTCGTTGCGACTATTATATTCCAGACCGATATAGAGAGGGCTATGGTTTTTCCGCTGCGGGCGTTGAATACGCTGCTAACAACGACATCGCATTGATCATCACGTTAGACTGCGGAATTAAAGACGCAATTCGAATAGAGGCCGCTAAAACCAAAGGGATGAAGGTAATCGTATGTGACCACCACACCCCCGGACAAGAGCTGCCCAAGGCGGATGCAGTGCTCAACCCAAAAAGAAACGATTGCCCATATCCCTTCAAAGAATTGTGTGGTTGTGCAGTGGGCTTTAAACTTATGAGCGGCCTCAATCATAAGTTGGGGAGAGGCGCGCAGGAGATGGAGAAATATCTTGATTTGGTGGCTATAGCTACGGGGGCGGACATTGTTGATATGACGGGCGAAAACAGAGCGCTGGCAACGCTCGGGCTATCAGTGCTGAATCGTAAAAAACGAACGGGTATCGCCGCGTTACTTGAGCATGCGAGATTCAAGAACGATACACTGGACATTACCAACGTGGTATTTATAATCGCGCCCCGCATCAATGCCGCGGGCAGAATTTTTTCGGGTAGAGAAGCCGTTGATTTGATGTTAGAAACAGACACGTATCGAGCTGTTGAGATCGCTGCCTCCATCGAAAAATTCAATAAGGAAAGAAAAGAATTCGAAGCGGCCATTACTACCGAAGCAAAGTCACAATATTTGAAGAACGAGCGAAATTTTATTGATGGAATTGTTGTTCATGGACCTAATTGGCATAAGGGAGTAATCGGCATTGTTGCTTCGAAAATGGTAGAGAGCTTCGGGAAACCGGCCATCGTTCTTACCACTCACAACGGTGAGCTACACGGAAGCGGCCGCTCAACGAATGATATGGACCTCTATAAAGTTCTGAACAGCTGCGGCGAGTACATCATTCAATTTGGTGGACATAAAATGGCAGCGGGCCTGAGCTTGCGAGAAGAAAACCTTGATGCCTTTAGTCAATCATTTAACTCGCACGTAAGGCAGGAACGAGGGTCGGAACCTGCGGCCATGAGGGTTTATTATGAGGAGGAGCTGAAAACAGAAGAAGTGTCTATAGAGCTTTTCGATTTGATAAAAAAGCTTGAACCTTTTGGACCAGGTAACGACAAGCCTTATTTCTTGATGAGAAGAATGCGGGATAGCGGTGAAAGCCGGGCGGTAGGCGGAGACGGAACACACCTGAAAGTGTCATTGGATGGTGGCAGAAAAAACCTTGGTGGCATCGGTTTCGGCATGGCGAATAAACTCCCACTTCTTCAGACATCTCACGGCGCTGATCTTCTCGTGTCGCTCGAGCTGAACAGCTGGAAAAACAAATCCAACGTGGAGGTGAACATAAGAGAGATAAGAAAATCGGAATAACAAGGTACATTTCATCGGAAATTCGCGGCGTGAAAAAAACTTTGTTGAGTGAAGTCGGCGAGTTCGGGTTAATTGACCGAATGCTGAGGGGCTTTGGCACGAATCACACCACCACCTTGACGGGCCCGGGCGACGACGCCGCGGTACTACGCATGAGCTCGGGACGTGTGCAGTTAATTTCCACAGATTTGTTGCTCGAGAATATTCACTTCAATTTAGTTTATACCCCACTGCGTCATTTGGGCTACAAAAGTGTTGTAGCGAGTGTAAGCGACATTGCCGCGATGAATGCACATGCTCGTGAAATTTTGGTTTCAGTAGGTGTTAGTAATCGATTTGGTGTTGAAGATCTTGAAGAGTTGTACTCAGGGATTCGCCTTGCGTGTGACCGATATCAATTAGATCTCATTGGTGGCGACACCAGCAGTTCGTCGAGTGGCTTGATGATCTCTGTGACGGCAATGGGATATGCAAATGAAAGAGATGTGGTGAGGCGATCAGGAGCAAACAAGGGGGATTTACTTGTGACTACAGGTTGCCTCGGTGGGGCATGTGCAGGGCTTCAAATTTTAGAGCGAGAAAAATTCGCCTTTGAAAGCTCACCTGGCGTAACTCCTGATTTAGCAGGATTTGAAGAGGTTTTACAAAGACAGCTTCGCCCCGAAGCGCGCGTAGATATTATCGAAATGCTTGAATCAATGGAGGTGGTACCGACTGCGATGATTGATATTTCCGACGGGCTTTCATCAGAGGCAATACATCTCTCTAAAGCATCAGGATTAGGGTTGAGTTTATACGAGGAAAAAATCCCCATTTCGGCAGCTACTCAAAAGGTAGCCGAAGCGTTTGGAACCTCGCCAATGAACTGGGCCCTTCACGGCGGTGAAGATTATGAGCTGCTATTCGCGGTAAACCCTTCGAATTATGAAAAAATCGCCGATTGTGAATCTTTATTTATCATTGGGCACATGAACGCTTCAGGCGAGAAAAACCTCCTCAAAACAGCGCTTGGCGAAACTATTGAACTACATTCGGGAGGTTGGAACGGCATGGCCAACGATGTTGTAAATTGAAAACAGTAATGCGCGCCGCAAGAAAAATCTGCAAAAGCACTCACGCACTTCCACTGATATGTTGCGCCTTGTTATTAGATGGTATAGCAAACGCCCAGTTCAGTATTGGCACATGGCGCGACCACCTGCCATACGGGAGATGCATTGATATTGTTGAAGCGGAGGATTTCATTTATACAGCGACAGAGCACGCTGTTTTTCGATATGAGCGGAACACTCGTGAAATTGAAAAATGGAGCAAGGCCAACAAACTTTCAGATGTTGGTACAACATGTGTAGAGTACGACCCTCTTGTAAAGACGCTGGTCATCGGTTACAATAGCGGCAATATTGATATCATACAAGACGAGAGGAAGTATGGTGTGCCCGACCTAATGCTGAGCTCGATAGTTGGCGACAAACGTATTTACAATATCACCATTAAAAGTCCATACGCCTATGTGTCGAGCGGACTTGGGGTTGTGGTAGTTGACCTCGTTCGAAAGTTCGTAAAAGAGTCTTATTTCTTGGGAGAACAGGGCGCCCCGGCGAAAGTATCTGATGTCGCTTTTCATCAAGACAAGATATATGTAGCCTCAGGCAATAGGGTGTTGGTTGCAGATGCGTCAAATCAATTCCTATCGAATTATTTGAATTGGAACGTGTTTTATGATTTGCCAACGCAGGCCGAATACAAGGAGCTTGAGTTTTATCGCGAGAATATGGTATTATCATCTGTTGGGGCGAATGCTGACACTGTGTGGGCCTATGATATGGCAGAGCCGAATGGCTGGCTGACAATTGAAGACCAATATCCTTTTAGGGTGCGCTCCATTTGGTCGAATGGAGAGTGGTTTTCACTTTCCACGAATTACGGTGTTGCGCTAACGAACTCATACTTGTCATCAATACTATGGGAGAGTTTCGTTAACGGTCAGTTTTTGAGCCCACAGATTTGTGTTTTCGATCAGTACGGGGGGTATTGGATCGGTGATAATGATTATGGTTTGGCTCATTGTCCAGATTTTACAGAAAGCAGAGATAGTTGGATAAAACCACAGGGGCCGGCATTTGCCAATATTCTTAAGGTCAATGCATACAATGACAATGTATGGGTGGCGAGCGGTGGCGTTGGAAGTGACCTCCAAACAAACTTGTGGAACTCCAGCGGCATTTCTGGTTTTGTGGATAATGTTTGGGTGAATATTTCGGCGGACACAACGGACTATCCATCAACAGACTTCAATACGGTGTCTCAGTTTTATTGCGATCCTATGGAAGTGGCTGTTACACCCTCTAATAATCGCGTTATCTATACGGCCTCTTGGGAAGAGGGCCTTCTAAGGGTAGACCTTGACAATGGCAGCGTGCAAACGTTGAAGGGCGAGGAGGGCACCGAATTGTTAACTAACGTTTGGGCGGCGCCAGATTTTATCGCTTGCGGCGCTGTTACCGTAGATAACGAAGGTGTGGTTTGGGCGGCGTTTTCGAAATTGAAATATGGAATAGTGGCATACCTGCCAACTGGCGGTTATGTCTATTTTGATACACGGAGTTATTTGGGATTGGACTCAAAAATCTTTGGTATATACGCGGCCAGTAATGGTTATATCTATGCAATTGTTCCAGGAAAGGGGTTACTGGTGTTGAATACAAACTCCACGATTGAAGATAAATCCGACGATAATATTGTCCTTTTAAACACCTCCGAATCGTCAGGGGCCCTGCCCTCGGAGTTTGTTTTTTCCGTTGTGGAAGATTTGGACGGTGAGATTTGGATAGGCACAGACGCGGGCCTTGCAATTATCTATAACGCAGAGGAAATATTCTCAGGGCAAGGGGTTAGTGCTGAACAAATATTGATTGAGCAAGATGGCAACACTCAAATACTTCTTGAGACTGAATATATCACAAGCATTGAGATTGATGGATCCAATAAAAAATGGATCGCTACTCGTAACTCCGGCGTTTATCAGTTGAGTCCCGATGGTATAACCTTGGTCAACCACTTCACTGCCGAAAACAGTCCGTTGTTCTCGAATACCGTTTATGATTTAGCCATCAATCAAAACAATGGCGAGGTATTCATGGCAACACAAGGCGGACTCGTTGGTTATTTCTCAACGGCCACCAACTTTGACCCTGAACTAAGTAATGTCAGGGTTTTCCCCAATCCTGTAAGACCGGGATACGATGGTTATATAACTATCGATGGCCTTGCATTCGACTCAAGCGTTAAGATTGCCGACATTACCGGACAGCTCGTGTATGAAACCAAAAGTGAAGGTGGTCGAGCCGTATGGAGCGGCTTAGATAAAAATGGAAATAAGCCCGCAACCGGAGTTTATACCATTTTTATTACTGACAAGGAAGGAGGAAAGGACGAAGTGAAAAAATTAACTTTCATTCGATGAATAGGATGAGCTTGTCTTTTTTTTGTCGAGTAATCAAAATGTATTTCAGATATTATGAGCGATGAAATCCACCACGAATGCGGCATTGCTTTCATTCGGCTGAAAAAAGACACCGCTTATTACATTGACAAATACGGTGACGCATTCTATGGGCTGCATCATCTGCATTTAATGCTACTCAAGCAGCGACATCGAGGGCAGGACGGAACCGGTGTAGCCAATATCAAGCTTAATCCAATTCCCGGCACACGGTATATAAGCCGCGTGAGAAGTAACGAATCAGAGTCCATCAAGGACGTTTTCAATAAAATTTTTTCACGGTTCTCCGACGCTGACTTGAAAGGCTCAAGCTCTCAGGAAATAGCCACACATCTTAAAAACAATTTTGCGTTTACCGGCGAAGTTTTTTTGGGGCATCTGCGATATGGAACTCATGGCGGTAATAGCATTGAGAATTGTCACCCCTTTTTGCGTGGCAACAATTGGATGACAAGGAATCTTGTCGTAGCCGGCAATTTCAATCTCACCAATGTAGATGAATTGTTTTCGCTGCTTATTGAGTTGGGCCAACATCCTAAAGAGAAAGCTGACACCGTAACGGTTATGGAGAAAATTGGTCACTTCTTAGACGAGGAGAACCAAAGACTCTTTGATCAATACAAGAGAATGGGATATTCGAATATTCAGATCACGCATAAAATTTCTGAATCATTGGATTTGAATAGGGTGCTCACCAGAGCTACTCGTGACTTTGACGGGGGTTACGTGATGGTTGGTATGATTGGAAATGGCGACGCTTTCGTGGTCAGAGATCCAAACGGTATTCGTCCGGCGTTCTTTATCGACAATGATGAACTCTGCGCAGTAGCAAGCGAAAGACCCGCGCTGCAAACGGCGTTCAATGTCTCATTGAATGAAGTCAAGGAAATCCCGGCAGGCGCAGGACTCATCATCCGAAGCTCCGGCTTGGTTCAGCTCGAACAAATTCGCGAGGCGGGAAAACCCGGCGCATGCAGTTTCGAACGTATTTATTTTTCGCGGGGCAATGATCGCGACATCTATGAAGAGAGAAAGGAATTGGGTCGGCGACTGGTTCCGGAAATTTTACGGGCCGTCAATTATGACTATGATAACACCGTGTTTTCCTTTATTCCCAATACCGCCGAAACTGCATTTTATGGTCTGATGAAAGCCCTCGAGGAAGACCTGAACAACAGAAAACACGAGGCGATTTTGCGACAACCCAATATTTTATCGGAAGATTTGAAGCTCATTTTATCGCGACGTGCTCGGCTTGAAAAGATTGCTTTGAAGGATGTTAAAATGCGAACTTTTATTGCGTCTGACGCAGAAAGATCTGGCTTGGTAGGGAATGTTTACGACATAACATACGGCTCTGTGCGGCCCAACATAGACACGCTCGTGGTAATTGACGACTCTATAGTCCGTGGAACGACCTTAAGAGATTCTGTTCTCAGAATGCTGAGCAAATTGCAACCGGCAAAAATTGTTATTGCCTCCTCTGCACCACAGGTGCGATATCCCGATTGTTATGGAATCGACATGTCGAAAATGGGAGATTTCGTAGCGTTTCAAGCGGCCATAGCGCTGCATCATGATTTTGGCACATACAAAACTTCAGTCATGGAAGTGTTGCAAAAATGTCTTGCTCAACAAAACGATAAATCAACATCAACGAAAAATTACGTCAAAGAAATCTATGCGCCATTTTCAGCGGAACAGATTTCATCCAAAATTGCAGAAATACTCAAGCCCAACTACTTAGAGTGCCCTTTGGAAATTGTATATCAAACGATGGATGGCCTGCATCAGTCTTGTCCTCATCACCTGGGCGACTGGTATTTTTCTGGTGATTATCCCACTCCAGGAGGGAATAATGTTGCAAACAGGGCCTTTATAAATTTCATGCACGGACGAAATAGCCGGGCATATTAGTGGTGTCGAGAACGGGCGATTTGTGAAGGCATTTCAAAGTACTTTAGTGGCATGAAAAAAATCATAATTGTATTAGCCGCTCTATGGGTGTTAGATCCTTCTCAGGCACAAGTGCTCAATTATCAAGCAGGCGCGGCGGTACCGGATTTCACCGTCACGGATGTAAACGGAGAAACGCATTCACTCTACAATTACACGGCCCAGGGAAAATATGTGATTGTTGATTTTTTTGCCTATTGGTGTGGTGTGTGTGCCGCCAATGCACCAACGGTAGACAACTTTTATCGAACGTATGGATGTAATGAGGGTGACGTAGTTGTTATTGGCGTGGAACTAGAGGGCAGCAATTCTCAAGTGCTTACTTTCGAAACGAATGCTGGTTTACCCGAGGCGTCATTTCCTGTTGCCAGCGGAATAGATGGGGGCGGAGCAGCGGTTCACTCCGCTTGGGGCGTTTCTGCATTTCCTACAGTCGTTGCTATTTCGCCGACGAATATTATGTTGAATAATGACATTTGGCCATTATCCGGCGGGGCAGCCATATACAGCGCTCTACAAGACACTACGGTTTCGGCGATGGAGTGTATGGCGGCATCAATTAATGATCAGTCGGAGAACAACAATTCGCTTCAATGCACATATTCCAGTCATCAAATCATCGTGCAGGGTCACATTGATAACAACATCACAACTTCAAGGCTGGTATTGTATGATATTACCGGCAAGTCGGTTGCCTCGACATATTTAGGTCAGATGCATTCAGGGAAATACTTCCGTTTATTAGATATCGGACCTCTAGCTCAAGGGATATACGCACCGATTCTTCAAACCGCTCAAGGCAGCATGAAACTATCGCCGTTCTGGGTTCACTGATAGGCCATTCAGTCGCGCGCAACAGCGCGAATCATATTTCGAATTTTATCACCGCTCGATGGACGTGGGGCATTGGCGCTTACAATTTTCCCATCCTCATCAATTAAAATAAAACGGGGTATAGAGTCAACGTTGTACATTTTACTCATGGAGGTTTCGGGATCATCTGATTGATGCAGTTGATTACCCGTCATGTGCTGTGTTTGCAAAAAGTTTTTCCAAGCGTTGATATCCTTATCCGTGCTCACACTGAGGAAAACCACATTCTCTCCCTTCATGTTATCCTCTAGTTCGTGCAGATGAGGAATCTCTCTTTTGCACGGCCCACACCACGTGGCCCATGTGTCAATGTAAACTACTTTTCCTTTGTAAGCACTGATAGAAGAAACATTGCCTTGAGCGTCGTAGAAATCAGCGTCTGGAGCGGGTTTGCCAGGATACAAATGCTCATATCGCGCAGCGGCCTTGCGAAATGAGGCAATGAGCTTGGGATCTTTGCAACATTTTTCAAGACGGGATATATAGGGCCGCATATCATTGGAGCCCATGTCTTTGATGACTTGCTGTGCAATTTCAGCAAGTATGATGCTCTTGTTTTTTTCTGAAGTAATCCGATCACAAATGCTATCAAGCTCGAGCTCATGATAGTTTTGAACCGAGTCATCCTCTAGACCGTAGAAGGCATTGGAGGAAATGAAGGCGATATAACTTACAGCGAATTGTCTGAAATGCGGACAGTATGCAACGCGCTCATCATTGAGGTTGCGTGCGTGACAGAAATCAAAAACCATCGTAGGGAAAGATGTTGTTCCTGACTTCAAATTCACATTCACAAAACTGATGAGCTCATGTCCCATTTGATATTCATAAAGCGCCTTTTCAGTGGCGCAAAACTCTTCAGCGCCGGGGTTGGCTATTTGAAACTCCTGTAAGCTCGCTTCTCTGATCATTCGCACTGAATCACGCATGGTATAAAATCTACTGGCCTGAATCGTGGGATAACGAAAGGCAGGGTTGGTCGCCTGAAAGGTTTTGTCGGCGCGGTGCCGAGCAACAAGTAGGGCGCAATAAGGCGCGCTTTTCCCCTTGAATGTCGCGTCTAAAAAACCGGTCGTATTTAAAGCGATAGTGAGGTTGTCTGCGGGCAGCATGTAAAACTCCAGTTTTTGCCTTGCGTGCTCGAGAATGAAGTAACAAGAGGCCGAGAGGTCCATGGTTACATCAGCCATTTTATTTTTCAGGGTGATGGTGTCTGCTTTGCCCAGATAGTAGAGAATTAACTTGTCACCTTGAGGGTTTCCAATTTCAAGATGCAGAGACGTGGCCTTGGCTAAAACAGCATGTTGAGCGGTGATGAAAAAAACGACAAGAAGAAATATTCTCATGAGGGAATTTTTGTTTCGATGAAAAGTTCGCGAAGTTGTTTTGAATCGATGGTGCTGGGCGCATCGATCATCATGTCTCTGCCAGAGTTGTTTTTGGGGAATGCTATAAAATCACGAATACTATCAGCCCCACCGAATAAAGCACAAAGTCGATCAAACCCAAAAGCCAGTCCGCCGTGCGGGGGCGCGCCGTACTCAAACGCATTGAGCAAGAAACCGAATTGTTTTTGCGCCTCCTCGGGGGTGAAGCCGAGCAAATCAAACATACGGGATTGAATATTGCGGTCATGAATTCTAATTGAACCCCCTCCGATTTCAACTCCATTCAAAACAAAATCATAGGCATTGGCTCGGGCGACACCGGGTGAGCTTTGAAGCAGGTCGAAATGTTCTGGTTTAGGCGCAGTGAAGGGATGATGCATTGCGAACCACCGAGACTCACCTTCGTTCCATTCGACCAGAGGGAAGTCAATTACCCAGAGGGGCTTGTAGACATTTGGATTGCGAAGACCAAGCATTTGACCCATATACAATCGAAGCTCGCTCATCTGTTTTCTCACAATTTCTGTAGCCCCTGTAAGAATGAGCAATAGATCTCCTGGGTTGCCACCGTGTGCTGCCGCTGCAGCCCGCCAATCATCAGCATTCAGAAATTTGTCTGCCGAGGACTTGATGTTTCCGTCCTCTTGATAGAGACAATAGATCATTCCTCCTGCGCCAATTTGTGGCCGCTTAACCCACGCAGTGATTTCGTCCAATTGTTTGCGAGTGAATCCGGCGCATCCGGGGACAAATACACCCAGTACCAACTCCGCATCGTCTGTGATTTTAAATCCTTTGCCCTTCAATTGCGCATTAAGATTTTTCAACTCCATACCAAAACGCAAGTCGGGCTTGTCGTTGCCGAATCGGTCCATTGCCTCATCGTATGTCATGCGCGGAACATTACCGAGGTCAATGCCTTTAACGCTTTTGAAGAGATGAAGAATAAGACCTTCGAAAGTGTTGAGGATGTCTTCCTGCTCTACAAATGACATTTCACAGTCAATCTGTGTAAACTCAGGTTGTCGGTCGGCTCGGAGATCTTCATCCCGAAAACAACGAACAATCTGATAGTAGCGATCATAACCGCCTACCATTAAAATTTGTTTGAACGTTTGGGGAGATTGTGGTAACGCATAAAATTCACCAGGATTCATTCTTGACGGCACCACAAAGTCGCGTGCGCCTTCGGGTGTGCTTTTGATGAGATATGGTGTTTCGACTTCAAGAAAACCGAGAGAATCGAGATACTTGCGGCTTTCAATGCCAATGCGGTGACGTAAAATCAAGTTGTTTTTTAGTGGCGCACGGCGAAGATCTAGGTAACGCCACTGCATTCGCAAATCATCGCCGCCATCCGTATCCTCCTCAATCGTGAAGGGCGGTGTTTTCGAGGCGTTCAGCACGCTGATGGACTCAGGAAAAATCTCTATATCACCCGTGTCGAGTTGGTCGTTTTTGGAGAATCGCTCAACAACAATTCCGGTGGTTTGAATAACGAATTCCCGTCCGAGTTTTTTCGCTATTTCTATGGTGTTTGCATCGGTCTTTCCTTCCTCCAAGATTATTTGAGTGATTCCGTAGCGATCGCGCAAATCAATCCAGATCATCGATCCTTTATTACGAATGCGCTGCACCCATCCGCTGAGGGTTACCTTTTTATTTATATCCTCAAGGCGAAGTTCGCCGCATGTGTGTGTTCTATACATAACCAAATTAGTCGCGCGAATTTACGTTTGATTGAAGTAAGGCGAAGGCGGTTTGAAGCGTGGAATTATTTGTTAGACTTTTTTGGCGTTTGCACCCCAAAACATTTTGTTTTGACAGTCGACTTTTAGTTTGCAATGAATTACCGAGGGGGATGACGAGCGTTTTATTTTGCGGAGTAGACGCCACTTGAAATTCCCTAAATTCGCGGCGATGAGTATCGTTACACTGAGTGAGTTTATCATGGAGCGGCAAGCCGATTTCCCTTATGCTTCAGGCGATCTCTCAAGACTATTGGCAGATATTGGTATTGCTGCCAAGATCGTGAATCACAAGGTGAACAAGGCCGGTCTGCAAGATATTCTGGGCGCGGTGGAAAGCGTCAATATACAAGGCGAAACACAACAGAAACTCGACGTGTTTGCGGACAATGCATTGCTCAATGCAGTGAAATGGGGCGGACAGGTCTGTGGTGCAGCAAGTGAAGAAAACGAGAGGTATCTCGCCTTCGATTCAGAGGTTTGCCGCAAATCCAAATACGTCATCTTGTTCGACCCTCTCGATGGATCATCCAATATTGATGTAAACGTTTCCATCGGCACCATCTTCAGTATTTTCAGGAGGAAAAGCAGCATTGGTGATCTTGCTAATCTCAACGACTTTCTGCAACGGGGTAGCGAGCAAGTAGCCGCAGGATATGTGATTTATGGCTCAAGCACGATGTTGGTGTATACGACCGGACACGGCGTGAATGGTTTTACTCTCGAGCCAAGCATCGGTGAGTTTTGTCTTTCACACGAGCAAATGCAGATACCTGATAACGGCTCGATATATAGCATCAATGAGGGAAACCTGATGTCGTGCAGTAAAGGCGTGCAAGAATATATTCATTGGTGTAAGCAGACAGACAAATCAACCAATCGGCCATACAGCGCGCGATACATCGGTTCTCTCGTAGCCGACGTGCACCGCAATATGATCAAGGGAGGCATCTATATTTATCCGGGTACAATCAAAAACCCGACCGGTAAACTACGTCTACAGTATGAGTGTAACCCACTTGCCTTCATTGTAGAACAAGCTGGTGGCAAGGCTTCTGATGGGACGCGTCGCATCTTGGACATTCAGCCCAAAGACCTTCACGAACGAGTGCCGCTATTCATAGGAAGCAAGCGCATGGTGGAGCAACTGGAAGCATTGATAGCAAGTGAGTCGTGATGAAAGAGCGCC
>CAZKRL010000037.1:0-14751 GCA_964555295.1 uncultured Comamonadaceae bacterium | reverse complement strand
ACTTATAATGAAAAGGAAAATGCGGAGAGCATGGTACGCAGGGTTATGTCGCTGCAACCCCATTTCGATTTACTTGTGGTTGATGATGGTTCTCCCGATGGCACTGCAGATATCATCCGAACATTACAGATTGAATTTACTGGCCGCATTCACTTGATTTGCCGTGAGGGTAAACTTGGACTTGGCACCGCCTACATTGCGGGTTTCCGTTGGGCTATTCAAAATCAGTACGATTATATTTTCGAGATGGATTGCGACTTCTCACACAACCCAGACGATCTTGTTCGGCTTTTTCAGGCCTGCGAGCAAGGCGCGGATATGTCGGTGGGTTCTCGCTATGTCAAAGGAGGCGGCGTAAAAAATTGGCCGTTCAAACGCTGGCTGCTGAGCTATTGCGCGTCGATATATGTCAATTGTGTCTTATGGCTGGGCGTGCGTGATAGCACAGCGGGTTTTGTTTGCTACAAAAGAAAACTCCTCGAAAGTTTGCGGCTCGAAAATATTCGTTTCATCGGCTATGCCTTTCAGATCGAAATGAAGCACAATGTGAGACAGCTGGGTTATAAGATCAAAGAAGTGCCCATACTATTCAGTGACAGAGAGCTAGGCGTAAGTAAGATGAGCATGAACATTTTCAACGAGGCGGTAATTGGTGTATTGAAAATGAGATTTAACGCGGTGAAGGGAAAACGTAATTCCACTATATGAAATACCTCATTCGGAACGCCGAGGTAGTCAATGAAATGAAGCGCGTGCAAGCCGATATTCTTATTGATGGCGAGTTTATTACCGATATCGCCCCGGCCAACTCACTCACAGCAACAGATGATACAACCGTGGTAGATGCCACGGGCAAATTGCTTATCCCTGGGCTTATTGATGACCAGGTACATTTTCGGGAGCCGGGCCTGATGCACAAGGGAGAAATCGCCACTGAATCCGCTGCTGCGGTAGCCGGGGGAATCACTTCGTATATGGAGATGCCAAATACAAAGCCCGCGGCAACAACGGTTGAACTGTTGGAAGAGAAGTACAGTCGCGCGGCAGAATGTTCGCCCGCCAACTATTCGTTTTTCATGGGCACCAGCAATGACAACCTCAATGAGTTGCTGAAAATTGACCCTAAGAAAGTTTGTGGCATTAAGATTTTTATGGGGAGCAGCACCGGCAATATGCTGGTCGACGATGAAGAAATTCTCAACCGAATATTTTCTTCAACATCTATGCTCATCGCGCTGCATTGTGAAAAAGACCCAATCATTGCTGCAACACTTGCTGCATTTCAGAATGAGCACGGCAGAGATCCTGATATAACACACCATGGTTATATAAGAGGGGTCGAGGCATGTTATGCTTCATCATCGCAAGCGGTGGAAATTGCGAGTCGACATAATACGCGGTTGCATATTCTTCATATCAGCACCGAGAAGGAACTCTCACTTTTCACCAACCGCATTCCGCTGAGTGAGAAGCGCATTACAGCGGAGGCCTGTATACATCATCTGTATTTCACCCAGGAGGATTATGCGCGACTGGGACATCGCATCAAGTGGAATCCCTCGGTAAAAACGGCGGCTGACAGAGCGGCGATTCGGGCGGCGGTGAATGATGACCGCATCGACGTGATTGCCACAGACCATGCGCCACACACATTGGAAGAAAAGGCGTTGCCGTATCTGCAAGCACCAAGTGGAGGTCCGCTCGTGCAGCACTCTTTACTTGCGCTTTTGCAATTGCATCATCAGGGTGTATTCAGTATGGAGAATATCGTACGCAAAACATCGCACGCTGTAGCCGATATGTTTTGCATTGATCGTCGTGGATATATCCGAAAAGGATATTTTGCTGATCTTGTTCTGGTGGATTTGCAGCGGGAAACGCGCATTGAAAAACCAGGCTTACTTTACAAATGTGGATGGTCGCCGTTTGAAGGAGAAACCTGGCGTGGCTCGATAGATAAGACTTGGGTGAATGGCCATCTGGTGTATTCAGATGGAAGGGTAGACAATAGTAAACCGGGTATGCGCCTCACGTTTAACAGGTGAAAAGGACGTTGCTCATAGCGTTGGTTATTGGGGCTTGCCATAGCGCGGTTGCCCCGTCTGATGCGGCTTGTGACAGGGAAAAATTGATCCGGGTGCTTTACGATATAAGATTATTGGAGGGGATGTATTCTGCCGACCAGACTTTGGTGGATAGCTCAGGCGGCATATCGGCGCAATATCATTTCATTTTACAAAAGCATCAGATTTCGAAAGAAGAATTTTTAAGCTGTTATGCCGACATTAGCAGAAACGTGGAAGATATAAAAAGGATTGAAGACAGCGTAAGAGTCAAATTGGAAAACAACGCGAAATGACAACTATTTGAAGCGAAGCAATCCGAATTTCACAATGGTGTTGAGAATTTTAAGACCATCTGAATTCCGTAGTTTTTTTCCTTCCCCTTCATTTCTAGGGAAATAGCGCACAGGTACTTCAGCGATGTTATTGCGCTTGATTCGCATCGCCTTTATAATGAGTTCTGCCTCGAACCCAAAGCGATTCTCTTTCAAATCAATTTGATTGTATAGACGGCGAGTGAAAAGCTTATAGCCGCATGCCATATCAGTGAGTCTCACATTGATAATAATGGATGTCAACCAGGTGAAGAATTTGTTGGCGAGATAGCGTTGATAGGACGCGAGCGGTCTGTTGACACCAGGCAGGTATCGCGACCCATTAATGAACTCAACATTTAATTCATGCATCGCCCCCAGCATAACAGGTATATCTGTTGGTGAAAGTTCAAGATCAGCATCTTGAATGAGTATTACATCGCCTCGGGAAGCATTGATTCCAGTGCGCACCGCAGCACCTTTTCCTAGGTTTTTTTCGTGTCGATATATTTTAACGGAAGGATATGGAAGAAAAGATTGATTTTGAAGATTGTGATAGGTCCGATCGGCTGAGCAATCATCCACCACAATAATCTCTACCTCGCTAATAAAACTGGGATAGGATATAGCTTGTAGCTTGCTTATCACCTGCAGAATCAGGTTTTCTTCGTTGTATACGGGAATAATGACACTAAGAGACTGAATCATACTTTTTTAAAAACGCTTCTACCTGCATCAATGGGTTGGAGGTGGCGAATGTAATGCCGGATAAATGAAGGTTAAGGTGCGCATGATGCACAGAAAGGAAACTCACAGTCACAAAAGCGTTATGTTTTTAGCTGCGGTAATCAATTTTATTCTAAATTGCCACCCTAACTAATTTCAAATCAAATGAAAAAACTTTTACTTATTGCAGCGGTTTTTACCGCCACCTCCATGTTCGGCCAGACCGTATATTGGGAGGAGAATTTTGATGGTTTCACCGCGGGAGGGCTTGATGCTTCTTGGTCACAATCAGGTGCTGGTTGGTCAATGAATACGCCTGCGGCACTCTCATCTACGAACTTCACCATTCCGGCTTCAACGGGAAATATTCTGGGGATTAATGACGATGCCGATCAGGCAACAGCTTACGCTAATGAATTGGTGATTTCGTCTCCGATAAACTTATCATCCGCAGTGACGCCTTACCTCATGTTTGACTTATATTATTTTCAAGGTGCATACAATGGAGTAGTAGAATCTTTGACCATTGAGGCCTCAACGGATGGCGGTCAAAACTGGGTAGCAATCCAGGACGCCCCTACAATTTCAGCGTTAGGAGCTTGGCAAACCTTTGCGATTGATTTGAGCGCATACATTGGCCAGTCGGCCTTGCACATTGGCTTTAGATATGGCGACGGAGGTGACTGGCTATATGGTGCCGCCTTGGACAATATGAAGGTTATTTCACCTGATCTTTCCATTATTGATGCATCAATTTCAGCTACAGGACTTGCAGTTGAGATTCCAGCTGTTCCAGCTATGTCATACTCATTCAGCAGATATCTTTCAGGCGAGCAAGTGTTGCCTGTTGCGGTAATCAGCAACAATGAGTTCGCAGAAATCAACTCATTTGATGTTTCTTATACAGTGGGGGGTAATACTGTTACTGAAACTGTAACAGGACAGGCGCTTGGATACGGGGGCACTTACCTGCATCAATTTGCTACACCTTTTACTCTGGCAGCCGGAGCGAACGATGTTTCTTTCGCACTATCCAATGTAAACGGAGGCGCTGAGACGAACACAACCAACAACGCCGGAGACAACTCTGCTATGGAGGGTATTACACCTTTCCCTGGCCGCGTTATCGTTGGTGAAGAAGGCACAGGTACTTGGTGCGGCTGGTGCCCAAGAGGAGCCGTTTATATGGACTACCTCGCGGCAAAGTATCCTGATCACTTTGCGGGAATAGCCGTGCACAACGCAGACCCAATGACAGTAACAGATTACGATGCTGCAATGGCGAATGCGATTAGCGGGTATCCTTCAGGGTTGGTTGACAGAGCGGCCTTTAATGGTGCATCTGAGGTAGATCCTCAAGATTTTGAAGCGGCAATGATGGAGAGAATTGACGCTGACCCCGGAGTTATTATTACGAATTCAATTGCTTATGACCCGACTACTGAAGAGTATACCGTTACACGTAATTTCTCATTTACTCAGGCCATTACCGGAACGCTTCGTGTAGCTACTGTTCTCATCGAAGATGAAGTTTCTGGCACGGCCGCTGATTATGCACAAACCAATTATTACTCGGGTGGCGGCAATGGAGAGATGGGAGGATTTGAAGCATTAGGAGGTTCAGTGCCAGCAAGCGATATGGTATACAACCACGTTGCGCGTTACCTCGAAGGCGGCTTTACTGGGGCAACCGGCGTAATTCCTACAGGACAAGCTACAGCAGGTGCTAATTTTAGCAATGATGTTGTTATTCCTGGCGATGCTGCTTGGGATCCCGCAAATATTAAGGCCATTACTTTTATCATTAAGTCAAATGTGGTTGTGAACGCAGGAATGTCGGCGGAGTCGGTTGCTGTCAATGAAGTGGAATCAACAGAAGGTTTCAGCATTTACCCAAACCCCTCTGCGCAAACTTCTTATATTCGTTTGGATAGCGAAACGGCTTCAGACGCGGTTGTTACCCTTATCGACGCCACAGGACGTATCGTTGAGAATCAAAGCTATCAGAACCTCAGCTCACAGGCACTTGTGCCAGTGAACACAGCGGTTTTGGACAATGGCATTTATATGGTACGCGTTGACACAAAGGGCAAAACCCACACAACAAGTTTGATTGTGAGTCACTAAGAAATCTTAGACTTGGTATTGTAAAAACGGGCTAAATGCCCGTTTTTTTATTTCATAATTCAATCTCTTCCTATATTCGCGCCCCTATTGGTCCTGTGGCCGAGTGGCTAGGCTCAGCTCTGCAAAAGCTGCTACAGCGGTTCGAATCCGCTCGGGACCTCCAAGTGCAGTCGCTTCGGCGACTGTACTCTTTTAACGCAGTTCCTGTTTATAAATCATCGAACCGCAGAACTTCGCAAATTGAACTCCCTGTAAATTTCTTGAAATTTCAAATCATGAGTAACAAAGTATATTTAGGAATCATTGCAGCTCTTGCATGTCTCGTTGGCTATCTGGCTTATCAGGTCAACACTAAGCAGAAGGAGATAGTATACATATCCGCGGAATACCAGAACCTAGATGAAGACCGTAAGCAGCTTGCTGTTGAGCTTGAGGCGATGAAGCAAGAGTATGACACACTTACAGTAACTAACGCCGAGATGCAGGGTAAAATTGATGCGCAACAAGCGGAGATTCAAGGACTTCTCGGTAAGGTGAAAAACCAGAACTACGACATTCGAAAACTTAAAGCAGAAGCCGAAACATTGCGGGGCATAATGAAACACTACATATACCAGATTGATTCACTTAATAGGTTAAACCAACAACTTATAGTAGAGAGAGATGAACAATCTACCCGCGCAGATCAGGCCGAGGCCAAGGGTAAGGAACTTGAATCTGAGTTGTCTACCTCTAAAGAAATGAACGCGAAAGGCGCAGTATTGAGCGCAGGGGAGTTTACCAATACGGGCCAGTTTGAACGTAATAGCGGCGCGACCAAGGAAACTGACCGCGCTTCAAAGTGCGAAATTATTAAGTCCTGCTTCTCTATCAGGAGAAACGTAATAGCCAAGCCAGGGAAACGGAATATTTACTTGAAAATCGAAGGTCCAGACGGACGCACACTTTCTCGCGATGGGGGCGAGTTCAGCGCGTCAAGGGAAATTGATTACACCCAGAATGACACGCCAGTTTGTATTACCTATCAAGCGGCGGCAGGGTATGAGTATGCCAAGGGAAATTATAAAATATCTGTTATTGAAAACGGAAGTGTTATCGGTTCCAGCACAATGGTATTGAGATAACGGCAATGCATTCTCATAGGATAAGTGAGCTCAAGCTTCTGTTTTGTGGCCTGTTATTGTTGTTAAATGTATTTGTTTCTTGCAGAAGAGATAACAATCAGGTGCCATTGGTTCCTGTGAATATGCAGATCAATATTAACCAACCCGACTTTTTTGGCTTATCTGTTGTCACCGGATGGGTATATGTTACCGGTGGCTCACGCGGCATTATCGTATACAGAAAGTCGCAAAATGAGTTTTTGGCAATCGAGCGCAATAGCACCTACAATCCGGCTGAGGGCTGTGCTGTAATAGTAAACGCAGATGGCATTATTCTATCGGACCCATGTTCAGATTCGCAATGGTTGATTACTGACGCCTCCGTCATTCAAGGCCCGGCGTCTGCCCCATTGCAAACCTATAGCACGAGTTTCCAGGATCCGATTTTATATATATCGAATTGAAGAATGTCACGGTAAAACCCGGATAGCAGCCATGGAATTGAGAGGAATTAGTACGATCGTATTGTTACTGTTGAGCAATGTGTTTATGACGTTTGCATGGTACGGGCATTTGAGACTAAAGGATTTGTCATTTGCAAAGAATTGGGGTATGTTGACAATGATACTGGTGAGTTGGGGAATTGCGTTTTTTGAGTATTGTCTTATGGTTCCAGCAAACCGCCTGGGAAGTAAAGAAATGGGAGGTCCGTTTAGTTTGGTTCAACTTAAAATTATTCAAGAGGCAATTACGCTATTCGTGTTTGTCATATTCTCATGTGTGCTGTTCAAGAGCGAAGGGTTGCGATGGAATCATTACGCCGCAATGGGTCTGGTATTTGCTGCGGTGTGGCTGGTAATGAGAAAATAAATAACTTGCCGAACTATGCGGGCTGTAGGGTTAATGTTTTTAATGTCGCTATTGATGGTGTCATGCGGAGATAGTGGGGATAAATCTGTGGCCGTAAGCTTGGCGCAAGAGATTGATCTACAAAGTGACGATTCCCTATATACAATCAAGGAAGCAGGATTATATTTTCAGGTAACTATTCCCGGTGAATTAATGGCACACGGCGACCCTCAGATGAATTTCAATTCGGCAAGAGGAGTATTTCAAATTCGTGATGCGGCTCAACAAATTGCGCTGGAAATTTCTCCAGAGAGCAGAACATGGCAAGAAGTGCTGAATGATAAACAGCGCGACGCCCTATTCAACATTCAATGGGCTGATACAAGTAAGCACTTTGCCATATACAATCGGGTTTTACCCGACGGCAACAAATACGACCAAATGATTATTAGCATTCTTGAGTCCAACTCTCAACGTATTCTTGTAAGCTCATCACCAGAGGGCGAATACACCGATGGGGATATACAGAGAATGAAAGAAATTCTTTCCACTTTAAAATTGTTGTTATGAGAATATTCACACGCGCAATCTCTGTTCTACTAGTGATTTTCACGCTTATGTGCACGCCCTCTCGTGCTGAGGTGGTAATCATCAAAGGATATTATCAAGGGAAAAATGTTTATGTGCAAAACCCCCCTTCAAACAATGGTAGCGGATATTGTATATACGAGGTCCTTATCAATGAAAGACCGGGTTCGGATGAAGTTAATTCGTCGTCTTTCGAAATTGATTTAGGCATATGGTCACTGAAAATAGGGGATGCAGTAAATCTAACTTTTCGAACAAAGGAACGTTGTGAGGTGCGCATTGTAAACCCGGACGCGATATATCCGTCGAGCACTTTTGAGTTGACAGAAATAACTTGTAATGAACTAGGACAGCTTAAGTGGAAGACCAGAAGAGAGCGGTTGCCCATAGATTATGTAGTTGAGCAATTCAAGTGGAATAAGTGGGTCGTTGCCGCTGGTATAAAAGGGTCGGGTATGGATAGCGCGAGCTATGAAGTCAGTGTTCGCCTAACGTCGGGCCAAAATATCTTTCGGGTATATCAACTCGATTACAAGGGCCAAAGGATGGCTCCAGAATATAAGTTCGTCAACACCGCCCCTCCGGTAGAGATCGCCAAGGCGCAATTTTCTAAATCCCTGGACTTCTCCAGGGAAACGGGCTATGAGCTGTATTCCGAGTTTGGTAACCTCATAAGAAGTGGCTTTGGCAAATCCATTGATACGGCTATTCTTCCTGCGGGCAGTTATTATTTGAGTTACGACAATAGACCGGGCGTTCACGTCACTAAAAAATGATTCGAAAAATTGAACATATTGGTATCGCTGTGAAAAGCACAGATGAGGTAAGAATGACTTTCGAAAAACTCCTGGGCTATCCACATTTTAAGGAAGAGCAGGTTGCTTCTGAAAATGTACTGACTACATTTTTCATGTTAGGCGAGACTAAATTGGAACTGCTGGAGGCAACTCACCCGGATAGCGCTATTGCGAGATATTTGGAGCGGTTCCCCCAAGGAGTACATCATATCGCGCTTGACGTTGACGACATTATGGCGGAAATGGAACGCTTGGAGTCCCTCGGCTTTCAGCTAATTCATAAAACCCCTAAACCAGGTGCCGACAATAAACTAATCGCCTTTCTACACCCTAAAACTACAGCGGGCGTTTTGATTGAGCTATGTCAAGATGTAAAATAAAGCAGGGATTATTCCTCAGCTGATGCCCCGCCCATTTTCTGAATATCAGAATCAAAAATGTAGAGCGCCCCTTTGTCATTGCCAATGAGCTTGAGCTTGTCCATAATATTACGTGCAAGCGTTTCTTCTTCGATCTGTTCGCTCACGTACCATTGCATGAAGTTGTGCGTAGTGTAGTCCTTCTCGCGCAAACAAATATCTACGACCGTGTTGATCTCAGCAGTTACTCTTGTTTCATGAGACAGAAGCACGCTGAATAGTTGTTGTAAGTCTTTGAATGAATCCGTCGGCTGTGCCAAGCTAGGAATCACCGCTTTGCCGCCACGATCATTGACAAATTTGATGAGTTTGAGCATGTGCATTCTCTCCTCGTCGCTGTGCGTGTATAGGAAAGCACTCACTCCCTGAAAGCCATTGAGCTCAGCCCATCCCGCCATAGCAAGATATGCCTGACTGCTTTCTGCTTCTATTTTGATTTGCGCGTTCAGCGCTTTTTCTACTTTCTTGTTGAGCATGGTGGATATATTATTTGTTTAATGTGTCGGCTAAATTAACTGGATTCGATTCGATGGAGTTGACGTGCAAAATCGCATCCCAAAGTCTTAAGCGCATCTGAAGACATTGCACCGCTGCGGTTGCAGCTTCGTTCCATAGGACTTCATTGCTGCCACAAATATTTTGTACCATTCTCATGGCCAACTCCCCGTGCTCATCACCATCCAGCTCAATATGTCGCTCGAGATAATATTTGAAAATGGAAAGCTGGTCGTCATGATTTGTGTTGAGTCCGCTCACTACTTCGCGGAACATGGTGGGTATTACGTCTTCTCGACCAAACGCGAATGCCGCGGCAATTTTGTGCAGAGCCCCCTCGTGAATAATGGCAAAAGTGTGGTTCACAAAATCTCGGCATGCATCGGGGGCGCCAGATTTCATCAGTGCCTCTCGCACCGAAACGCCCGATTGAATCAACGCAATGAAAGCACCAATACTCTCACAGTCGGCGCCACATTGTTTCATGCCGCGCAAATACAATTCGAAGTGACTGGTATGTCCGCCGTCAGGGTCAGAATCAGATTCTTCACCAATCACAATCTCATTGATCATGTAACGAATCGCGGGATCACCCTTCGGAAGCCATGGGATTTGCGTGCAGGTGAGTTCATGTTGCAAACACTTCAGCAGCGACATAAAATCCCATACCGCAAATACATGATGCTGCATATAGGTGCGCACACAACGCATGGTGCTGATGGAGTGATATAACTGATGAGACCGGAGCCTTTCGAGCTCAGGCTGCAACGTTGCCTTAAGTTGTTGAATGTGGTTTTCAGACATTTCCTAGATCTAACAATTTCTGTTCTTACTAGTTCGCGGTTCTCCGGCGAAGATATCGAACGACATCCGCTTCGGGATGGATTTTGGATCCGTCGAGAATATTTCGGACAAGCATTTGCGCAAGCAATGGCGCCATCAAAACACCTCTTGAGCCAAGACCCGAAAAGATGAATAACGATTGATCAGAAGATAGCCTTCCCAGCACAGGCCTGCGGTCGCCAGTCGTGGGGCGATAACCCGCCTGATGCCGACATACTTCAAATGTCGATGAGAATGTTTCTTTGAATGCCTGCTCTAACTCTTCTCTGCCTTGCTGTGTGGGCTCCATATCAGACGGATCGAGTTGATAGGTTGAGCCCATTTTGATTTGATTATCATTCAACGGAATCACAAAGTGCGAGAAGTGAACAATGGCCTCCAAAGCATGATTTGTATTCAATTCGATAACCTCCCCTTTGTTAGGATTTACCGGCCACCAAGGCCAAGGCGCCTGATATCCGGTGCATAAAACAACGGTTTTTCCTTCTCCTAATAAAGAATGAATCTTTTCAGGAGTAAGCAAATCGTGCATCAAACGATTCGCGTTTTTCAAGTGCCGGGCCGTCGAGTGAATGAATTGCGGAACATTCATCCATCCGCAATGGGAAACCTCTCCACATCCGCAGCTTGCATGGGCAATGGGTTTTGAAGAATACGTGTGTTGGAGGTAAGGGTTTTTCTCTTTGCCTACATCCCAGTTATTGACCTCTTCTGCGTCGCGGTGGATTCGCACAAGTTGCGTAGGATGATAGAATTGAGTGCCGAGCTTTTTTTCCCATGCTGGATATTTCTCATCGTTAATCCTCAAACATTCTTCCGCCATCCAAACCGTTTTCATATTTCTGAATGACACCGGATTCCAAAGCCCGGCGGCAATCTTGCTAGACGCCTGATAATGGTGGTTGTCAATGACAAACGGAAAGATTCCCCGATCCTCAAATTCGAGAGCGATCGACGAACCTGCAAGGCCCTGACCGATGATAATGATTTCTTTCTCGGAGGATTTCAATGCTCATCACGACTTAATAACCCCGAGTGCACGCCCTACTTTAGTAAAAGCCGCCAGCGCTTTATCGATGTGTTCTGGCTCATGCGCTGCTGATAATTGCACGCGGATACGCGCCTGCTCTTTGGGCACAACGGGGTAGAAAAAACCAATGACATAAATACCTTCTTCCAACAATTGTGCGGCAAACTCTTGTGCAAGACGAGCGTCGTACAACATCACCGGAACAATGGCCGATTCACCGTCTCTTATGTCGAATCCTGCTGCGCGGATGCCTTTCTTGAACTGATGGATATTACGTTCAAGCTTGTCTCGCAATTCGGTTGTGCCGCTGAGTAAATCAAAAACGGCGATGCTCGCGCCCACGATACTCGGTGCAAGTGAGTTCGAAAAGAGATAGGGCCGTGAGCGCTGTCGGAGTAATTCAATAACTTCTCTTTTGCCTGTGGTAAAACCGCCCATCGCGCCGCCCAATGCTTTGCCTAAGGTTCCCGTGATGATATCGACCCGGCCCAAAACATTTTTCAGTTCTATGGTTCCGCGCCCGGTCTTGCCGATGAAGCCGGTGGCGTGGCATTCATCTACCATGACCATCGCGTTATACTGATCGGCGAGGTTGCAAATCACATCGAGTTGCGCCACATAGCCATCCATCGAAAAAACCCCATCCGTTACAATGAGTTTGTATCGTGCGCCGGCAAGATCTGCCGCCTTGAGCTGCTCTTCAAGTTCGGCCATATTGTTGTTGGCGTAACGGTATCGCATGGCCTTGCAAAGTCTCACGCCATCAATGATCGAGGCATGGTTGAGGGCATCACTGATGATGGCATCTTGCTCCCCCAGCAAGGGTTCAAACACACCGCCATTCGCATCAAATGCTGCCGCATAGAGAATTGTGTCTTCGGTATGCAGAAACTCTGCAATCTTCTTCTCCAATGTTTTGTGAATGTCTTGAGTGCCACAGATGAACCGCACGCTGCTCATGCCAAAGCCATGAGAATCAATGGCCGCTTTCGCCGCTTTTGTAACAGCGGGATGCGATGAAAGGCCGAGGTAATTATTTGCACAAAAGTTGAGTACCTCTACTCCTTCATTCACTTGAATTGCGGCGCCCTGCGGTGAGGTGATGATTCGTTCCTTCTTGAATAATCCGGCGGCATGGATATTATCCAGCTCAGTTTGAATGGACTGAATGAATTCTTTATTCATGATTCATGGGATGTTTTATGGATGTGAAATATTTTTTTGCAAGCCGTTTCCGCCGCTTTTTGTTCTGCTACTTTTTTGGATCCGCCTTCACCAATAGACCATTCGTTGAAATCTATTCGCAGAGAAATTTTGAAATACATTTTTCCTGCGGTCTGTTTTTCTTCGATGACTTCATAGCGAATGTGCTTCTTGTTTTTCTGCGCCCACTCCTGCAACTTGCTTTTGTAATCTACCAGATCATGCACCTTGGTGTCGAGGCCATGTTTCTTCAGCAACTCGATAAGAATTTTTCGCGTTGTACCGAAGCCCTTATCCATATAAATCGCACCCACCAACGCTTCAAAGGCATTGCCCAACATGGATTCCTGAAGGGGTTGCTTTCCAATATTGAGTTTGATTTGCTCTTCCAACCCCAGGCTTCGGCCCAGATCATTTAGATTTTCTCTGCGCACTACTTTGCTCTTCATTTTGGTGAGTTCTCCCTCAGGAAGTTTAGGGTATTTGTTGTAGAGATAGTCGGCCACTACGGCATCGAGAACGCTATCACCCAAGAACTCCAATCGTTCATTGTTGTTCTTTCTTCCTTCCTCGCTGATGCTTGCCGAGCTGTGGCGCAAGGCTTCCTCGTATAATGATGTATTGTAAACGCTGATGCCGAATTTTTGCTGAAGGAATCGGCGGGTCTCCGGATGCGCTGTTCTAGCCGGAAAGAGCTTCCGGAGCCAGTTCATAGGAGCTTTCTGAAAATGGCCGATGTGTTGTGGCCGCCGAACCCGAATGTATTGGTCATCACAGCATTCACTTCACGGTGTTGCGCCTTGTTGAAGGTGAAGTTCAACTTGGGATCTAATTCAGGATCTGGCGTAGTAAAGTTGATGGTCGGAGGAATGATCCCGTGCCGAAGGGCCATAATAGACGCAATGGCTTCAATAGCTCCGGCGGCACCGAGAAGGTGACCTGTCATCGACTTGGTGCTTGATATGTTGAGCTTGTAGGCGTGCTCGCCAAATACATGCTGAATAGCGCGTGCTTCCTGAACATCACCGAGTGGCGTTGAGGTACCATGAACATTGATATAATCAATATCTTCGGCCTTCATGCCGGCATCTTCTAAAGCATGGTTCATTACCAGTTTCGCTCCGAGTCCTTCAGGATGTGGGGCAGTAATGTGATATGCGTCGGCACTGAGACCACCGCCCATCAGCTCACAATAAATTTTTGCTCCACGGGCTTTGGCGTGTTCATATTCCTCAAGGATGATACAGCCGGCACCTTCGCCCAGAACGAAGCCGTCGCGGGTAACATCGAACGGACGAGAGGCAGAAGCATAGCTGTCATTGTTTTCTGAGAGCGCTTTGCAAGCATTGAAACCTCCTACACCCGCCTCGGTTACTGCGGCTTCAGAGCCCCCTGAGATGATAATATCAGACTTGCCCAGTCGAATATAATTGAAGGCGTCAATCATCGCATTGTTTGACGACGCGCAAGCAGAGGTTGTAGTATAGTTCGGTCCGCGGAAACCATAATTAATAGAGATATGACCTGAGGCAATATCCGCAATCATTTTTGGAATGAAAAAAGGATTGAATCGCGGAGAACCATCGCCCTTTGCGTAGTTCACACACTCTTCCTGGAACGTAAGCAGACCGCCGATTCCGGATCCCCAGATAACACCTACGCGATCTTTATTGATCTTCTCCAGATCCATGCCGGCATCAGCGATGGCTTCTTTGGCAACAATAAGTGCGTAATGCGTGTAGGGGTCCATTCTTCTGGCCTCTTTCTTTTCAATATGGTCTTCCACATTGAAATTTTTCAGTTCGCAGGCAAAACGCGTTTTGAAACGAGAGGCATCAAATCGAGTGATGAGATTGGCTCCGCTAACGCCTGCGACAAGACCGTTCCAATAGTCTTCTAAGGAATTTCCTAGGGGAGTCAGTGCTCCCAGACCTGTTACAACGACCCGTTTCAATTGCATGAAATGGGAAATTTAAGGGTTACTTCGCGTTATTCGCGATATAATCTATAGCTTGACCTACGGTAGAGATTTTCTCTGCCTGATCATCTGGAATGGCAATATTAAACTCTTTTTCGAACTCCATGATGAGTTCTACTGTATCGAGAGAGTCCGCGCCTAAATCATTAGTGAAATTGGCTTCGCGGGTTACCTGAACTTCCTCTACGCCGAGTTTGTCTACGATAATCGCGGTTA
>CAZKRL010000036.1:0-32849 GCA_964555295.1 uncultured Comamonadaceae bacterium | reverse complement strand
CGAACAGAGGAGTGAAAGAGAACCTGAAACCATCTGCTTACAAGCGGTCGGAGCGCAAGTGACGACCTGCCTTTTGCATAATGAGCCTACGAGTTACTCCTCTTTGGCAAGGATAAGTATGTATCATACGCATCCGAAGCGAAAGCAAGTCTAAACAGGGCGTTTAGTCAAAGGGGGTAGACGCGAAACCTAAGTGATCTACTCATGACCAGGTTGAAGTCTCGGTAACACGAGATGGAGGACCGAACCCGTTAACGTTGAAAAGTTTTGGGATGAGTTGTGAGTAGGGGTGAAAGGCTTATCAAACTGGGAAATAGCTCGTTCTCCCCGAAATGCATTTAGGTGCAGCCTTGTGGTGAGTGCGACGGAGGTAGAGCTACCGATTGGGCTAGGGGGTGTCACAACCTACCAAACCCTGACGAACTCCGAATGCCGTCTCATATACACAGGAGTGAGGGTATGGGTGCTAAGGTCCGTATCCGAGAGGGAAATAACCCAGACTATCTGCTAAGGTCCCCAAATCTATACTAAGTTGAAAAAACGTGGTGTGGTTGCATTGACAGCTAGGATGTTTGCTTGGAAGCAGCAATTCATTTAAAGAGTGCGTAACAGCTCACTAGTCGAGCGATCATGCGTGGATAATAATCGGGCATAAGTATAGTACCGAAGCAGTAGATTTATGGTAGGGGAGCATTCTGATCAGCGTAGAAGGCGATTCGTAAGGATTTCTGGAGCGTTCAGAAAAGAAAATGTAGGCATAAGTAACGATTAAGGAAGTGAAAAACTTCCTCGCCAAAAGACCAAGGGTTCCTGATCAATGTTAATCAGATCAGGTTTAGTCGGATCCTTAGGTGAACCCGAAAGGGGCAGCCGATGGAAATCAGGTTTATATTCCTGAACCTGCGTATCACTAAAAGTGACGGAAAGACGTGGTGGCTGCGTGCTGACGGAATAGCACGCTGAGCCGAATCTTCGGAAGAAGCGAAGTCATAAAATCTTTCCCTAGAAAAGCGAGATACGCGGTCCGTACCCGAAACCGACACAGGTGGTCAAGTTGAATATACTAAGGCGCTCGAGTGAATCACGGTTAAGGAACTAGGCAAATTAGTCTCGTAACTTCGGAATAAGAGACTCCCGCATTAGCGGGACGCAGAGAAATGGCGGTGGCGACTGTTTATCAAAAACACATGGCTATGCTAAATCGAAAGATGATGTATATGGCCTGACACCTGCCCGGTGCTGGAAGGTTAAAAGGAGATGTCAGCTCACGCGAAGCATTGAATTGAAGCCCCAGTAAACGGCGGCCGTAACTATAACGGTCCTAAGGTAGCGAAATTCCTTGTCGGGTAAGTTCCGACCTGCACGAATGGTGTAACGATCTCCGCACTGTCTCAACCGTGAGCTCGGTGAAATTGTAGTCTCGGTGAAGATGCCGAGTACCCGCAACGGGACGGAAAGACCCTGTGAACCTTCACTATAGCTTAGCATTGGAGTTGATTAAACGATGTGTAGGATAGGTGGGAGACTTTGAAGCGGCGTCGCCAGGCGTCGTGGAGTCATCCTTGAAATACCACCCTTTGTTTACTTGATTTCTAACCTCCGGGACAGTGCTTGGCGGGTAGTTTGACTGGGGTGGTCGCCTCCGAAAGTGTATCGGAGGCTTCCAAAGGTACGCTCAGTACGGTCGGTAATCGTACGTAGAGTGCAATGGCACAAGCGTGCTTGACTGTGAGACTAACAAGTCAATCAGGTACGAAAGTAGGGCATAGTGATCCGGTGGTTCCGCATGGAAGGGCCATCGCTCAAAGGATAAAAGGTACTCCGGGGATAACAGGCTGATCTCCCCCAAGAGCTCATATCGACGGGGAGGTTTGGCACCTCGATGTCGGCTCGTCACATCCTGGGGCTGGAGAAGGTCCCAAGGGTTCGGCTGTTCGCCGATTAAAGTGGCACGCGAGCTGGGTTCAGAACGTCGTGAGACAGTTCGGTCCCTATCTGTTGTGGGCGTTTGAAGCTTGAGAGGACCTTTCTCTAGTACGAGAGGACCGGGAAGGACGCACCTCTGGTGTATCTGTTGTGGCGCCAGCTGCAGTGCAGAGTATCTATGTGCGGATGAGATAAGCGCTGAAAGCATCTAAGCGCGAAACTCGCCTCAAGATGAGGCTTCATTGAGAGTCGTCGAAGACTACGACGTTGATAGGCTACAGGTGTAAAGGCAGCAATGTCAAAGCCAAGTAGTACTAATTACTCGAAAGCTTATATTTCTAACTCTATCAATATATCACCCTCTTATGGTGATTATCGCGCCGGGGATCACCTCTTCCCATCCCGAACAGAGAAGTTAAGCCCGGCTGCGCAGATGGTACTACTGTAACAGGTGGGAGAGTATGTCGTCGCCAATCTTCAAAAAAACCCTCAGGTCTCTGGGGGTTTTTTGTTTGGTGTCACTTCTTGATGGCTGCGCTTAGTCTTCTCAGGGATGCAATCGTCTAAAAGGTCAAATACACCGATAGTATGTTTATGAATTTGTTGGATGAGTTTGTTTCTTAATGCGTTCACTCGGTTGGACACTTGCGTGTAGCTTATTCCGTAGTGGTCACTTTTTATAAACCATTTAACTTGCCGTTAAACCTTATACGATTTACATTCAACTAGTTTTGCGGCCCCTAAACAAAAGTGAATAAGTTGCTGCATACGTCTCGCATATTTAATATCGTCTGGATTTGTATTTCTTGTGGCGCATTTGTTTTGAGTACTGCATTCGTTTCGGTAATGAAGGAAGAAGGGAAATACGACAAGCAAATCAGTGAAGAAATTCATGCGGAATCATTTGTCTCCACTGATTCTGTTGAGAACGTAATCAATGAATCCCCTGCGGAGAGCTTATTTGATACATCGAGAGTATTTGAGAAATATTGGCACAATTCAAACTTGTTTCCATACTCTTATCCGAGCGCAGCTGAAGTGCCTGATTCAGCTTATTTCATCATGCGCGACTCGGAAACGCAGTTCTGTATCCCGAGAATGGGTGCAATTAATTCTGCTTTCGGTCCAAGATGGGGTAAAATGCACAAGGGATTGGATATTCATCTAAAGCGCGGTGATGCTGTGAAGGCGGCTTTGTCGGGTAAGGTTCGTTATGCACAGTTCAATACAGGTGGTTATGGCAATCTTGTGATTATCAGACATCCCAATGGCTTAGAAACTTATTACGCTCACCTTACTGATATTACTACTAAGCCGAATGCCTGGGTTTCTGCAGGCACAGTCATTGGAACTGGAGGGAATACCGGCGCTGAGTGGTCTTGCGAGCACCTACACTTCGAGATGCGCTATCGTGACAGAGCGTTTGATCCATTACTCATAATCGATTGGGCAAAAAAGGAACTGAAATCCGATACCTTGGTTTTATTAAAGAAACATCTTCAAGTATCGGATGAATTCGCAAAACAAACTATTGATAATATGGATGGCGATCCTAATAAAATGAATGTTGCGAAGACGAGTTCAAGGAATCAAAAGATTGTTTCAAAATCATCAAAATCCAATAGACATACCGTAATGGCGGGAGATACAATTTATAGCATTGCAAGAAAATACGGAAAGAGTAGCTCTCGAATTCTTTCTTTAAATGGAATTACCGCAGATTCTGTCCTAAGCATCGGAGAGAAAATTCGTATCGATTAATCATTCTCCAATTCGCTTTTGATTTTCCATCCAAGGCATTTAAGGAAAGGGAATCCAATTTTCTCATACTCATAATTTCCTGTGCCAAATGAGTTGGACTCGTTTAAATAGAGTGAGGCACTTAGAAAAAACTCAGTCCCTTTTTCTGGGTCTTTTACGTAGCAAACATCCGTCATGAAACCATAGGCAAGCCCGACGATATTGCATAGCTCTATATTGTTTTCACGTGGGGAAGGGTCCTGTCCGAAAAATAAGTAGTTTGTATAGTTTGAGTGAAAATCTTTGTTAGTTGCAATTTTGTTATTCTTGGACATTATTGGGGAAATGGTAAGCATGGCACGCAGATATTTACGCTGAGCTTCTGATATGCTGTAGTCAAATAACTGACTTTCTGGATAAATTAATTCCATTATCATGGCATGAATATAATCTAACGGCAGCGCGTTAGAGTTTTTGAAGCTCTTTGGCTCTTTAACCCATTTTCCATTGATTTTTTGTGCCTTGCCGACAAGTGAGGATGGGCCTAGAGTCGGATATTGCCCTGCGAAGTGGGAGCCAGGCTGAGTATACAAGGTGTCACCTAAATTATTGATGAAGTGAAATGGATTGGTGTGTCGATTAGCTGAATCGTCACAATTGCTGAAGCGATGTCTGATTGCGGCGCCATCCATGTTCATTTCGTTAAAACGTTTTACAAAGTATTCTGCACCGACGAATTCATACAAACGGGAATACGCGACATTATCACTTACTACCAGTGCTTTTTCAATAAATTCAGAAATGGATGCGGTAGAATCATTTGTATAGTAATCAAAATAAAGCGGAGTTTGGCATATGTAATTACTGTCTATAATCAGTCTTGTATCTAAATCAACTCCGTATGGTGAGAGGGCGGTTATCTTTTCACAAGCAAAAATGGACGCTGGCAGTTTAACAATGCTCGCAGGATAATAATAGGTTGAGTCGTATGGGTTAAAATGAGATGTAAAAAAATGAGTTCCTCCATCTGGACTTCGGACAACCTCGGTACAAATTATCTTCAGTCTGTATTTTTTTGGGTTAGTTGCTAACTGAGAAAATTCAGGAGCGCAGAACAATATGCTTTCCCAATTCAAATGGCACTGTGCCGCTAAGGAATGAAAAGCGGTTATGATAAACCAGGTCAAGAGATACCTATTCAATTGGATGCAGTTTTTGGCATCACCCAATAAATGAAAAATCCTAAAGTAATTATGGACAAACCAATTGCAGATTCTAAGAATCTATCGTTTATAAGGAAATACATAAACCAACAATTCGCGATTATGTATATCAAAGGGGTTACAGGGTAACCCCAGGTTTTATATGGTCGGGTAAGTTGAGGATTGGTTTTTCTTAATACCATGACCCCAATGACGGTAAGAGTAGAAAATAATGTCATGGCAAAGGTGGTGTAGGTAATGATTGTGTTGAATTCGCCAGATAGTGCAATTGCAATTGATATTACTGCCTGAATAGTCATGCTAAGCCGCGGAACGTTCTCGTTAGTTTGCCTACCTAGTATTTTCAATATGGGATAGTCACGTGCAATGGATTGAATAACTCGGGGACCAGCGATGACCATACTTGAAATGGAACTTACCAGGAATAGACAGATTATCAAACAGAGAATCTTTCCAATATGGATTCCAAATAGGGCTTGCGCAGACAAAAAACCAATTTCCTTCTCGGACATAGTAGCTGTATCAACAGTAAGTTCGGAAACGGGAACTGATTTTAGAAAAACTATATTCAGAAGCACATACAATAGCATCACCAAGATAGTGCCCAAAATGATGGACAATGGGATGTTGCGTTGAGGTGAATGCACTTCTGATGAAACATAAGCAGTGGCGTTCCATCCTGAATATGCGAAAGAAACGTATACCAATCCGATGGCGAAACTACTGCTGAAAATTCCGGACAATGTATCAGGTGTAGGACTGAAGGACACCGATTCGGATCCGAGATAGAGTCCGGAACCAATGAAGAGAATGATAAACAAAACTTTTAGCAGAGTAAAAATTTTCTGAAATCTTCCGCTCGCAGCATGATTGATACCATTGATAAAAGTTACTGCTCCTATAAGCGAAATAGCTACAATGGATTTATTGACACCGGGAAATACTTGTTGGAAATAAGATGCGAATAGCATTGCATTAAGCGCGATAGGAGCAGCGAATCCTATAGTTGTGCTTATAAAGCCTGACATGAAACCAAGGCATGGATGGAAAATACGCGATAGAAATAGATATTCTCCTCCTGAGTTAGGTAATGCCGCACCTAACTCACTATATGAGAATGCACCACATAAGGCTATTAGCCCTCCAATAATCCATAATGCGAGAATGGTAGCTAGATCATGAATGTCAATCAGCTGATATCCTAAACTGACGAAAATTCCAGTACCGATCATATTCGCCACTACTATGGATGTGGCTGAACCAAGTGAATACTTGGACGTTTTTTTCATTTGTTCATCGATTTCTTATAGCTAAACATTTGATTTTGATTACCTGATCCCCAATGGTAGCCCAAAGAAAAGTCAATTGGACCTTTATAGTAAGTAGAGTCTTTGTAAGCTTGATTCATATCATTCTGGAAAAGGTTTTCAGAGAAATCACTAACCGGTATATCGTATACGCCGTATAGGTTGACGTTCCAAAGGGATTTGTCAAAATACTTAAACGGAATCCCCGTATCATCTTGCAATAAGCACTTGCTTTTATCTAATATAATATTTCGGATATGCCCGAAAGAGCTGTAATGCAATAAATATGAGGCCGACTTCACAAAGCTGTTACAGCCAGACGGTACGATATTTTCAATATATTTCTCTACCCCTGGCGTGAGCGTAAATCCCTTGTCAGAGATGTCACATGAAAGGTATGTAAGTGATTTGCGACAATTTGCCTTTGGATCCTTCATATTCATAACAACCCCCATGTATTTATTTTGTTGGGAGCTATCAATGTTGCCAAGTGTGTCGATATTGAAAAAATTTATTGAAACAATTTCCAGATCCGTTTTAGCAGCACCCCATATCAGAATTGGTAGCATGCCATCTACAAGATTTTGATTGTGAATGTCTGTAATCATGTTTTTAGTTATAAAATAGCTTTTGTTGTAGATGTCACGCAGGACAATATCAACTCCTTTCAAATACTCCATAACATCAGTACTGTCCATAGAAGTTATATCAGGATAGGTGCCAACTTCCTCACGAGCAGCCATGAGGTAATTGGTAGCGTTCGGGAAAAGCCATCTTAAGTGAATAAAATCTCCGCCAGAGAATGGGTAAAAAACAAAAGAGGTGTCATCAATAGAAGCGTTTTTTAGATTGGTGGCATGCCAAGTCGATAGTTTTTCAAGGCGACTACTTCGCATTTGTTGGTATTTCAAATCAGTGTCCAAGCAGAATCTTTTTATCGCTGATATATTCCAATCAGGATGCTTGTAATTCACCAGGGTATCCATGCCCGCGATGAGTCTTGACATTCTAGTGAGCGTGCTGTCAATGCCTATGGACTCTTTTTTAGAAATGAGGGAGTCAGCGTTAGATGTAGCGACAGCAACATCAGATTTAGGCGATTCATTACAACCTATGAAAACACAGCTCAGCGCGACAAGAACAAAAAATAAAAATTTCATTTAGTTATTACATTAATTTTTAGTTGAAATAAATTTTTGGCGAATGTAAACAAGACTGCCTATTTGATTTCAGCTTGAGTTAATCAACCACACGCAATGAAATCACATATGGGGGCCTTTATTATATAATTAATATACATTTGTGTAAATGTTTAGGTTTATTATTCTATTTATTATTACAGTAATCATTCAATCATTTGCCAATGCTGAGAACCACAGGTCAGAAACAACGACATTAAGTTGTTCAGTTGAAAATGATAGTATTCCTTTAGTAGTGCTTCGAAGTTTCTTTAACCTTCATGAAAATATTGATTTCAATTAGCTAATGGCAGGTATTCAATCAGGGAAGATCTCCTGCATAATAATTCAGCATTTCACTTTTATGGGTGATGACAGAAGACCAGCTCCGGCCAACAGAGAACAGATTTTGGCAATAAAGAATGCGGTCTATCTGCCTCAGTATTTTACATGTAATTGATTTGGTACATTTTTAATCTGAATGACAATGAAAGAATTAATAATGCATGGTAATAATGTTTTTTTTTCTCCTTTGGCAGTGTTTTTTTTTCTGCAATGTGAAATCTCTTATGCTCAAATTTCTGCGGACACGGCAAAAACTCAATCACATGCCTCATCAAATAAGGAAGTTGAGATAAGCAAAGGCGATAGCATCTCTAATTTTTGTGGATGTGAATCTATAGAATCGGTTAAGAGTTGTGCTCGTTGTTTTTATGAAACGAGTCCAGTGCTTAAGGCAGGATATCAAATGAGTTTTGAAAGCAAAACGGTTGTTCAAGGTTCTTGCTGGGGTTTCGTTGATGCCGTTTTTAAAAAAGCAGGCGTTGTAAAGGAGAAAATTTTTTCTTCAAAAGAGAGTGGTCCCTATGCTGCAATCGAAATGCTCCAGCCGGGCGACTGGATATATCACATAAACTACTCTTTTCGCAATGTTGGTCATAGCGCAATTTTTGTTTGTTGGAAGAATAGGAAACTAAAGCAAGCGGTAACTATGAGTTATGTGGGCATGAATAGATCAGTCCCCGGTCGATTGGACATTGCTGATCTTAAGGGGGTATATTCGATTTTTCGCGCCAAATAGTGTTTCTGTTTATTTTAATTTGTTTCTTTTTAGAGATAGGTTGTCCTTAAAAAGTTGAACTTGCCTCATTGCCTTTGAATGACTAAGTTCAATAAATTACTTTATATATTGATCTACTATCGCAATTGATGAAGACGATTATGATCAAGTTTGTTATCATTGCCCTATGAAAGCCAATGATCCTTCACTTCGCTCTTGGGTGCATGTTCCCGAGAATTCCGATTTCCCCATTCAGAATTTGCCATTTGGTATTTTTAGAACTGAAAGCCAGTTCCCACATGTGTGTTGTGCCATTGGTGAGCAGTTGATTGATTTGAAAGCTCTACATGTCATGGGGTATTTGGAAAATCTTCCGTTCACCCTCGACGACATGGTAAGTTCGTCGCTCAATCGATGCATGCGCCACGGCAAACAGGCCATGCGTGATTTACGCAATAGAGTTTCAAAATTGTTACGTTCCGATATGCCGGATTTGCGGGACAAGGAACACCACGTACGGCAGGTGCTTTTCAGACAAGATGAAGTGCAAATGCTTCTCCCTATTGAGGTTGGAGATTACACCGATTTCTACAGCAGTGAAGATCACGCGCGCAACGTAGGTATGATGTTTCGTGATCCTGCAAAAGCGTTGTTGCCGAATTGGAAACACATGCCAGTAGCATATCATGGCAGAGCCTCGAGCATTGTGGTTAGTGGTACTCCAATTAAGAGGCCGCATGGACAACTGAACGCAAGTGATGAAACACCTCCTTCCTTCGGGCCTACTCGTCAACTCGACTTTGAACTGGAAACCGCCTTTGTTACTTTTTCGGGAAAGCCTCTTGGCCATTCTATTTCCGTTGATGAAGCCGAAGATTATATCTTTGGTGTGGTATTGTTCAATGACTGGAGCGCAAGAGATATTCAGCGCTGGGAATATGTTCCTCTGGGGCCCTTTCTTGGAAAAAACTTCGGTTCAACCATGTCGCCCTGGGTGGTTACCTTAGACGCATTAGAGCCCTTCCGAGTTCAGGGCCCTACGCAGGAGCCAAAAGTACTACCTTATTTGCAGAGTAAGGGGAATTTGCACTTTGATATACGATTGCAAGTTTCAATATCTCCCGAAGGCGGGGAAGAAACGCTAGTGACTGAGAGTAACACTAAATATCTGTATTGGAATATGGCACAGCAACTGGCGCACCATACTGTGAACGGATGCAATATTCGTTGCGGAGATTTGCTGGCGAGCGGAACCATTAGCGGTCCAGAGCCCGGTAGCTTCGGCAGTATGCTTGAGATTGCATGGAAGGGAACGAAGCCCATAATTCTTTTAGACGGAACTTCAAGAAGCTTTTTGCAGGATGGAGATAAAGTGAGGATAAAGGGATTTGGGCTAAGAGATGGTATTAGAAAGGGATTTGGGCATTGCGATACTATTATTGTGAACTGATCTTTGGAAGATATAAAAAGTTTTTTGTTTGTAAATTCATTTAAGTCGGAAGTGTCTTTGGAATTTAATTTGAAAAAAAAAAAAAAAAACGACATGAAAAAAATTCTAACCTTATTATCAGCATTGTTTTGCTTGAGTTCGATGTTCAGTCAGTTTCAGTATGGCGCTAAGGCCGGTTTAAATTATAACGTGGTATCTGTTAACATTAAGCAAGGCTCGACTACAGATGTAGACAATCCCTCTGGAATCGGCTTTCATGTTGGTGGTTATTTTGGATATGCCCTGAATGAAAAGTTATCAGTGAGGCCCGAGTTGCTCTTTTCCTCTTGCCGGACGCACGAAAAATCCGAATCTTCCATGACAAGCCAAAGTTTTGATATAGATACTGGAGCTTCTATAAATATCACAACTACAACGGAAGAGGAGGACAAATCGAGTTTCAACTACCTGGAAATTCCGATACTCGCTGATTATTCTATTTCAGAAAACATTTCTATTCAAGCAGGCCCTTGCATTGGATTATTAATGGGTTACAAGAATGAAGCATCTTACGTCGAAACAATAAAATATAGTAATGGTGATCCTACTGAAACCTTGAGTTATTCGGGCACTTCGACTAGCAAGGTTGGTTTGAATTCGCTCAATCTGGGAGTTGCGTTAGGTGGTATTTACCAAATGGATAGTGGTTTGAACTTTGGTCTGCGCTATCAGCGCGGGCTCAGTTCAATCAATTCGATTTATACTGATTTCATTACTCAAAAATGGAACATTATTCAGTTATCAGTCGGATATAAATTGAGCAAATAGAGCAATCAAATTTTTCTAAACGACCGATACTCATCGGTCGTTTTTTTTTGCTTCATTTCTAAGGTGACACATATTCTATCATTTTGACTTGATCCATTGTTGTATTCATTTGAATGCATTGTGATTATGGGGCACTTATAAACAAGTTAGAAATGCCCTCGAACTCAAATGCATTCAGGTGGGTTGGAGCTAATTCAAATTTCATTATTATCATCAGAAATCACTTCATGACATCAGATCAAAATTGTATCAATTGTTAAACAAGTGCTAAAGTGATCAAATTTTTTTGCAAGCCACCCATAGATTCGACGACGTAATGAAGAGCAGATTTATTTCCATACTATTAGTCTTGCTGATCTTCTCTGGTCAGGTTCATGAGCATGGAGTATCGTTTCACATTGCAAAGGATTTATGCGCTATTGATACTAGTAATTCAGACGGATGGGATTTTAATCTCATGGCTGAAGTGGAGCTGGATGAGGAGGATGAATCCTCGGAAAAGAGTCTCTCAAAATGTTATTCGCCTTCGGGTATAATACTTACAGAATATTTCTTCAAGCCGACTGGTCAGACATTTGGTCATTTCTCGAAGGGCTTAAATTCAAAGGAAATATTCATTTCTTGTCGCAATCTGAGGTTATGATGCGTGCTTGATTCTTTCTTAAGAATTAAGTATTCAATCATATATACCTCCATGTCATCAAATAAGTTCTACCCCTTTCCATTTCAAACTGATCGCGCCGTAGCAGAGTTAAAGCATTGGCTTCCTGCTCAAGCTGCGCTGAAGGATTTCATCCATCACAACACTCTGCACGCATTTCAGCATATGAGTTTCAAGGATGGAATTCTCACCGCGTCGCGTCGTTTGGGATATAAGGTAATGCTTCCGCTTGAAGAATATAGAGCGTACTTCCGCTCTGGCAGAATAACGAATGACATACTGATTCAACTTATTACAGAGCAGAAACCCAATAACAATGTCCAGGAATTTCTGGATGAAATGTTGTGTAAGGATTATATCGGCGACCGAAATGCGATTATCGGTTCGCTTCGGGCGTATTGGAAGAAACTTTACAAGGTAGATTTAGATTCGATTGTACACCCATTGCTCTTCAGGATCACATGCGCCTTTCTCGATCAAGGCATTTCTGTATGGAGCTTCCCGATCCGAGGATTTTCATTTCGAGAAGCTCTGCTGCAATTGGAAAAAACCAGTAGCGCGAGTTTCTTTCGAACTAAGGAAGTGCGTTCTCTTTTTATTTCCGGCGAATATTCCATTGAGACACTTCTTCAAAAATTAGTAGGTCGCGAGGAATATTTTGCTCAATATTTATTTGATCAGCAGTTTGCACATCAAGGCTGGTCAGGTTTTGTTTCTACTGCTGAAGATCAGCCATGGACATTACTGGATGAAAAGAAAATCAGTCTGCGCGAATTCATAGAATTAGAATGTTTATTAGAGCTCGACGCTTTAAACAGTCAGCTGCGCGATCAATGGAAGCCACTGGGAACCTTTTCAGAGGTTTATCCACCTGATTTATTTGCGCAACAGCATACCGACGAATATTTCGATATACTATATCTATGGCATCAAGCTTTTGAGTGGAGTTACTATGACCAGGCACTCGGTGGAATTCACACTAATCCAAGAATGGAAAGCAAGAAATCTAACCATTCGTTTCAGGCCATTTTCTGTATTGATGACAGGGAATGTTCTTTACGACGCTATATCGAGGAAGCTGATAAAGATTGCGCAACGTATGGCACACCTGGATTTTTCGGAGTAGAGTTTTACTACAAACCCGTTGGAGGTAAATTTCTCAATAAACTTTGTCCGGCTCCAGTATTCCCAAAATACATCATTGAAGAAAAGGCAACTAAGACAAAACATAAGGTAGATCCCCACTTCAGTAAGGTATCGCAATCCTTTCACAGCGGTTGGTTGATCAGTCAAACTTTAGGTTTCTGGTCGGCCTTCAAACTCTTCGCAAACGTTTTCAATCCTCGATTCCAGCCTGCGGCCACCTCATCATTCAGGCACATGCATCGTTCGGCGATATTGCAAATCGAACGAGAATCAGACGTTACATATAACGGTTTGCTGACAGGTTATACCATTCATGAAATGGCGGATAGGGTTGAAGGAACCCTGCGATGTATTGGGTTGCTGAAGGATTTTGCGCAGATGATTTATGTTGTTGGGCACGGGGCTAGCAGTGTTAATAACCCGCATTATTCGGCTTATGATTGCGGAGCATGTTCAGGTCGAGCGGGATCTGTAAATGCTCGCGTTTTTGCTGCTATGGCGAATCATCCAAAAGTTCGTGAATTGCTGAATGATCGCGGGATAACTATACCTCCGAGCACTTTCTTTATGGGTGCGCTTCACGATACGACCGTAGACCATATTGAGTTTTACGACCGTGTTGCACTTTCACCGGATAGAAGAAAGGCGCATAGAAAACACAGAGCCACATTCGAAAAGGCATTGGAGCAAAATGCAGTAGAGCGCGCGAGGAGATTCTTGAACATACGCAAGGATATTTCTGATCAAGAAATACACACGATTATGAAGCGACGAGCCATCTCACTCTTCGAACCTCGTCCCGAATTGAACCACGCTACCAATGCACTTTGCATTGTTGGCCGACGAGAACTCACAAAACATCTATTTCTGGATCGAAGGGCTTTTATGAACTCGTATGATTACAGAACGGATCCCGATGGAAAGTATCTGTTCAATATTTTACGTCCAGCCGCGCCCGTATGCGGGGGCATCAATCTTGAATATTTCTTCTCGCGAGTTGACAATTTAAAATTGGGAGCGGGAACCAAATTGCCTCACAATGTGATGGGCCTATTTGGGGTGGCGAATGGTATGGAAGGAGATTTACGTCCGGGCCTTCCTTCGCAAATGATAGAGATTCATGATCCAGTTCGTTTACTCATCATCGTAGAGCAATACCCTGAGGTTGTTCTCCAAGTGATTCAACGGGAAGATGCAACTTATGAATGGTTCAAAAACAACTGGGTTAATCTTGTCGTTGTGCAACCTTCAACCAAAGAATTTTTCGTGTTTGGTGAAGGCAATTTCAAAAAATATACGCCAATGTTTAGGCCTGAAATCATGAAAAATAGTTCTGTCATTTTCAGGAATGAAACCGAGAATTTACCAGTAATGCTCATACCCGATTGATATGATTCAGGGAACACTTTACATTTTGGTGATACTGCCACTTTTGGCATTTTTGGTTTCTCTCATCATACCAAGAAGATCAGAGAAAATTATGGCGAGCTTTGCATTTGGAACTGTTTTAATCCATTTTTTATCGAGCTCTTTATTCATTCTCAACTGGCTTTTTTTCGCTCCCAGCCATCTTGATGAGAAAGATCTGACAATTATAAAATCTGAGCACTTCGAATTTTTTATTGATTTTTATTTCGATAAAATAACAGCTGTATTTCTCATTGTCGGTTCTTTTCTCACCTTATTAGTAGCTCGATACAGCCGATATTACATGCACCGAGAATCGGGGTATAAACGGTTTTTCAACACGTTGCTTTTCTTTTTTTGTGGTTATAATACAGCTGTGCTTGCCGGCAATTTTGAGACGCTATGTATTGGTTGGGAATTTCTTGGACTCAGTTCATTTTTGCTCATTGCCTTTTACCGTGATCGATATCTGCCAGTAAAAAATGCAGTCAAGGTTTTCTCTATTTATCGTTTAGGTGATGTGGGTATTATCATGGCAATGTGGTTGAGTCACCATCTATGGAGCGAGGCAGTAATATTTGGCAATTTGTTGGATATGGCGTCTGTTCAAGCGCATCTCAATGAGCATTCAGTCATTGGTGTAATTATCGGTGTCACTTTGCTGGGCACGGCAGCAGCGAAATCGGCTCAATTTCCTTTTACCAGCTGGCTTCCTAGAGCGATGGAAGGGCCAACACCCTCCAGTGCCATTTTCTATGGATCATTGAGTGTGCATTTGGGCGTTTATTTGTTATTACGGACATTTCCATTGTGGGAGAATCAATATGTGGTGAGATGGCTCATAGGAATAACGGGCGTAATAACTGCATTCATTGCTAGTGGTATAGCTCGGGTGCAACCTACCATTAAAAGTCAGATTGCATATGCGAGTGCTTCCCAAATAGGAATCATGTTTTTAGAAGTGTCATTGGGTTGGACCACATTGGCTTTGATACATTTTGCGGGCAATGCATTTTTGCGAACGTATCAATTGTTGGTTTCACCGTCGGTGGTGAGCTATCTTATCAGAGAGCAATTCTTCAATTATTCGCCCAATGACTATTCCATCGAGGATCGCTTACCTGTAAGATGGGGAAACACATTATACGTTCTCAGTCTGAAGGAGTACAATCTCGATAATTTCCTTTATCGATATTGTTGGATTCCGCTGAAAAAAATCGGGAAGTCCATGGATAGGATTAAATCTACGTGGGGTATAAGCATGCTGGTATCATTTATTCTAATCGCTTTAATCCTTAGATGGAAAGCGGCCATTTTTACCGAGGATCACAAAGAAATTTTCGCAATATTATTTGCCCTTGCGGGATTGATACTGGTATTAAAAGCATTTACGGAAAGGCATCGCGTGCACTTTGCGTGGTGGTTGGTAGTTACCAATCACCTTTGGGTGAGCACTGCAGTTTCATTTAATGAGCATTATGATTTTACCCATGACATTATTTACCTCGGTGGTATTTTGTTCAGTGGATTGGTGGGCCATTTTGTATTGCAATATTTCAAGAAAAAAAACCACCGGTTGGATCTCAATCGCTTTCATGGATTATCGAAAGAATTTCCAATTGCTTCTTTCGTATTGCTTCTTTGTTCACTTGCCGTTGCGGGTTTTCCCATTACGCCATCGTTTATTGGTGAGGACATGATTATGAGTCATATTCATGAACACCAATTCATGCTCGCACTAGCCGTTTCGTTTTCGTTTATTGTGGATGGCCTTGCGTTAATGCGTCTTTATGCCCGCATTTGTATGGGTTCAGACGCACATAGCATTTTTGATTCATCTTATCGCTCGTCATAAAAACCGAATAACATAATTCTTATGAAACAAAATAAAATCCCTATTGATGGCCTAGCAGGACTTAAACAAAATTTCAGTTCTGATGCCTTATCGGGTTTTCTGGTTTTTCTTCTGGCCTTGCCATTGAGTTTAGGCATAGCTCAGGCGTCGGATTTCCCGGCGGTTTATGGTTTGGTAACTGCCATGGTAGGTGGGGTGGTGGTGAGTCTGCTTGCGGGCTCACCGCTTACTATTAAAGGTCCGGCTGCAGGACTTATCGTCATAGTAGCGGGAGCTGTTGCTGAATTAGGACAGGGAGATCTATTGCTTGGTTGGAAGCTTACTTTGGGTTGTATTGTTGTGGTGGGTGTTATTCAGATGGTTTTAGGTCTTCTAAAGTTAGTGTCCTTTACCGATTATATACCACATTCTTTAGTCCACGGAATGTTAGCTGCGATTGGAATAATCATTATTAGTAAGCAGGTACATACCTTATTTGGAATTACTCCTAAAAACACTGATGGATCTTTGATTCAGGAACCACTACAGCTATTATTGGAAGTTGGAAATACAGTAAAAACCGGTTTGGTTCATGGTCATGTAGCTTTAATTGGATTCATTTCACTTACTATAATATTCGTATGGCCATATATCCGCATAGGTTTTTTGCGACGTATTCCATCGGCATTAGTGGTTTTGGCGTTGGCGATTTTCATGGTGCAATTATTCGACATTAGGAATACTCCTGCAATTACCGATGCGGAGGGAAACATTATTCATCCTTCGTTTTCACCTTTGCTAAATTTTAATCAAGAACTATCAACTATCATTGATATCAACGTGTCATTTGACGGCTGTCTATGGACGTTGAGCTTTTGGAAATATGTACTGATGTTTACCGTCGTGGGCACCTTGGAATCACTATTAACAGTTCGTGCTATGGACGCAAAAGACCCATGGAAAAGGAAGTCGGATTCTAATAGAGATATTATAGCCATCGGGGCTGGAAATATCATATCGGGTATCATTGGTGGGTTGCCAATGATTAGTGAAGTAGCTAGATCAAGTGCGAATATTACTAACGGTGCAAGGACTCGCTGGTCGAATTTTTTTCACGGGATTTTCATTTTGTTATTCCTCGTTTTCGAGGTATCGTTTAGTGATCTCATACCCAAGGCAGCACTAGCAGCCATGTTAATTGGTGTAGGCTGGAAACTTGCCCATCCGCGCGAGTTCGGAATTATGGCAAGAACAGGCAATGATCAATTTTTCTTTTTTCTCTCAGTTATTATTGTGACTCTAATGACAGATATAATGATTGGAATATTGGCCGGTGTTGTATTGAAATTGCTCTACTTGTGGTTGAGAGGTATTAGTATTATGGAATTAATAAAAGTGAGATATACCTATGATAATGGACAATATATAGTTAGGAGTTCTCTGGTTTTTACGAATATTAGTAGATTGAAACGGCAATTGATGGATTCTACTGAAGAGGATATTACATTGGATATTTCCCAATGTTCTTATATAGACCATACAGCGCATGAATTGATTCTTCAGTTACAGGATGATTTATCGGCGAGGAATAAAAAAATTACTATAATTAAAAAACCTCTGAATAAAATCGAAAAACAATAACAGTATCATGCGACGATTTTTCTTGGTCCTAATGATTATGTTAGAAAATTGTTTTTGTGTGGCACAAAAACAAATTTCAACCCAGAGCCATTCGTGGTTGATGTATTTCGGTAATCACCGTATCAATGAGCACTTTGGTCTTCATACTGAATATCAATGGCGTAGAGCTGACTTCATGGAACATTGGCAGCAGTCGCTAGTGAGGTTGGGTGTTGATTATTACGCAAAGAATGGCGGGCAGTATACAATTGGCTATGCATGGATTGAATCTTTCGCTTATGGAGATCAAGCTGTATCACATCCATTTGTTGAGCATCGCATCTGGGAGCAATTCATTACAAAATCTAAAGTGGGCAGGGTTGATATCCAACATCGCTATAGGCTTGAGCAACGATGGCTTGAAAATTGGCTAAAGAATACCGAGAACACCGACTCACTAGGCGGATTCGTCAACAAAAATCGAGCACGGTATCGATTGATGGCCAACATACCAATCAATAGAAGAGAGATGTTGGACAACACCTTATTCATCTCACTTTACGACGAAGTATTTCTTGGATTCGGTCAGAACATTGCGAAGAATGTATTAGATCAAAACCGACTATATGCAGCAGTTGGCTATAAATACAATTCAAAATTCAGTTTGCAATTAGGCTATTTGAATCAATATGTAATAAAGTCAGATGGCATCAAGGCCGAACGAAATCATACCCTGCAAGTCGCTATCTCCCATAATATTGATTTCACAAATCTGGCTATTGGAGATAAGAAATTGTGACCTTGAAAATTGTTTCCAGTAATTAAATATTTTATTTTCTATTCCCCCAAACTTTATAGGCCTCAGCTTGAATCATAGTGCGAATATTCAAATCTTGTAGCTTTTTATTGTCGGCATCAGGGTTAACGCGATTGCTGAGAAAAACAAACACGAGCCCAGATTCTGGATCCGCCCATGCCATTGTTCCTGTGAAACCCGTGTGACCGAAACTATTACCGCTGGCTTCTCTGCAAGCGGATCCTCCGCCACCTTGCAAAACAGGTTTATCAAACCCCAGTCCTCTTCGGTTATTTGGGAAATGTCTCGTATTAAAAAGCTGAATGGTTTCCTCATTGATATAGCGCTTTCCGCCATATGCGCCTCCTTGCATCAGCATTTGCATCATGATGGCAAGGTCTTGAGCATTGCTGAAAACACCAGCGTGTCCGGCAACTCCTCCCATCATAGCTGCACCTTGGTCATGAACATAGCCCCTCAGAAGCTGATGTCTGAATGTTTGATCATTTTCTGTTGGTGCAATCATATTTTTGGGTATTCTCTTAAGAGGTGTATAGCCCATACTGCTTAGGCCCATGGGAGTATAGAAGTTGTCGGACACGAATTTATCGAGGGTTGATCCGGATAATTTTTCAACCATTTTTTGAATGAAATAATATCCTAAATCAGAGTACTTATAATTCCTTTCAGTTGAAATGGGAGTTGCTAATATCTCATTGAATATTTCATCTTTATAGCTGTCGCTTATGAAAATTGATTCTGCTACTTGCGTGTTATAGCCTGCAGCAGCTGATGTTTTGTAAAAATTTGGATTGAGCTGGCCACTAATGAGTGTTTTAGTGTAAAATGGAATCCAAGGTGTAAATCCAGCACAATGGGACATCATGCTTTTGAGACTAACTTTAGCGTAGGGTGATTCACTGGGAAGATTTAAATAATCACTTAGATTTTTCTCCATGTCTACAAGCCCCATGTCGCATAGTTTCATCATTGCAGAGGTGCTTGAAACAATCTTTGTGATGGATGCTAAGTCATATACTGTTTGTGAATTTACCTTGGTTTTTCGATCGTAGTCGGTATGACCAAAGCTTTTGTCATAAACGACTTCAGCGTCTTTAATTATCATTACTCTACAACCAGGGTATGCTTTACTATTGATGCCACTTTGCGCTATCTCATCTATTTTTTCAACTGAATTGGCAACGATAAGTGACCGAGAAACTTTGCCATCTTCCATCATATCCTCTTCATAAGCTCCTGCTGGACCATGGAGTCGAATTGAACCATTACTACTTCGTAACGATGAATTATATGCCTCTGCGCTTAAAGGCCATCGAATTTTATCTCCACCTTTAGTGACAAGTCGCATCGTCATAGGGAAATCAGAACAAGCATTTACAGGTAAAGCGCCAACTGCAGGTAAAGCACCAACGATGATTTCACCTGCGGCAACATGAGTCATTGCATCGTCTTGGTAGCATACTACTATTGACTTCACGTTATCTGAGAGGTTCATTGATCCTAGCGCATATGGGTTGGCGAAGAGGGCTACCGAAACGGGGTGTTTTTCTGCAACTGAATTAATAAGTTGAGCGGCTTCATCCGAAATCCCGAAATTCCCTCCTACTTTATTGCTGGTAGACATAATCGCAAAGATGATAGATGAGCTATCGTCAACTCCTTTGAGTATATCATTTTTCAGGGAAATATCTGGGGTTTTGTTCGCGGCTATTTTTCGGCATGAGGTATAGTGTTCGATGGTTTTGGAAAAATCATTTTCAGCTGTGCCGCCAATACTCACTATTACGTTCTGAGAACTACTTGATGTAATTGGTAACATGTTGTCATTGTTGCGAATAAGGGTAATGGAGGACTCAATTATATTTCTTCTTAAGGTGAGCGCGTCGGATGTATTTAGTTCTTCGGTTACTTTAATCGACTTAATCTTTTCGCGTTTCCATGCGCCTGACCAATATTTTGCATTCAGAACACGGAGGCAGTGGTTGTCGATGCTTTCAATACTGATTTTTCCTGAAAGGACTGCGGCTTTGATTTCGGCTATTGCTTTTTCCACATCCGATGGGAATAGTATGATGTCATTGCCGGCTTTGATGGCGAGCATATCCATCTCTCCGGTCTTGAAATGTTTCGCGACACCTTGCATATTCATTGCATCGGTGAAAACGAGACCGTTGAAGCCGAGTTCAGTTCGAAGAAGACCGTTTATTAGATTTTCTGATAAGGTTGCTGGAAGATTTGACTGGCTATCCCATGCGGGTACATTAAGATGACCTGTCATAATAGATCCTAGGCCATGGCGGATGAGATGGCGATAGGGATAAAGTTCTAGACTATCAATTCTAACGCGATTATGTGGAATTACAGGCAAATCTTTATGAGAGTCAACCTCGGTATCTCCATGACCTGGAAAATGTTTGGCACAAGCCAGTACACCATGGTCCTGCAGGCCATTCATATACATTAGCGATTGAGAGGCTACCCAATCTTTAGGTTCACCAAATGATCTGTTGGAAATGACGGGATTTTTACAGTTGTTGTTTATATCTACAACAGGCGAAAAGGATACATGTACGCCAATGCGTTTTAATTGTCGCGCTAATTCACGTCCGAAATAATAGGTAAGACTATCATCGGTGCAGGCTCCAATTGTAAGCTGACGAGGGTAAGCAATGGTTGAGTCGAGTCTCATTCCCAATCCCCATTCAGCATCCATAGCAATGAGCAATGGAATTTTTGCCAGTTGCTGGTATTCATTCGTCAGTTTAACCTGACGGCCAGGACTGCCCTGCATAAAAATGATACCTCCGATTCCATATTGAGATATATATTTTTTTACTTTCTCGTGGTCATATGAGTTGTGGTTAGGATCGCTCCAAGCCGGGATCATGAGGAGCTGAGCAATTTTTTCTTCTAAACTCAGTGTGGCGAGGGTTTGCTCTGGCCATGAATTTTGTTGACTATTCAGGCCATGACAGCTGAATATCAGTATGAGTATAAAAGGTATCGTTATTTTCATTGCTCTAAGTTCTTAATTTTAATCGTGTTGTTTTGATAATTCGATTAGCTTTTACTCAACATTTTATTTTGAATAAAATCATGTCTTTTGGAGACACGGAGTTTTGTAATTTCAAAAAAATTCAGGAAGCTTTTAATTATAATTTACACTACCTTGGGACCATATTTTGATGTTTTATCTTGACCCTTAGCTCCATAAATTATGAGGACTGTTACATATATTCTCGCATTTCTGATTTTTAATTCCGCTTGTTCTCTGACCGCTCAAATACGCGTGGCTTATATAAATCTGCAAAATCAAGAAATTAAGGTCAAGAATTTTGGTTCAATTGCAGTTGATATTTCGAGCTATATACTCTGTCATGATTCTAATAGTGTCACTTTAGCTTCAACAAATTGGATCAGCGGTGATGCGTTTAATAACCTAACTCCACAGGGCTGGGTGCTCTTTGAGTATTCTCAATTGGAGATCAATGAAGGCTACCTTTGGTTGGGTGATGCCGCTTCGGCCTATTGTTCGGATACTGCCCATTTCATAGACTATTTACAATATGGTGATAGCTCATATTATTTCTCCTTTATTGAAGGTGTGGCAAATGATTTTGGTGTTTGGGATGAGGGAAGTTTTTTGAATGCTGATTTCCCAGAATGGATTTTTGAAGGAGGGGCGAATCAATTCGGCCTTCAATTCTGGCAACCCTACGTAGAAGGATGTACTAATTCCCTGGCCTGTAACTTTAATGAATTTGCAACGGTGGATGATTTCAGTTGCTTATTTAACCAGGGCTGCACCAATTCCTCTGCTTGTAACTACGATGTTACGGCGCAGTGTGATGACGGCTCATGTATTACTGCCGACTCTGTGGTCAATATTCCAGACACCGTCTTCAAAGCGTTGTTGCTAGAGAATCTGGAGATCAACACGAACAACGATAATGAAATTCAATACTGCGAGGCGTTGGCTTATTCTAACCTTCTTTACATATCGAATTTCGACAGTGCTTCTTACATTTCAGACTTAACAGGTATTGAAGCATTCACGAATATTATATCTCTGTCGTTCGTCAACCAAGAGGTGAGTGTTATAGATCTTTCCCACAATCTGAAACTTGAAGTAATCACGGTAATTAATAATGATTCTTTAACGAGCCTCATCTTGGGCGCGAATGAATCACTGACTTTTTTGGGTTGTTTTAACAACCAACTATCAAGTCTGGATGTTAGCGGTTGTGCATCAATCCGGCAAATCCTCTGCGGTTTCAACCCCATCGAGCAGCTCAATCTCACAAACAATCCTCTTCTGGAAATTCTGGAATGTAACAACTCTACTCTGACAACATTGGATCTTACACAGAATACACAGCTCACAAGTGTCATCTGTAACAATACCGCCATAGAACAAATCCAACTACCTGCGACTGGTACACTCCACAAAATCTTATGTAACAACGCGAACCTTCAATCACTGGATTTAACTGCAGTGATTCTATTGGATACATTGAATTGCACCAACAATCCTGATTTGACTTGCATTCAGGTGTTGAATGTGGATACCGCTGATGCTGAGGTTAATTGGTTCATAGACGGATCTGCCTCATACAGCGTCTCTTGTGCGTTTGGATGTAATGATAGTGTTGCCTGCAATTATGATTCTCTGGCGGGGATCAATGATGGCTCTTGTATTTACGCTGCTTGTTTGGATTCTGCCGCGTGTAATTATGATGCACTTGCCATCTGCAGTGATACATCATTATGCGTTTTCCTTCCTATCAATTCAATTCTTGATTGCGAAGGAACATGTGTCAATGATGATGATTTAGATGGTATCTGCAATGAACTTGAAGCGGGTTGCACCGATTCAACTGCATGCAATTATTCTGCCAATGGTGATACTAGTATCACTTGTTACTATCCCGGTTGTACAAATATTTTCGCTTGTAACTATAGCAGTGCGGCTGCGTGCAACGATGGCTCCTGCACGTTTGATGGCTGCACGGATTCTACCGCCTGTAATTTCAATCCATTTGCCGGCTGTGATGATGGTTCATGTTTGCCCAGCGGATGCAACATCATTGGCGCCTGCAACTACGTGCCTTTCTTCTGCAATAACAATACTTGCGTATTCCCGGGTTGTACCGATACGACGGCTTGCAACTATCAATCGCAGGCTGGTTGCGATAATGGTTCGTGCAATTTTCCTGGGTGTAACGTGATGGGAGCTTGCAACTATGATCCGCTCGCGGGCTGCAATGATAACTCATGCGTCTTTCCAGGTTGCACCAACTCTTTGGCCTGCAATTACGATTCCTTAGCTGCTTGCGATGACGGTTCATGCGCCTTCCCGGGATGCAATGATTCTTTGGCTTGTAATTACAATGATACCGCGGGATGTAATGATGGATCTTGCGGATATTATGGCTGCACGATAGAAGGGGCTTGCAATTACGATTCTCTCGCTGCTTGCGATGATGGTTCGTGTGTTTTGGGGTATTGCTGCACCAATCCATCAGCTGTCAATTATCTCTTCCCCTCCAATGACTCGGATGTTGTTTGTCTCTATGCTCCCGTGATATTCCTGTATCATGACGCGAATGGTAGTAACACATTCGATGCGGAGGAACTCGGTCTACCCAATCGTCCGGTGCGAATTCAGACAAACTCCGAAGATCTTTTGGTTTATTCAAATGGTTCGGGTTATATACAGTATCTGATGGCTGCTAATGAAAGTATTGATGTCTCGCTTTCATTTGCCGCCGGTGATAACTGGACGGGCCCCACAAATACATTCACCATCGACTATACTGACTCGCTTTATTTACCCTTGGTGTTAAACGGTTCAGGTGAAATGCAGTTCACTCCATTCACCGGCTTCCCAAGCGGGTTAGATTGCAACCTAGGATATCACGGTGGAGTGGTGGTCTATAATGGACTCAATGAAGCGGTAGGTGTTACGATGTCGCTCGATGTTTCGGCGTTGACTGCGTTAGGTTATATGCCTACCACAGACAATCCCTTTGAGACAGAGTCTTACGAATATCTAATCGGAAATTCATTGATTTGGCCTGTCACGGAATTGTTGCAACCAGGTCAAATGCGGATACTCACGTTCAATCTATTGGGCCCAGGCACAGTTTCACCAGGGGATTCGATTGCACTGAATTATGAAATTAGTTATACTTCTCAAGGCAATGGAACGGTTGACGAATTCATTGTGCATTGGGTAGAGCAAACTTGTGTGGATGAGGCGTCCGATATTGGAATTATTCCTTCGCCTGTGGGTCTTTATGAGCCCCACTATGTGCTCAACGGCACTGAGATTACTTTCTTCATCAACTTCGCCTACGACGGTAACCCGGAGCGTTCAGATTCTTGTGCTGAAGGAGCAATGGCATATCGCGTACTCACCAGCGATACGGTGGATGGCTTCTCAATGGAACTTTCCAGTATTCAGCCCATAGCGAATTCTTACCAATCGCTTTGTTCCGTCACTGTAGAGGAAATTGAAGAGGGAAGGGCTGTTATTAATTTTGATTTCACCGGTGTCAATCTGCGTGCCGATACCGTTGACGGATACAACGCAGGTTATGCCATGTTCAGCGCTCAATTGCTCGACACACTGGCGCAAGGTTGGGTAGTCAACAACCAGGCGACAACAGAGTTTTTTGACTCCACAGGTTGTACGTGCGATTATGTATACACCGACTCAACACTGCATACCATTTTCGGCTGCGAATTCAATGTGCCGTCAGTGCTGCAGTTGTGTGAAGGACCCGAAGCCACTTTGGATGCAAGTGACCCATATGCGAATTATTATCAGTGGACTATTGATTCTTCCAGTCCGCTATTGTCACCGGAATTCTCCTTCGCTGATGTTGCTGCGGGCAATTATGCCATGCAGCTCATCACGGGTAATGAGTTATGCCTTGATACCAATCAGTTTGAATTGTTACTTGCGGAAACACCCCAATTGATCAATGTAATCGGGGATATAGAAGCATGTGAAGGCGATTCGGTTTCCTTGGCCATCGAGACTGCAGATGCAACGGATCAGATTGTTTGGAGTGGAGATATTATCAATGGGGAGTCATTCGCTGCTGTGGCATCACAAGAGTATACTGCGACAGTGGAAAATGAATTTGGTTGCACTGTGCACGATACCGTTCAACTCATTGTAAACCCTATCCCATCGGGTGCTATTGAGGTGGTTGGAAATACCTACACCGCACCTGATGGCAGTTCATGGCAGTGGTATTTGAATGGCGTGATCATTGACGGGGCTAACTCTCAAGTGTTCATGGCGGATAGCACTACCCAAGGTGAGATTTCAGTGCTGGTTACAAGCGCATTGGGTTGTGAGAATGTGATAGTGAATGTCACTGAATGGGGTATGAACGATGGGTTTAAGATCTTCCCCAACCCGATGCGCGACGGTGCAACGCTTATTTTGCCCGAGGGCATTTTTACGTTGGAGCTCTATGATATGTCAGGCCGAATCATCCGTTCTGCTCAAGGCTGTCGTTCACGATTTACAATTGAGCGCGGCAGTTTATCGCCAGGTCATTACACGTTGCACATTCGGGATATTAGCCGAAATTTCGTCGTTAAATTGACTGTAGAATAGGTCGTTGGATATCGCATCATTGTGATGTTTTTTGCGGAACGTATTCTTTTAGTTCATGTTCAAATTTCTGAGATTTGATCAGGATGATTTTGTGTTCGCCTTTCGAGCTAAATCTTTTAATTTTTTCTACTAAATTCTTGTTGATGTGAATATCATGTGGAAGGGAGTATATCAAGGTGTCGCCGAGGTAATTAATAAGAACTTTGCTTTCGCGATATGGGATTTCAGGAGGCATCGGTTTTGAATTTGAACAATGCACAAGGGAGTTTATTTCGATGATGAACAATGCAACCGCAGTCAGTAAAACAGCGCGTTGGGATTTCCATAGCAAAAACCGAATAATTAGAATAACGCATATTGTAAAGCAGCAGAGTTCAATGACATCCAGATAAATTTCATCCATCACTGAATAGGGTAAATCAGAGAATGTTCGTGCTAGAATATTCATGCTTTTTAGGAGAAAGGCAACGATTTCTTTGATGATATTGAATTGAAATCCCATGCTGGTGAGGGTAAATGATATAATTCCGCCGTATAGGATCAAAGTCGACATTGGCACAATGATCAAATTAGCAGGAAGGAAATACAAAGGGAACTGATGAAAGTAAAAAAGTGCCACAGGCATCGTGCCGATTTGTGCGGCGATGGAAACACTGCTCATTTCCCATAATTTTCTTGGAATGAATGATTTTAACTCCATGCTTGTTCGCAGCTTTTTCTCAAGCGTCAGAATGCCGCCAACAGCGGAGAAGGAAAGTTGAAATCCGAGGTCAAACAATGTCGACGCATCCACAACACACATCAGCCAACCCGCTCCAAACATTACATTGAGGCCGTTGGGCTTACGCGCCGCTATGGCGGCGGTAAGCATCAAACTAAACATAGTAGATGCCCGCATTACGGAGGCGGAAAAACCTGTTATCCCTGCGTAACACCAGAGTATCAGAATAGGAATCCCGTAACGAAGTATACGGTGTTTACGACGTTTGAATATGTGTTTGAAGAGCGGTGCAAGTATCATGTAAATCAGTGCTACGTGCATTCCTGAAACTGCAAGAACGTGAATAGTGCCGCTGGCCGCGTAATCTGAAATAATATCTGGTGGGATGTCTTCTGTGTCGCCAAACAGCAAAGCTTTCAATACGCCCGTCGTGTTTTCGTCCATGCCCATGTCATCAACTTGGTTGAGTAAATGTTGACGAGAACGAGCTATGCGGTAGGTCAAATTATCACTGATCTGTCCACTGTGAATGATATCCTCATTTTTGATTTTGGCGCTATAAAAGATCTTCTTGCGTAATAGGTACTTTGGGTAGTCGCTATCGAGCGGACTCTCCCATACCATTACCGGAGTGAGCTTAGTTTTTGCAGTTATAATATCTCCGGACTGCAATGCATGGGTAAGACTATCGCGCAATGTGATCATCACTCCCTCGGTCTCGATTACGCGAGCATCTTGTTGGCACCTGGTTCTCCGCAGAAGCAGTCGGGTAGAGTAGGAGTTGCGCTTCACCTGTTCCACTATTCCTGTACACTGACATTCATTAAAATCCCGTTGAGGTTGATCAAATTTTTCTATGGGCAATGACACCAGAAATCCGGCATAGATCATGAGTGCAGCAAGTCCGTAACCAAGGTTGCGCATTGTACTATTGAACATTGCGAAGAGTTGAAGCAATGCTCCAAATATTCCGATGATTGGACCGAAGCATTGCAATGATTCATCAGCGCCAATGATGATCCCGATGGCGAGATACACAAATTGCCGGATCATGGGTGATTCAAGAGACTGGGTTCTAACAGCTGATATGAAACTCATTGCGGGACAATATCTATGGGATGCTTGATAGACCGTGGCATAAAATGGAATAAGTAATTTGATCAGTTACGAATTCAAGGAATGAATTGCTATACGCATCTTTGCAGCCACATGAACAACGATGAAACCATTTGTGCGCTCTCCACTGCCCGTGGTATAGGGGCTATAGCTTTGATACGTATGAGTGGGCCGCAGGCGCTCAAGATTGCCGAGCAGATCTTTAGCAAGTCGTTAGCGCATATCACACAAAATGGTATATGCCATGGTTGGATCATGGAGGGTGAAGAGCGAGTAGATGATGTTGTATTAAGTGTATTTCGTGCGCCGAGAAGTTATACGGGCGAGGACATTGTTGAGATTGCTTGTCATGGTTCATTGTACATTCAACAGCGCATACTGCAATTGTTGATGACTTATGGTGCGCGACCTGCAGGTCCCGGAGAATACACCATGCGTGCCTTTATAAATGGCAAACTTGATCTCTCACAGGCCGAGGCAGTTGGCGATCTCATCGCGTCTGAGTCGGCTGCAGCGCACAAGCAGGCAATGCATCAAATGCGCGGCGGTTTTTCTAAGGAGATCAATGACTTGCGCGACCGACTGATTCATTTTGCCGCTCTCATTGAGCTTGAACTCGATTTTGCTGAGGAAGATGTTGAGTTTGCGCAACGCGATCAGTTCAAACAATTGCTTGAAGAAATACTTGCCGTTGTAACCCGGCTCGCCGATAGTTTTACTTTGGGCAACGTGTTAAAGAATGGTGTGCCGGTGGCCATCATTGGTTCGCCTAATGCGGGCAAGAGTACGTTGTTAAATGCCTTGCTCAATGAAGAGCGTGCCATCGTATCAGAAATACCCGGCACTACAAGAGACACCATTGAAGAGCATCTCGTTATAGGCGGCATACGATTCCATTTTATTGATACGGCAGGCATTCGTGAGACGGGCGACCGCATTGAGAATATTGGAATCAGTCGTGCTATCGAGAAGGCTCGCACTGCGCATATCATCTTATACATCTTTGATGCAACGAGTGTAGACTTTGATCACTACCATCAATTTTTGATGTACTTGCGCAAGGAAATGGGGGAAGACAAGCTAATTCTATCGCTCGCCAATAAGGTGGATTCGCTACACTTTGATCAGATGATTTTCGAAAAAAATTATCTTCATCGTGATCACATGTATCTCATCAGTGCGGAGAGGGGAGAGGGCATTGAAGAATTGAAGGATGCGCTCATAGCCACGGTCGACAGTGGTCGCATCCATAGCGGGGAAACTATTGTCACCAATGCACGCCATTACCATGCTTTATGTACTGCACGTCATGCTCTAACCGATGTATTGCAGGGTATAGAAAGAGGCCTTACTGGCGATTTGTTGTCTATCGACATTCGGAACGCCTTGCAATCGTTGGGTGATATCACCGGCCTTGTGACTCCGGATGATTTGCTCAATCATATTTTCAGTTCGTTTTGTATCGGGAAGTGATCTGAAATCGCAATCCTTGCTAGTAATGTGTTTTCATGAAAATTACATCTCAGAATCCTTGATGAGGGGCAAAATCTCAATCGATTTTTTTAGGGCGTAAAAGGGTAGTGTCTTTATTAATTCATTCGCCCTTGCTTCATCGATATTCTTGAGAATAAGTACAGCGCCATTTTTGGTGGGTCGTAAAAATAATTGTTCTAAAATTCCTTCCTGTTTCCATTGCGCGACCACTTCGCGCTCATGTTTTAGTATCTCAGGAAAATTACTGGGTATGTTTTCCATATCCAAGGTAAGAATGACCAGAATTCTGCTTGCGTTTTTTTGAGTCTCTGATAATTGCATTTTTAGATTCTTTCGTTAGCTTGCGAAGTTAGCTATAGTGAATTATCCTTTAGTGAGATCCTTCTGCCTATAAAAGTTTCAGATTGTCATGTAGTTGACTTTTTGAAGTTGTCTTTTTAATTTTTGCATCAATATATCAGTACTAAATTGCTTGGCGTTGTAAAAGATGCATCGTCTCAGTGAGGTCATACGCATCTACCTATTTCCTGCCAATTTGTGCTGCGATATTCCCCATTTCCTACCCCTACATTTGACCCATCTAACCACATGTCGTCATCCGCAGAATCCAATAACAAACTGTCGCAATTGCGCTCATGGCTGGTTTCCGATAAGGGGAATAAGGCACTGAAGCTGATCGGAGGCATGGGTGTTTTGTGTTTCGCTGTGTTGGAGAGCATGGGGCCGCGCAATGATCTCGATATCTATCTCGAAGCGGCAAAAGGCATGTGGTACGGGAGAGATATTTACACAGATACGTATTTCGACGGCTATCACTATTACTACTCACCGCTCTTTGCCGCTGTGATTTATCCCTTTTCGATCCTTGGCAGCGGTGTGGCAAAATCGTTCTGGATTCTGCTGAATCTATTGCTTTTGCTCAGAATGTATAGCGTTATCGAGCAATATTTGACATTCCCCGATAAGGCAAGGCAGCGCTGGTTTGCACTCTTAATGGTGCTGGTTTCGCTGCGATTTGTGAAAGACAATCTGCACTACGGTCAGGTGACCATTCTCATCATGTATCTGTGCATCGAGGGACTACACACACTGCGCCGCGGTAAAAATGCGGGCGCATGGCTCATTGCATTGGGCATTAATATCAAAATACTTCCGGTGGTCTTTCTTCCGTACCTCCTGTTGCGTGGTGAGTTCAAGGCCTTGGGTTGGATTTTCGCCGGATTGCTCTGCTTTCATTTTTTGCCCATGATCTTTTTGAGTACACCATATTTCTGGGATATTCAGCACAGTTATTTCATCTTGATCAATCCATTTCGAAGCGCTCATCTCTTGGATATTGAAGAGGCAAGTTTCCACAGTCTCACCACTTGGGTAACGGTGTTTTTCAGTCCTGCTATGGAGCAGCAGGGACTTACCTTGCGCAGACATTTCATGGAGCTCAGTGCAGCGGGGGTGGCGTTCTTGATTCAATTTCTTCGCGCTCTTTTGATGCTTGTTACTTTGTGGGTGATGCGTCAAAGGTTTTTTCAACGGATGTCAGATAGCCATGAAATTTGGCCCGAGTGGTCATGGCTACTTGCCTTAATTCCACTGGTTTTCCCGCATCAGCAACACTACGCTTTTCTATTTGCATTGCCGTTGTTGTTATGGTTGATGCACCTGTGGCTTAAAGGACGATTGATTGGGTGGATGAAAGTCGCGTTGGTGCTGATTTCCATAGTATTCAATCTATCGCTATGGTTGGGAGTAGGCAATGGTTTTTACAGTCACTTCAAGGTGGTAACCTGGGCCACACTTTTGTTGCTCTGCGTATTTCTTTCTCTCCCCAAAATGGAGGTCGCTCACAAGCATTGACAGACCCGTATTTTGCTTAAATCTCTGTTTTCAGGTTCGAATATCACGGTTTTGAAAAAAAATATTTCCCATTGTATCTCTTGTAAATCAAGGGTTTAGTGAGAGAGCGAAATTTTTTTTCAGAAAAATGCGATGGGGTCTTGGAGGTTCATGATATACGACTACCTTTGCCGCCCGTTTTTTCGGTGTGTTGACTCGTATCGAAAGCGGTGAAAAATAGCAACTTAGAAGAAAAAAATGCCAACGGTTCAGCAACTAATTCGTCGGGGAAGAACTCCGAAAACGTATCGCAGTAAGTCTGTAGCACTTGATGCATGCCCGCAGCGACGCGGGGTTTGCACGAAAGTGTACACCACAACTCCTAAGAAACCGAACTCGGCGCTGCGCAAAGTGGCGAAGGTTCGTCTCACCAATAAATTTGAGGTCATTGCCTACATCGGCGGCGAGGGACACAACCTGCAAGAGCACAGCATTGTGTTGGTGCGCGGAGGTCGTGTGAAAGATCTTCCCGGTGTGCGTTATCACATTGTGCGCGGTGCGCTGGACACTGCGGGTGTAAACGGACGTAACCAACGTCGTTCGAAATACGGAACCAAGCGTCCGAAAGCCGGAGCCGCTGCACCTGCCAAGAAAAAATAAGAATCACACCGATTTGAATATCCCATGAGAAGGAGAAAAGCCAAAAAAATTGCAGTACTGCCGGATCCAAAGTTCAACGATACAGTAGTAACCAAGTTTGTCAATAATCTGATGCTGGCCGGTAAGAAAGGGCTGGCATTCAAAATTTTCTATGATGCTGTAGACCGTGTGGCCGCCAAGACCAATGAAGATGGTCTGGAGACCTGGAGAAAAGCATTGGAAAACGTAACACCAGCTATCGAGGTAAGAAGCCGTCGTGTAGGAGGTGCTACCTTCCAAATTCCAACCCCAATCCGTGATGAGCGCAAGAGCAGCATGGCAATGAAGTGGTTGATAGGATATGCTCGCGGCCGTAACGAGAAGAGCATGGCGGAGAAATTGGCCGGTGAAATCATCGCTGCCAGCAAAGGTGAGGGTTCTGCTTTCAAAAAGAAGGAAGACGTACACCGTATGGCTGAAGCAAATAAAGCTTTTGCTCACTTCAAAGTGTAAAAGCTAAACACAACTGAAACTATGAATCGCGACTTAAAACTCACAAGAAATATCGGAATCGCCGCTCACATCGATGCGGGGAAAACTACCACCACCGAGCGTATTCTCTACTATGCCGGTGTGAACCACAAAATCGGGGAGGTGCACGATGGTGCAGCAACGATGGACTGGATGGTGCAGGAGCAGGAGAGAGGTATCACCATCACTTCTGCAGCGACTACCGTAAACTGGAATTACAGAGGAAATAAATATCACATCAATATTATCGACACTCCTGGTCACGTGGATTTTACCGTTGAGGTGAATCGTTCGTTGCGTGTGTTGGACGGATTGGTGTTCTTGTTCTCAGCAGTAGATGGCGTTGAGCCACAGTCAGAGACCAACTGGCGTCTGGCTAACAACTACAACGTGGCACGTATCGGATTTGTAAACAAGATGGACCGCCAGGGTGCCGACTTCCTCATGGTGTGCAAGCAGGTGAAGGAAATGTTGGGCAGCCAGGCAGTGCCGTTGCAATTGCCCATTGGCGCTGAAGATGATTTCAAAGGCGTTGTGGATTTGATCAACTGGCGCGGTATGATTTGGAATGAGGCCGATAAGGGTATGACTTATGAAGTGGTCGACATTCCCGCAGATATGATGGATGAGGCGAAGGAGTATCGTGAGAAATTGCTCGAGGCAGTTTCTGAATACGATGATTCTATCATGATGAAGTTTTTTG
>CAZKRL010000035.1:0-33763 GCA_964555295.1 uncultured Comamonadaceae bacterium | reverse complement strand
GCATTAAAGTCGAGGCCACGTTCGGATGGGATTCACCGTAGTAGTCAATGTAAATCTTTAACGCATTTTCAAAATACTCCAGCGCCTTGTCGTACTGGCCTTTCGTATTCCAGATATCCCCAATCCTTAATATGACTGCAGCAACGTTTGGCACAGATTCTCCAAAGACCTTTTGATAACGTTTCAGACATTCTAAGAAAATATGCAATGCATCATCGTATTGGCCCAAATGGTTTTTTACATCTCCGATATAGATAAACGAATCGACGGTAAACTCGCTATACAAACCGAGTTGTCTTTCAAAAACATCTTTGGCCTTGTTGTATAATTGAATAGCCTCCCGATATCTTGACAGGTTCCCCAACGACATTGCCAAAGCCAAATTGATTTTAGCCTGCTTGATTTCGGTTAATCCATTTGTTTTTTTTTGCTCATTCTCCCAATCCGTAATAAACTGCAGCGACTCCTTGTACTTACCGAGATTTCTTGCAACATCTATTCTTTCTTCAATAATATTCTCTCGCGCTTCGATTGATTCATTGATGGAGAGGTGCATCGCTTGAGATAAAACACCTTCTGCAATGCGGTGCTGACCGAAGCGCGCTAAATATTTTGCCCAACCCAATAGTTCGCGCCAACTGAAATCAGAGCTCTCTGCATTCAATTCTTTAAAGGCCACATCTGCAGTCTGCTTTCCGGCATCACTCATCAATCGAATTTTCAATCCCCTACCCAGCGGATCGGTATGCAATAGCAATTCGCCTAAGAGTTCTGTTGCACGTAGCTCTTTTTCACCGGGTCTGTTTTCAGCGAGCAAGTCTAGGGATTTCTCTAATATCGCATAATCGCGCGATGTCGGAGAGTCCAGCAATCGTTGAAGCGTATTTGCGGTACCATTTACTATAAGCGACTCAGCTAATCCCTTCACTAAAATTTCCGTAGGGATGGCTTCATTGTCAATCCAGTCAAATAAATTCGCACTTTGTCCACTCGCCACACTCTGCCAGATAAAAAAACGCGCCACCTCTTTCCACATGAGCTTTTCATAAGGCAACGAAGGAAGCTTATCGGACTCAACATTCAAAGCAGCCACAAAATACAGGGCGGCCTCCATGGTGAAAGACACCTGCAATGCATCATCCATAAAATATTGGCTGATGACACCCTTTCGCAGCAGTTGTTGGTGGGGACTATCAATTTGAATATTCTTCACTGCAACGCCCAACGCAGGATGATCAAAAAGTTCATCGAGGGATAGCTGCAATTGTTCACGTTCGAGCAAAGCCTGTGACAGATTTCTCAGATAAGTCGCTTCTTCCGGTTGCTCCATCATTTTACTCCACCAAACCGCCCATAAATTGATTAAACCTTTCACCGCCTTAGGCATTCCCTTACCATGAAACAACTCCATAAACAAGCGCAACAATAGCGGATTGCTCAACTCTTCCACCAATGATGCATCGGCGAGCAGTAAATCGGAAAACTGGAAGTTCGGTTTACACCGCAGGTTTTTATCGGCTGCATACTTCTTCCAGGCGCCTTCCAGTTCAATCTTGTTCATGCCTGTGAGTCTCAGTGCATATTTCGGTAGTAGTCCATTTTCATTTCGTTCCGCAGCAGGAAACACATGCTCTTCCATTTCCGCGGGAATAACCGGCATCTCGCTTACCGAAGCTGTACGCCAGCTCAACACCACTTTCATAGTGCCGTGTGGGAGCGTTATGAGAAATGAACAAAGCGAATTCAAAAAGGCGTTTGGCGAGGGATGTTCATTGCCACCATCTACCAAGACCATGAGAGGAGATTTGGCGTTGTAATGGGCTTCGATAAATCCCTTCAGATCGATGGATTCGGGAACATTCCACACCGACCTCAATACTCCCTCCCACTGCTCCGACTGGCATCGTGCAGCGCGAATGAAAAGCGACGTAAATCCCAAATCTTCATAGCGCGCATGCATGTGCACGAGCAAATTCGTTTTGCCACTACCGGCCTCTGCAGAAACGGCCAACAATGAAGAAGTGGCTTCAAACCACGTGCATAGCACATTCTCTGCTTCTAACCTGTTTTGATAGATACCCTCCAAAATTTTCTTTTCACGCTTAAGACCCGCCATCGTCTTCACGTTATGCTCTAGCGTCCATTGATGTAGGTATGACGGTGTGAAATCTTCGGGTGCGCACGGTGCCGCCTTTTCTTTCTCCTGAATGAGTAATTGGATGCGCTCAAGCACCTGTCCCGACTCCTCTGCCTTAACACTCTCAGGACTAAAAAAGACCACACGTGACCCTGTGTTTTGCTCATAAACCATAATCTCAGCGCGCTGATCGGCGCCCGAGATAAATTGCTTCGGCAATATGTAGAAAGGCAACAGATTCAATTGGCGGCCACTATCATCCTTCAAAACAATTAAGCCGTCCTTGGCAGACGCAATGGATGCATCCGCCACTTGGGATATTTTCTTTCCTCGCATCGAAAAGGCCTCCGAACCTTCCATACGAATCAGATGCAAATCGGCTGTGAAATCAAGTGCCTTCAAAAAGTCAGTGAGTACAGGATAGACATCCTTGAAAAGCTCCACGTATTCAGCCTTACTAAGAGGTAATCCATGTCCGAGGTAGCGATTACGAAAATTGATAAGTGTGCCAATTGCGGTGAGCTCCGACTTCTTCCATGCCGTTTGTCCATGCTCGTTGGTATACGGTGTTTCAGCCTTGTATTTTGGTGCGTTCTTGTGGGTTTCAACAGCCTTGTATGCCTCGACAAATTCAGGAAAATGAATACTTACATTCTCCTTTTCTAACTCGGAAATAGTTTCGCGCAGAAAACTATTCCAATTACCAAATGAGGGCTGATACAAATTACTCCGAAACAACTCGTTGATTTTGGCCGATTTCAAGGGACTTGAGAAATATTCAGAGGCTAAAACAAGTCCCCACAGTTTTAATCCATTCAGAAATGTGTACGCTAACAATTCCAGCTTATTTCGGCCATCCTCTTCTAAGAGCATGCGTTCAAAAGGATAGGCAATCACATATGGATACTTGCTAAGGATCTCCCCTTCTTCTGCCGAGAAAGTTAATTGAACCTCAAGCGGCGTATCGCACATAGGGCAATCCATCATTGTTGGGAACGGCTTTCCCTTTTGGTGAATGGCGCAATCAGTATTGGGGCAGAAGTAACTCATGAGACGAAACGATAACGAAAAAAATAGTAGTATAGAAAGCGATTACGGTTGGGAAGATAATGGAAAAACACAATTTGTTGGAGGCCGGTATTCCCTGAACCCAATTGAGTCAAGGCTCAAGGCTTTGTCACTTGCGAAGATAATGACTACCGAAACACAACAGCAACCGGAAAAGCTCGCTACCTAGTTTTATTGAACAGTGATAATCTCGGCATCTCCTCACAATTCCATAACCCTCTCCCCAAACTCCTCCTCCGTAATCTTTCCTTTCGCCACCTGTTGGCCCGGCGCGTTATTTAATCGCGGTCGTATTTGGTCATTCCCTGTTTGGTAGAGGATAACATGTAATGATCACATCCTACAAGTTCAGTCCTCCTCTTCATAGTAATACGAATAATCGATGCCTTTCATGAACATCTCACGGTCGTTGATTTTCGTGGTTAAGGCTGATTGTATCAATTGCGACAGCACACTGCTATCCACCGTGCTGATGATCATCGCATTCATGTAATTGGACTTGCTTATTTTACTCCAGTCCACACACTTCTTGAGCTGCTTTTTGAGCATTAAATCCAACCAAATTCTTGTACTGCGCCCATTGCCTTCCATAATGGGATGGGCCTTGTTCATGGCGGTGTACTTTTCAATTATTTCTTCATAGTTGGTGTGAGGCATCTGGTCTATCCGGAGCAGGGCAGTTTTCAAATGTTGTGCATATACGAATTGGTAACCGCCTTTGGAGATGCTCTTCTCCCTGACTTGTCCGGCAAAATCATACAAACCACCAAACAGAAATGCATGAATTTGTTGCAAGCCTTTGCTTGTTCCCAATTCAAAATCATCAAATAATTGACTTTCAAAAAGAGTGTAAGCCTTTTTCTTACTTTGTCCGTCGATACCGGTTTCACTATATAGAAACCAATCCAGAAACTTCATGGCTCTATTGTTCGGAAAGTGTTTGGCAAGAGCAATGATGCCTTCGCTATCTAGGGTATCTGTCAATCTGCTTTTTCCATCGGGCGCCTGGATTTTCAACTGGGTAGTGGCACTAACCAGTTGGTTGTTCTCCTTTTTGAACTTTGCTTTTAGGTATTTCCAATAGTTACGGACTTTATTGTAATCCGTTTCTTCATTCAAAATGCCCACGATGTCCAACACGAAAAAATACCATTTCGCTTCGGTGTCCTTCCACACCGCGCGCACTTCGCGATCATTAAAAAAACGAATGGATAATTTCACATTTCCGGTCATAGCATTTCCCGCAGCCAATGCTGCTTTCTTTCTTCAATCAACTAACATAACACCTCAGTTCAAAAAATGAGGTCTTTCTCAAAAGTACTCTTTCTCACTGATCACGTATTGTTTTAGGGGATTATTTCATGAGAGGCAATCTCCATTTGAAACACCGTTTATTCGAGCCCCCTCACCCACTCCCCAAACTCCTCCTCCGTAATCTTCCCTTTCGCCACCTGCTTGGCCCAGAGTGTTATTTGATCACGGTCGTCTTCGTCCGCGACTTCATGCAGCCAGGTATCGAGGTTGGTGGAAAGGCGCGCATTACTCTCACCTTTGGGAAACTGCGCAACGATATCGAGCGCCCATTGTATGTTGAGGGTGCGGTTGAGCTGGTTGATTTTATCCGGGCCGGCATTGCCAAAGAAGACCTCATGCAGGGCGTGTTTTTGTAAGAGGGTTTCGATGCTTTCGGAATCGTGTGCCAATTGGCTGAGGGCTTGTTGTATACACGTGGGATCAACATCGTACTCATTCACCGCCTCTGCCCAACCTTTTAAGCAGAAAAAGCGGGCTTCGTCGGTTTGGAACTGGATGACTTGTTGCATTGCATCCCTCCATTTCATTTCCATGATGGCGCTTTTAGCAATGGTTTTCCAACAACGCTGTCTGAAAAAAAGACGTGGAATTTGCATACCGATTTTCTCTGAAAGTTGCCATGAACCTTGTTTAGCCAGCTCGGCAGAAATGTCCTCACAAACTCTGCTTCGATCATCTTCATCTTCAATTTTAGATAAACATCCCAAGGACTCATTAATTAACCCTGTCGCTTCATCCAAATCTCCAATTTTGGCAATGGATGTTGCAATTTTATTTAATGCAAAACACTTATCCTTCTCTGAGCTAATACCTCTAGCACAAGATAAAGCTTCACTTTTACTACCATGACTTATTAATTCGATAGTGATACTTTTCAGAGCCCTGTTTTTCTCTTTATCGATTGTGATTTCCTTAACACATTCAAAGGCACGTTCGAATTTACCTTGTTCGGCAAATGCAGCAGAACAATACCCCCACTGGCTACTCTTAAAATATGCGAAGCTTATATGTTGAATACACTCGAGCGCTTCATTCATCACTAAATCGGCTTCACTTACTTTGTCTTGTTTAGATAATTCAATAGATATAGCGCGCAGACTATGGCATTTCCAGGAATGGTCACCAATTGCCCTGGCCAATTCAAGTGCCTCACCTATAATTGATAAAGATTTGTGGATGTTCATTTGTCTTGCTAATTCGCTAGAGATGGAATTAAGAGCGATTACCTTCAAATAATCATCACTGATGCCCCTTGCGCATGCAAGGGCTCTTTCTAAATCACCCTTTTTAGCTAGTTCAATTGAGATAACCTTCAGTCCACGACTTTTTTCTTTATTGGCGCTTATGCTCTGGTTGATTACCAGAGCAATTTCTAATTTTTCCCGTTTAGCCAATTCGGATAAGATGTCCTTCAATATCCGACTTATTACTCCTTCATCTCTGATACCTCGTACACAGTTAAGAGCCCCTAGCATTGCTGATGCAGATTTATTCAACATACCCTGCTTAGACAGTTCTGCAGAGATGGACGCCAGCGCCCTACTCTTGGCCCACTTATAACTGATGTCCCAAGCGCTGGCAAATGCTAATTCAAAGTTGCCCTGTTTAGCCAATTCGGCAGAGATATCACTCAGTGCGCTGCTCTTCTTTTCCGAATCAATAATGCCCCTTGCGCAGGTAAGTGCTTCTTGCATAGCCGATGAAGCTTCCTCTACCTTCCCCTGTTTAGCCAGTTCGGTGGAGATTTCCTTCAGCGCGCTACTCTTTGTGTTATAAGAACTGATGCCCCTTGCGCAGGCGAGAGCTTCATCTACCTTGCCCTGTTTAGACAGTTCAGTGGAGATGTTCTTCAGCGCGCTGCACTTATATGCCACATCACTGATGCCCCTTACGCAGGCAAGAGCTTCTTGCATAGCCAATGTGGCTTCATCTGCCCTGCCTTGTTTAGCTTGTTCAGTGGAGATGTCCTTCAGCGCGCGGCTCTTATCTGACTCATCACTGATGCCCCTTGCGCAGGTAAGTGCTTCTTGCATAGCCGATGAAGCTTCCTCTACCTTCCCCTGTTTAGCCAGTTCGGTGGAGATTTCCTTCAGCGCGCTACTCTTTGTGTTATAAGAACTGATGCCCCTTGCGCAGGCGAGAGCTTCATCTACCTTGCCCTGTTTAGACAGTTCAGTGGAGATGTTCTTCAGCGCGCTGCACTTATATGCCACATCACTGATGCCCCTTACGCAGGCAAGAGCTTCTTGCATAGCCAATGTGGCTTCATCTGCCCTGCCTTGTTTAGCTTGTTCAGTAGAAATGGCCGCGAGCACGCAACTCTTAGCGCTATAATAAATTATGCCCTTTGAACATGCAAGGGCTTCATCTACTTTACCCTGTTTAGCTAGTTCGATGGAGATAGCCTCAATTGCGCGACCCTTCCAATAATCATCACTGATGCCCCGTGCGCATGCAAGAGCTTCTTGCATAGCCGATGCGGCTTCACCAACCTTGCCCTGTTTAGCAAGTTCGTTGGAGATTTCTGCCAGCGAACTAATCTTACTAAAATCATGACTAACGCCCCTTGCGCATTCTAATAATACCTCAAACTGCAAATTGCTGTAGGGGCCTTTTTCCAATAGCCAATCCCTCTCCCAATCATCCGTTCGCTTGTAAACAATCAAATAATCCAACCCTAACTCCGCCCATTCACATGCCATCAAAAACATCAGATAACTCGGAAAGAAATCGTTCCATTTGATGATAGATGTATCCGGTGGTATTTGTTCATCCAAAAAATTAAGCAGTTTTTCAATGGCTGTTTTACAGAAGAGCTTGGTTTTGCTCTCCAGCAGAGTAAGCTCCAACAAGCACAGCATGTAGAGCGTAAACCTGCGCTTCACGCCTTCTTGATCGGTTCCGCCAAAACTTTCTATACGCTTCAGGGCGAGGTCGATGTCGCCGGCAGCTACGAGGGCCACTACCTGCGGTGCGTCGTTGGCTTCCTCGTATTTGAGGTCAACCAAACACAGGGCAGCTTCCAACTGCCGGTCGTATTGCTTCAAGTGGCTTGCCTTCAATAGGCATAACCGATAAAGCTCTTTGGTGGCATCAAACTGCTTCAAGACCTTCTTCTGCGTTTCGATATAAGCGCTGTTGCCGGGTAGGGTCAATAGCTCAGTGGCTCGGGCTTCCCGCGCGCTCGCAGCGGCATGCGCGGCATAATGCTGCAGGGCATAACGCTGCTCCCATGTGCCTTCGAGCTCGCGCCAGGTGGAGCAGAAATCGATGATGCGCTCCACGGCATCGTTCACCTTCATTGCTTTTTCCTTCACCAAGTACTCGCGGAAGCTTTCGTGAAACAACTGGTAGTCGAGCACATCTTCGGTGAGGGGATTTTCGTAGAGCACTTCCTTCAAGGTGCTGCCAATGCGCTGCACGGTGGCTTCGCCCAGCTTGTTGATGAGCCCCAGGTGCGCCATGGTAAGGTAGTCGCGCGCAGCGGCAAACGTGAACAGTCCCGCCAGCAAGGCGTCGCCGTCTATCGTATCCGCCGCATAGCGATCGAGAATGGCTTTATAATATTCATCGATCTTGTCGGGGAGCGCTTGTATATCGTTCAACGCTATGCTGCCATGCTCCAAAGCATCGCACAGCAATTTCAGATAAAGCGGATTGCCCTGCGAGCGTTGTTGCACGGCGTCAATCCAGGCACTCTCGCGCTCTACTTCGTACTTGTTGGCCACTTCGTAAATGAGCGCACGAATGTCTTCACGCCCCAGCCCTGCCAGCTCCAGCTTGGTGTGGTGCTCGGTGGGCAACTGCGTCCACAAGTCCTCAATGGATTTGTGTCCGCCCGGCCGCGAGCCGTAGATGATGAGCACGCCTTCGAAGTTTTCGCGCGGCATGTAGGTCACTACGTTGTTTTCGGTGCCTTCGTCGAGACCGTCAATCAAAAACAACAGCTTCTTGCCGGCTCGCTGCTCGCCCCACAGGCGCCATTTGGCAAAGAGCTGCTGCTGCAAATCCCACACGGCTTTGCCTTCGGCGCGTATTTCCTTGCCGGGGGCAAAAAGCTCGTCGGTGCGGCGAAGGAGGTAGTTGAACACATATTCAGTTTGAGCCTGTATGGTACCGCGACGAATGAAATACTCCACCACCTGCACATCGGTTAGCTCCTTCTGTGCGCGTAGGTCCTTGAAGAACTGCGCAATGAGGGCCGACTTCCCGATACCCGGGTTACCTTGTATCGAGCAATACCCTTTGTGGTTTTCGAGAACAAACTGCAACAGCTTTTCGCGCTCGAGGGTTCTGCCTTTGAACGTCTCGGTGAGTTCTTCGATGCGCTGAAAGAACTCGTTGTTGCCGCTTTTCTTCCATTCGTGCAAAGGCAAAACCTCGTGGAATTCTTTGAAGAATTCCTTCTCGCGGTAGTGCTTGCTGAGCGGATAATTGAGCAGCCCTACCTTGTCGTTTTTCAGGTCGTTGAAGAACGCGAAGGGCGTATCGCCACCGTCAGCTTTGTGCACGAGCACGGGGTGCACGCACACCTCTGCACCCTCGCCAACGACCCACACTTTGCCTTCGCGTGTTTCGAGTTGTGTGGTGGTCAGCCAGCGGCACTCCAGCAACTTCTTCAGAAATGGATCAAACTTGGCGATGTCGGTCTCGCATTGTGCATCGGTGGGTGTAGCGCCGTGGGCATAGCCGTTGCGAAAGGCGATGACATTGGTCTTATCGGCATTGAGCGCTTTGTCGAGCGCAGCAAATTCAGCAGCGAAATCAGGAAACGTCCAAGCATAGCCATCGGCCTGCAACTCTTCGAACATCACCCGGCTGAACAGTTGCCAGGTGCCCAGCGAGGGCGTGCGCAGGCCTTGAGCGAGCATGCCCTTGGCGGCATCGCTCAGCTTGTTGTGCTTCACATATTCGCCGAGCACCACAACCGTATGCGACTTGATGATGCTTTCGAACAGGTCGATCATGCGATGGACCTTGCGGAACGACTGGGTTTCCGACGAGTAGAGTTGATGCAGGGTTTCGAGGTGAGCGTGCATGGCAGATGTGGCGTGTTGGGAGGTGGAAGATAATGGAAAAACAAAATGCGCCCGGGAATTCAATAGAATCTGCGGTGCTATTCGAATGGATTAATTCATCCTGACAGCGTGTGAAGAATCTTCCACCATCCGAAATCATCCTTGCAGCTATTTTTTAGTTTTTGCTTTTCGCTGCGGTGAAATAGTACACATTTTAAAATAAAATTGAAAATGTCGACAAGCGTTTGGACAATCCTATAGTTCAAATAAACCCGGTTAACATTTTCAGCATTTTTCCGAATTTGTTTACAAGAATCGTTAACGTTTTTAGAAAAAATGAAAAAAGTTAACAGGGAAAGAAAATTCCACAACCAGAAAAATTCACCTACGTACCGCGTTTGCGAGGATGTACCGGATCGTTCAATTATAAGACTTTCTCCAACCGAGCTGCGTTTTGAGTTCCGCTTCACGGCTTTTCGTTCCCAATAGAAAAAAGCGTTACTTCGATTCCCGATAGAAAACAAAATCACGGAAATTCATTCGATCGATGACTTGCCCTTGCGCTTGGTAGGTTTCTAGAAATGACTTGGGAATGCGCGCGCGCGAGGCACGCTGCCATTTAAATTCATAAGCGCTAACGGAACCATTGGAGTCTTCCACAAAATCAATCTCCTGCTTTTGAACATTTCGCCAGAAATAGTGGTGAGCATTGACTCTATGATATGCTCGTATTTTCATTCGCTCGGCAATCAGAAAATTCTCCCACAACGCGCCCTTATCGGTGCGTAAATCAAATGCATTCAGATTATTGATAATCATGTTGCGGATACCATTGTCGTAGAAGTAGATTTTGCGATTGTTCTTTATTTCGTTGCGCTGGTTGCGACTAAAACTCGTCAGTTGAAAGATGATAAATGCCTGTTCAAGCAAATCGATGTACTTGCTCACGGTGTGCTTATCGACACCAAGCAGATTGGACAGCTCATTGTATGAAACCTCGCTTCCTAACTGAAGCGCCAGCGCCTTGAGCAAACGCTCGAGCAGTTCCGGTTTGCGAATGCCGGCCATCGCCAGCACATCTTTGTACAAATAGCTACTCGTTAATTCCCTGAGAACCTCACCTGCGTGCGATTCGCGATTGATTACATCGGGGTACATACCATAGATGAGGCGATTTTCCAATGCCGATTCCGCTTGAATAAACCCGACGTGTGATTCCCACTCCTCCCAGCTGATGGGAAACAGATGATACTCAAACTTCCTTCCGGTTAGCGGCTCGCGCGTGGTCTGATTGATTTCGAGAGAAGATGATCCGCTCACCAGCAACTGCACATGCTTGAATTGATCGGTAATCAATTTCAGGGTAATTCCGATGTCGGCTATTCGTTGCGCCTCATCAATGAAGACAATGGTATGCTCACCAATCAGTTGTTTAAGAGACGCAGTAGTAGCGCCGGAAAGCAGCTGCCTGATGGCAGGATCATCACCGTTCAAAAACAGATGAGGCCGCCCCTTGATTAGCTCCATAATTAGCGTGGTTTTGCCCACCTGCCGGGGTCCCAGCACCATCAGCGCTTTGCCGGAAAAGAACATGCTGTTCAGCTCATCAGATAACGTTCTTGGAATCATAATCCCCAAATATATATCATAATCGGGGAATACAATCCCCAAAAACACATACTTTTTGGGGAATTCGTCCAAGGGCGTGTTCTCTGACCGCTCTACTAATCGTCACATTCAATGAAATTTGGCGAACGTGAAGGTTGAATTTCTTGGAAATCGGCGAATAGAGAAAAGTGCCACTCTAACTGCCGAAACCCGATTAGTGAGATATCAATCGCTTTAACCCAAACCCTAAAACACAATCACATCTGGTCTGATCAACTCGCCGGTGTTGTAGCATACCCATTCACATTTGCCCTTCTTCACGGCGCTGAGGAGGTAGATATTGTCCTTGTTGGTCATCAGCTCATCGGATGTATACCAGCCGCATGCCCTTGTCGGCATCGCTCAGCTTGTTGTGCTTCACATATTCGCCGAGCACCACAACCGTATGCGACTTGATGATGCTTTCGAACAGGTCGATCATGCGATGGACCTTGCGGAACGACTGGGTTTCCGACGAGTAGAGTTGATGCAGGGTTTCGAGGTGAGCGTGCATGGCAGATGTGGCGTGTTGGGAGGTGGAAGATAATGGAAAAACACAACCAAACAGTACCGCAGTAACGAGTACACACCAGTCAAGTACCGCCGCACCATCAAGCAGAAATCAAATCATTGCTACTGATTCCACCCAAGTGAAAATGGCATTAACCCGGACACATCATCGGTATTAAGGCTAAGGTAAATTTTTCAGACGTTTTCATTCCATTCGTTGCCGTTGCATTTTGATTGGAGTTAACGTTGAAGTAATTCTCTGCGTAGTCATAGATTAAGTGTTGACTTAATTGATCCATCATTTCACGTTGGAGACTTTTAATGTTAGGGGCAGTAAACCTTAAGACGCTCATATTCTTTCGCATTGATTTGAGCTCCATTAACTCGTTTGGAATTACTATTGGGCAATGCAACTGCCTAGTTGATTTTCTTTCCTGTTGAACTTTGCTTTTAGGTATTTCCGATAGTTACGGACTTTGTTGTAATCCTTTTCTTCATTCAAATTGTATTTATAAATCGGGGATTATTGGCAGTTCGTATCAGTTCCGTGGTCATCTCGCATTATCGATACAAGCTCGTCGATCTCGAATTCAATAACCTACCATGCCATCACTATGACGGCATTTTGCAAGGTTGCAATTCGCCGCGTATTGCAATAAAAAAGCAACTTCTTCCGTAATAGATCTATAAACACTATCACTATGGAAATCATGATTGCACCCCTAGCTTATGGATGGACGGCGCTATGCGCAGTATCGCATGTAAGAATTGAGGCCAGGAAAAGGGGAGAGGATATGTCTATACGAAATCAATTATTGGGTTATGCAGTTCAGATTATTATATATTGGATTTTCACTGCATGTATTATTCGATGAATAATTGGATTGGGATGGTCGTACATTAATGAATGTGGACGACAATGAAAACTTAGCATAAACTTTCTTTAGAATCAGTGCGTTGATTCACTGCTTGAGGATTATTCCTCTAAATTCGTGAAGAAATTCTTTCACTATGGAACTCTCCTTTGAACACTGCCTGCTAAAGATTGTGGGTGTATTTTCATATGACCATAAAACGCACAATGCTCAATTTCGGAAGGCCGGCTATGACACCATCCCGAAATTAGAGATATACCCGGAGGTTCTCGAAAAATTGACGGATAATGAAAGTAGGGAACTGCAAGACAATACAAGCAGCAATTACAAGAATATCTACTATTCTGAGTTCAGAGACTTCATGTTTACCGGCAAAGACCGCAAAGATGCAGACGGTTACATGAAGGAACAAATACGACTATTTCAGCGCGACAAAAACCTTGAAGGCGTCTTTGTTTATACAGAGTTTAATAGGGAGAAGAAAATAGCGGAAGAGAAGAATCTTCGCTTCCTTTCAAAGAGGCAGGAGATATATTTATTCCCCGACGGGATCGGGATTTTTTCTATTACCCTTACACCTCTGGAAAATACGATGAACCATCTTTCGCAACTGATTAATCGGGCCAAATCTTTTGCAACAGATGTCAAAGCCGACGGTGGCAATATCCCTTTTCATAACTGGGTGAGCCGTGAAATGTTGATGAATATTCCGCTCTCGGGAGAGGATTTGGAATCTGACGAGTACAGTGGATCAAAATTTAAGGTGTACACCATCATCGATATGCCCCCACCCAGTGATGAAATGAATTACAATCGTGATCATCTATTATATGAAATTGGCACTAGTTCACCAATAGGATGTGTTGCTGGCAATGGTTTCAATAAGCCTTCAGATTCTTACTATGAGGAACTTATGCAAAACAAGCTAAGTGCCTTTCATAATTATGAAGGTCTGGCACTGCTGGATTCGTTTACTATAATTGGCTCGAATAATTATAGACCGCTGAATGCTGATACGAAAGACTTTCGCTATCACAATTGGAATCGGGTATATTTCGGCATCTATATGTACAATTTGTTTGTACGATACAGTTTATTCAAATTCAATGCGCAGTTTTTATCTGATCCTGTTAAATACCGTGATAAATTCCAACGCTTTCTAAACAATTACGACTTTAGGCATATATCCTTTAATTTCTTACCTAATATAGTATTTGATCGAATACGAAAATCTTTGGGAATCAACGAGGAAATTGAAGTATTTGAAAAACGGCTTAGTAATCTCGCAGCGAGCATTCAGGAGGATCAGGAAAAAAGGCAAGCGTTTTTACTGACCTTAATCTCCGTTATTTCAGCATTTGACGCAGCAGAGGCAATTCTCATAGGCATTGATAATATTCGCACACAACTTCATTTGAGTGCATTTCTTTTCTACCCGATATTCATTATTATATTACTTGTTGCCGCCTCATTCCTTTTTCGATATTTATTTCCGCATCTTGCTAAAAAGGTTGAACGTTATATTCGGAATAAATTCAAGGGCAATCATAAGAAGTAATGCAAATCTTCTATTACAGTGAATCGGGTCGTAAACATGTTGCCCGCCATTTTGTGGATTCCGATCTTGCGGGGAGTCATTTTCTATCAAGCACCTTCCCGACACCGGATGATTTGCTGGCATATGTCAACGCCAACGCGCCAAGAGAAATATTCAAGCAATCAATGGGTAAATGTGCGTATTGTTTCAATTTATCAGATGGAAGAATGGCGGGCACCTCTGGCATTGCATTGCGGCAGGAACTGAATTCACAAGACATTGTTCGAGAGGTAAGAGATGGATATACGATAGATGTCGGGATTGTAAAAACTCTTCCACTGACCTCGGAATTTTGCATCATTGCGCATGAATCTCCGCAGGGCCTTTCTATTGTCACTGCCTTTCCGGGTGGTTACGCACGTGCGTTTGCTCAAAAGGGCCAGACATCGGAGGAGTATGCATTGAACGAGCAGTTTTGGGCGGAGCATATATTGTTGCGTAAAGCAGTGGATGATGGATGTTGATGTGGAGCTATCAGTAAAATTATTGTGTTTATTAATTCCAAATCCGTGGCGTGTTCATCCCAAGAGTAAAATGGATCTAAAATTTATCTATGACCACGAAGCAAGTCGAACCATTACGATCATAAGGCGTATCAGAATATTTATTGAAGATAATCTCGGTCGCAATTTTATTTCGCAGTGCAATAGGCCGGCAGTTCGAATTCGTAGCACCGAAGACTATGAGCAAAACCAATGCGATATTCGCAGCAGTAGACTTCACCATAATGGACCAAACCGCTAAGACGACAATGTCTAACATGTAGTTGGTATTACTTATTAACCTCGATTTCATAATTGGAATTATAGGAAGGGAATTGCAAACTCTCACTCTATTAAAAACGAGTTTTCAGAAGAATAATGATCATTGCAAGTTGAGAGTTTGCCAAACATCGATGAGGAGCATCACGAATGAATGTAATCGCTTTACTACATTCGCTGGAATAGGAATAACGCCTGCCACACTATGTCCAATATCCCCAAATCCTTCCTGAAATCACTCGATGAAATTGCTTTGGCTAATTTCTATGAAGCCAAGCAACGCTACATCCTGCATCTGGGAGAAAGCCTTATCATGCACCTCAGCTCCTTTGTGCTGGCGGAATACCGCGACTCGGGGCTAACGTATTTGAAGGTCGAAAAAGATATCTTCAACATGAAGAAGTCGTTGTCGCTCGGTATATACGTGGGCTGGATACGCGATACGGCGCAGTTCCTTGCCAAACACGACAAGCCCTCACTTCTGCACGAATACCTCACAAAAACACGCTCCAACCCTGAACTTTCACTGTTCATCATCTCATACGAAAACTTCAAGAAGGTGCTGGAGTCGGAACAGCCCGATCCTCTCTTCGAGCAGGCACAAAAACTCATGAAAGGGTCCACGCTAAAGAATGTTTGCCTCAACGACTTCCTGAATGCATTTGTTCAGCTCCGCAATAAAATCGCTCACCCCATCTACGAAATCGATAATAAGAAAGGCAAAGGCAAAATGATCAGCTGGCCCTTCAATGACGATTACTACCGCTTTATACTTCCCACACTGGAAGCTGCCATCAAAAAAGTGATGGAAGACTTGCGCGAACTTTGGGAATATGATCAATTCGTGGTGAGTGAAGTTGAAAAAAACACTGCGGTCGTGAGCGATGAAACAGGTTCATCGACCCGGTCGGTTCCCTTGCCCCGCCCTATTTCCGAAGAATTAAAAGTACTCCTTAACAGCACCAACCATCTGCTCATCAATGATTGGTCTGAACTACTCAAGCCAAAAGAAGAAGCCATTGCAGAAATACAACGTGAACAAGAAGAACTTCGGAAAATATCGAGTATAGGTGAACTGAAAAACAACATCACCCACTGCCTCGACGACGGTCAAATTAGCGTTGAAGAATTCAAGTTTTTAGAATCCATCACAAAAGCTAAACTTAGCATGAGCAGCGATGAACTCCGAGCGCTCATCGTTCAGACGGCCAACGAAATGGGAATTGAAAATCCATTTCCGGAAGTCGACAATCGCTTTGTGCAAGCGATCGACAAAGCAATCAAAGGCAGGTCGTTCAACAGCCTTGTTTTGAAATTGATGGGTGAGCAATACGGCGTAGCGGCCGATGCGTTTGAAAAGCTGGTCGACTCGCGCGCTTATGCACTGGGCGTGTCACCGGCAGATGCCCGCAAGTCAGACTATCATCAATTCGACACGCAAGCACTGAAGTTGTATCAATCACTCGCCATGTCGCGCATGTGGCTGATGGGTATTGCCAAATTGAACACCGGCGAAAATTTCAAGATTGACGGTAATTCCAACGACGCCGGCACCAAAGAGTACTGGCATAAGTTTGCCTTTAAAACGTTGCAACAATTTGCCGATTATAAACTGAAAAACCTACAGCAAGAAGGTGGCTTGCAATGGACCACCAAGCAAAATCAATGGCAAATTGGAAACATGACTTCTTATGCCTGGTGCAGCATGTTTCCACTCAATGCGCCCACGAAGGCGGCACTCGCGTTGCATATCTCGGCCTACTCTTCGGGCGATGTCGCAATCGGGTTTCTGCCCGACTGGAAAGACCAGCGCGATATAGAGCACTTCGGTCTGCTGCAGTTTCATACTCGCAAAAACCTGCGTCGATTTTTCGATAAATACCTTGCTGAGTTTTACAAGTACCCCGATCTGGTGCTGTGGGACCGTATGACCGAAACCGCATTTGCTCCGGTAACCGAAGTAATTGAAAAACACCCCTGGTATTTCGAGGCCGATTATAGCTTTGAGCAAATCCAATTCTGCCAGTCCTTTTTGCGTACTATTGAACACCCGGGCTTGCTGTCCGAATCGTTCGACATAGCGTTCAACCTGTTCAATGCTTTGATACCCGAAATAACGCAAGACTATCTGCTGGCTTTGCCGGAAATCAATGACGCGCTCACCCTTCAACAGGAATCAATTACAACCTTGCTCGAGGAAGCAAAATCCATTCTAGCCGACTATCTGAAGGATGTCTCCGGCATTGAAATGCAAACAGACCCCAAGAGAGGGTTGCTCGGTTTTTATATTCAAGAAAAGAAAGATGGGGCACCCGTTTTTATACACATTCGATTTACAGCTGATTATAACACCGGCCAACTGCACTGCGATTTTAAAGTTCGATGCAGCCACAACCGGGAAGAGTTGCACACCCGCATCGAAAAGCAACTGGCAACATTATTCTTTGATTCCCTTCCTTTCGAACGCCTGTATCGGAAGAGCTGCCTGATACTGCGTCGCACCATTGAAAATGTAAACAGTGAAAGCACTATTATTCTCGATTCGCTCCGAACATTTCTTCAAAACCTCACCGAGTGTTTTGCTTCGAATGGAATACAAATACTCGATTTAAGGCCGGTTGTTGCCAAAAGTGAAACCTATATGACGCTGGCTAACGAAGTACTCGACCATTTGCTCACATCGGAGCAGGATCGTTTTTCGAATAACCTGAAAAAAGAGCGCAACATCAGCAATCGTCTGATGTATCTCGACTATAATAATTCGAATAAGAAACACGGCAATCATTGGCTGGGCTACGGCATTGACTGGCGAAACACCACAGAACCTCACTGGATTATGATGTTGCATCTGCAGAACACACTCATAGGTGCAGCACTCGCCACCAAGATGGAATCGTTTGCCTCAGCGCATGGATATTCATTGAACACTACCGCTATAGCACCGGAATCCAAGAATGCAACGTGGCGCATAGAGCAAGCCGCCGACGAGCACATAACCGCATCGAGTGAATACAATCGCAACCATGCCGCACGACTATGCAGATTGCACAGCGAACACAAATACGCCAACTGGAGCGCTCGCACGTGTGACGACCGTCAATGGATACAGCTAGACCTTCAAAAGCTCTCTCACGTTTGGGAGATCGCCGTGCAAGGCCGCTTCAATCGGGAGCAATGGCTGACTCGCTTCGATGTACTGACTAGTGAGAATGGTAAAGATTGGCAAGCCGTAGCAGAAAATCGTCAAGGCCCATCGGGTTGCGACGACATTGTTTATGTCGCATTTGAGAAGCCCATTGCAGCGCGATACGTTCGCATCCATGCGCGCGAATGGCATGGTTGGATCAGTTTGCGATTCGATGTGAAAGCAGGCGAAATAGAACCCGGTCAAATGACCCTCGAAAAGCGATGGACGATGGACAATCAAACAGCCGAAAGCCTTACAACCGTTACCAAGGAAGAGTTAGCGACCCTTTATGGCACATTTGCAGGGGAGTTTAGTATCCGATAACTACAGCCGTTTAATTCCTGACAGATATGCGCAACCTCATCATCATCATTCTTCTGGTGCTCGTCCTAGGCGGAATCATATACTTTCTCACACGCCCAAGCAAACGAGCACACACCAAAAAACAACCTCAGTCAGAGTCAGTCGCATCAAATGCCGCTGAGAATACCGACGAACCGGAGGCAGCCTCGCCAATGAGTATGTCTGCTTCACATCCCGAATGGCCGGCAGTGAGCGATACAGGAAGTGTTATAACCTACACGGGCTTTTCGCTTGTGTATGATGAAACACATGAACAGGCGCGTTGGGTGGCCTATGAGCTCACCCAAGCGGAAACCGGCAATGAAATAGAGCGGAGCAATAACTTCATGGAAGATCCACACATTTCAACTCGAAGCGCAACGAACGCAGACTATGCGAAATCGGGCTACGACCGCGGGCACTTGGCACCGGCCTCCGATATGGGTTGGTCTACTACCACTATGGAAGAGAGTTTTTACTTCAGCAATATGAGTCCGCAAAACCCGAGTTTCAATCGCGGCATCTGGAAGAAGCTGGAAACCCAGGTACGCACCTGGGCCAATGAGCATGAGGCCATTTACGTTGTAACCGGACCCGTGCTGAGTGATGGCCTGCCCACAATTGGGCCGAATGAAGTTTCGGTGCCGAAGTATTATTACAAGGTGATTCTCGACAGCACCGAGCCGGGCATGCACGGAATTGGGTTCATCCTTCCAAATGCCCCATCCAAATTGCCCCTATCCTCTTTTGCCGTAACCATAGACAGTGTAGAAAAGATAACGGGATTGGATTTCTTCCCTGCGCTTCCGCAGGGTTCGCAGATGTTGGAAGGCGAGAATTGTTTTGAGTGTTGGTGAGGGGGACGAAGGCTATTAGATTTATTATCTCAAATTCTAATAATCTATGACATTTTTAATTGCATCACTAGCTCCCGGCGTCATTATTATGTACCTCATCTACCGCCACGATCTTGAGAAGGAGCCGATGCGGATGCTTGTAAAATCATTTTTTGGCGGTGTACTCTCTGCCTTTTTATCGTTGTGTATTTCGATTCCACTGCGCATGATATTTAATCCAGAAGGCATCGAATCAGCAACATTCTCGGCATTTATGGGAGCAGCTATCCCGGAGGAGGTTGCCAAGTGGATCATCTTCTATTGGTTGGTTCGCAGGAGCAAGCATTTTGATCAATACTACGACGGGATTTTATACGCCATCTTCATTTCGATGGGATTTGCGCTCTTCGAGAATCTGCTTTACGTTTATGATGGAGGTATGCAGGTAGCGCTCATTAGAGCCGTGCTATCCGTTCCGGCTCATATGCTCTTCGCTATACCCATGGGTTACTATTTGTCTTTATCGCGCTTTAAAACCGATGGAAATACAAAGGTGCATATTGCAATGAGTCTGGCGATGCCGATTCTTCTTCACGGAGTTTTTGACTTTATTCTCATGTATTCTGACAGTTTAGGCGATAGCAACCCGGTGTTAAGCGGACTGCTTGTCTTAGCCTTTGTTGTATTTGACATCGCGATGTGGCGGTATGGGTTGTCGAAGATAAAAAAGCACTTGATTGAAGATCAACTGCAATAGAATTATTCCGCATTCCGATGCAGAAACAAAACGCGGTTAGTCAGGCTTCGCGAGTTATGGTCGACGAGTGTATGCTCCACTAATTGAGGGTTTTGATTTTTAAGGAGATTCTCAACCACTTGACGAATCTCACTAACCTCAAAATTACCTATGCGAGCATCCTTGACATCTGACAGCCTCACCGACAACAAGCGATAAAACAGGAGCTGCTTCAGCAAATTCATTAAAAACCAAAACCCTGTGGCATACAAAGATGCCGAATTGGGGTTGCTACCTATCTTGCACGAAAAACTTGCATGAAAAAACTAGCTGGCAATATCTGAAGGATTACCTCACCACCTCAAATCTTACCGTCTCCACCTTTCCGTCTCGGTATATCCTCATAAAATATGTGCCCGATGAATAAGAGGAAACATTTAATACAGCTTGATAATTGGCGCGATGAACACAATCACCCTGCATATTATATACTTCGATTAGAGCATTATTGGAGCGACCTATATATATATTCAGATCGTCAGATACCGGATTTGGATATAGATAAAAATGCTCCGACTCAGTATAATCAAGCGATAATGTTCCTAGACATTCACAGCCAAGGACAATCACATCATTGAAGGTTAAAGTATCCTGATCATCACAAGCAGTACCCAATGTGTCTGAGCAATTACCATCATCTATGTCTGCTGCAGGATTATAATTGCATGCGAGTGAATCGGTACATCCCAACAACAACAAAGTGCCCTCGCAATTACAATTCTCATTAATTATATCATTGATCGTATTAATGTTACCGTCATTACATTCATCACCAATCAGAATACAACTGCCATCATTACAACTAGCGTTGGAATCAAAATTGCATGCCTGAGTATTGATACAACCTGCATTTAAGCAGCTACCATCATCGCAACCTGCAATTACTTCATAATTGCAAGCATTAGGATTGGTGCATCCGGGATATGTGCATGATCCATCATCGCAAGCTACAGAATCTACATAATTGCATGCTGCATAATCCGTACAACCAGGATAAATACACAGATTATCTGATAGGTTCGTGTCAGCGGGAGTGTAATTGCAGGCAAGACTATCCAAACAACCCAACAATTCGTATTCCTCACATACGCCATCGCTATCCGAATCATTCAGGCATTCTCCACTACAAGAAAGATACAACATCGGGTATTCGCAACCCACCGAAACGGTGGCAGATGAATCGTAATTACAAGCAAGTGAGTCCATACAGCCTGAATTAGTAACTATCTCGCCCTCACAAATACAACCCTGTTGTATAACGTCCTCAACCGTAGTGCTATCCCCATCATTACAAACCGAACCAATAATAGCGCCGCAACTTCCATCGTCACAAATTGCCTGTGTATCAAAATTGCAAGCATTGGGGTCTGTGCAACCATTCGGATAAATATCAATTAACAGACTATCATATCGCGTGCAAATCGGATTAGCCCGCATCAATAGAATGAGGTGCTCACCTGGAAGACCATTATATTGTAATGAGTCCGAAAAAGATAGGGTATCTCCATTATCAGTCCAAGACCATTCGTAGGCAAACGTGGTGTCGGTCTCCAAAATAAGGTCATAGCCTTCGCAATATGAAGTGTCTTGACGAATCTGCTGCATCATAGAACAATCATAAATGGTATGATAAATGCTATCGGTTTCCTCTTCATAGAATTGATTGCCCAAAGAGTCTTCAAACATGATCTGCGCCTTGTTATAAATTACAGAACCTGCAGATAACGTATCATACGTCTTGACGGCAAACATGGCATAACCTATCTTGGAATAGGTATCGACCGTATCAGAAGATGAGAGATTGATTCCCTTGAAATCAAAACTGATAACAGCTTGTGAATCTGATATCTTCTCTACAACCGCATTTGTTATGGAACGGTGAGAATTACCCAATGGCCGTATCGTATTGAAATCAACCGAATAGGTATCAACTGTGTCACTGATCAGGACCCGTTTCGCTTCAAAACCCGAGGTGTTTTCAAAGCGAATTGTGTAAACTATTTCATCACCCGCAGCGATATAATGTGGCACTTCATAACCGACCGGATCAGCTGTAATGTCATTTGGACTATAAGCATCTCGTACTTTCAACTGAAGCGTTGAATCTTTCGTGAATAGAGGATTATCGTTAACATCCAACATTTCCATCCTGTAATTGAAGTTATAGGTGCCAATTGCGTTGTTATAGCCATCCACGGTATCACCAGTCATCTTGAAGGATAATAATTTCATTTCCCCGGCGGGAACTTCTACATTATGCCATACGACTCTGCGATTTGCGGTGTCAACGGAATCAGGAGCCATGGATTCAATATTGCCCGCATCACCAGTAAAACTTTCATCCCACTCAAGAGAATCATATCGCAGAACCAACCTAGCCTTTACAGGATAAGCCCGGTTATTGTAAACATACATACCTCCGCCATATCCTTTCAGGGAATCAATATCACTCACCAAGGTATTGATAATTCGGGGTTTGAAATTCACAATCGAGTCGACCGTAGTCATCGCCAATCGTCGGTCTTCTCCGGAATTCATGTTGTATGTATAAACAACTGTATCACCGACCCAGGATTCTTCTTGCAACAACAACTTTAACTCTAACTCATCAGTATTAGAAAAAGGATATTTAATATACCCTTCACCATCTGTGTACACCACGATCTCCCGATTTTCTCCAGCCGGATTGATTGTTACACGAACGGGCTTATTTGGTAGTCCGCGCTCAGAATCTTCATCAAAACCGTTGCCCGGAATACTATCGAAATAAACCAAAATAGACGGTGAATAATAACATGATCCATTATCGATATTGGCAGAGGAAATATAATTGTCGGCAAGCGGATCAGTACACCCAGAAATAATACAATACGTTTCGCATTCCGCTAACGGGTTGTAGTTATCAGCAGAAGGATTCATGCAACCGCTGGGTATGCATGAGCCATCATTACAACCCGCCGACTGAGAATAATTACAAGCATAAGGATTCGTGCAACCCGGATAAATACAAAAATCATCAGTTGTGTCAGTATCGCCCTGCACATAATTACATGCAAGTGAATCCGAGCAACCCGCTAACTCCAGTTCATCACAAATGCCATCGCTATCTGCATCATTGATACATTGACCATCACAGTTGAGATAACTCGAAGGGAATATGCACGACCCATTATTACATCCTGCCAGACTATTATAATTGCACGCCTGTTGATTATTGCACCCTGGATAAACACAAGAGCCGTCATTGACACAGGCATTGACATCGTAATTGCATGCATTCGGGGCTGTACAACCTGACCCTTGCACTTCAATCGTAACAGAGCTGATACAAGTTTCTGAGCCGACTTCAATCTGCACATTGAAGGTTGTTGTTTGTGTCAGTGACAAAATGATACTATCAGCGTTGCTTTCAATCACTCCACTGCTATTGCTCCAGGTAATATTTGCAGTTGTATCTGCAAGAATATTCTCCAACGACAGTTGCACCTCACCTTGAAGACATACTGAATTTTGACTCGCGACTATATTACACGTTAGTGAGTCCGGGCAATTGTCAGATTGACTAATTGTCTTTGGATTAGATGGGTTGGAGGTTCCGCAATAACCTGTTGAATATACCGTGTAATCACCCGGTGTATCCACCGTGATTGCGTTACCTGTAAGTCCATTGCTCCAGATATATACCTCATCCGGCTTTGGATTTGCTACATAGAGGTTTACTACTTCACCTTCACAAATTTGTGAATCACCCTGCTGCACTATGAGCGGCGCCTGAACCTCGAAAGGAGTATCATAAGTGAAAACACGTCCGCCCTTTCCTGTAATATAAACCTTACAATCTGAAGCATTGGTTTCGCTGAGATCCACGGTAACGCCAATATTCCATATTTCAAAATTCTGACCGCCATCATCAGTGGTAAGAACCAAACCATTATCACCAACACAAATCCATCGCTGTGGATCAATGACATAAACGTTATTCAGCGAATACGGTGCAATTCCTGAACTCAAGGTGGTCCACGTAAATCCGCCGTCATTCGTGCTCAATATTGTACTGTTTGCACCTACAGCAACACCGCTCTGCGAATTCCAAAATGCAGTACTGTTAAGCTCAGGGAAAATTCCTTCCGATGCCACCCAGCTCCCACTGGTGTATCTGCAAATTACGCCGTTGCCATTACCTGAATTACCGACCGCATAACCCCAACCATTTCCACCATAGATGGAATTGAAGGAATAATTCGAAGGAATACCGGAGTAATCGTTCCATGTTCCATTATTATATAAACAGATGTAACCGTTCGTTCCCGCAAGCCAACCTGTTGAACCGTCAGGAGAAAACTGTAATGAATTAAAATCAGAGCTATCGTTTGCAAGCTCTACCGGTTGCCATGATTGTCCGCCATTATAGGAAACACAAAGCAGACCCTGACCACCGGATAGCCATGAGGCGTTGCCGACCTGACGAACATTATAGACGGGGCGGGTGTCATTAATAGCTGAGGGCACCCATGTTTGACCTCCGTTATATGTAATACAAATTCCATAACCATTGCCTCCAGTATTTCCGTTTACCAATGAGACGCAACCTGCATATGGGCTTGTCCAAGTGCTTGAACTGATATCATAATCATCAGGCAAGGCAACATCATCCGATGGGAATACATTCCACACTTGAATATAATCTGACCTGCTTATGGTAGCTGAACAACCGAGGGGGTCAGTAACCGTTAAAGACACATCATAAAAACCAGGCTGATCATAATTTGTAGTAGGATTCGCTAAAAGAGATGTTTCCTGATTACCAAAAATCCACTCGTATGAGAGTCCTTGTGGATTGGGGACATCAACGGTGAAACTGACCTGATTTTCGGGGAGAAAGAGTGTATTCGTGGAGGCAGAGAAGTCATTGACGGGAGAAGTATATGTAATCTCAATGTTGTTGGAGTTGATCTGACAACCCGCATCACTCGTGAGAGTAGCATAATAGTTTCCTGGAGAATTCACTGCAATAGAATTTCCCACAGCGCCGTTTGACCACAGCACCGTGCCGCCGGAAGTGGTTGCTGTAAGAATTACTTCAGAGTTGACACAAGCAGGAAGAGCGGTCTCAGAATTTACACTGATTGAAGCAACAACACCTGAGGAGACGCTGATCATATCAGACGCTTGTGATTCTCCGTTGAAAGAAACTACAACATAATAATTACCAGCATCACCTACCGCAAGGTAAGAGCTATTTCCCTCCTGTATTAGAACACCATTATTGTACCAAACGTAATTGTATACAGCAGCAGAAGGATAAGCTTGAATGATAATTTCCCCACCCTCGCAAATACTAACATTACCATCAGGAACAGTGGTTACATTGCAAAGACCACCGCACACACCACAAGGATCAAGATACAAACACGTATCATTACTGCACCCAGCAGCCGGATTATAATTGCACGCGCCAGGCGTTGTGCATCCCGGATAAGTGCAACTTCCATTGCTGAATTCAGCCGCTGAGTTATAATTACAAGCGGTCACATCCGTGCAACCAACAATTTCAAATGGATCGCAAATACCATCGCCGTCGGTATCATTCAAACACGCCCCATTACAACTATAATAGAGCGTCGGATAAGCACAATAACCATTATTATAACACAGAGCATTCAGCACATAATTGCATGCGTTTACATCGCCGCACTGAGGAAACACACAAGATTCATCGGAGCATCCTGCGGCAGGATTATAGTTGCATGCATTCAAACTGGTGCAGCCGGGATAGACGCATGAATTATCTGAAACACTTGCCTGAGAATTATAATTACAAGCGGTCACATCCGTGCACCCAACAATTTCAAATGGATCGCAGATACCATCGCCGTCGGTATCATTCAAACACGCACCATTACAATTATAATAGAGCGCCGGATAATCACAATACCCATTATTATAACACAGAGCATTCAGCACATAATTGCATGCGTTTACATCACCGCACTGAGGAAACACACAAGATTCATCGGAGCATCCTGCGGCAGGATTATAGTTGCATGCATTCAAACTGGTGCAGCCGGGATAGACGCATACTCCGCCGCTACAAGACTCACCTGGTTGATAGTTGCAAGCGAGCGGATCCGAACAAGCCTCGAAAAGACAAGAGCCATTATTACATCCCGCGTCGGGATTGTAATTACAAGCAGCAGAAATCGTGCAACCTGGAAAAGAACATGAACCGTTTTCGATGGTAGCAGAAGGATTATAATTACATGCAGTAGCATCTGTACATCCGAGTATAGTACATGAACCGTCATCACATGCTGCAAGAGGATTATAATTGCTGGCCAACGGCGAAGTACACCCGGGATAGGTGCAAGAACCATCATTGGTAATAGCACACGGACTGTAGTTACAAGCTCCCGCAATGGTGCAACCCAAATCTGAGTTGTATAAACAAGCGGAGTTATTCGGACATCCTGCATAAAAGTTATAATTAGTAGCAGACAAATCCTGACAACCGGGATAGGTGCAGGAACCATCATTGAAATTCGCCTGTGGATTATAATTACAAGCAGGAGTATAAGAATCAGTACATCCGTAAATAAAATAAAAACAAGTTCCATTATCACAACCGGCCAATGGGTTATAATTCAGGGCTGAAGAATCAACGCATCCGGGGTAAATACAAGAACCATCATTAAAATTTGCGTTAGCATTATAATTACAGGCAGGGGTATAATAATCTGTACAGCCATAAACGAAGTAAGAGCAAATGCCATTATCACACCCTGCAAATGGATTGTAGTTATACGCTTCAGGATCATTGCAACCCGGATAAATACAAGATCCATCATTGAAGTTTGAATATTGATCATAATTACATGAAGGCGAATAATAATCCGTGCAACCATAAACAAAATAGGCACAGATACCATTGTCACATTCAGCGATTGGATTATAATTATATGCGTCAGGATCAGTGCATCCGGGATAAACGCAAGACCCGTCATTAAAATTAGCGAATGGATTATAATTACATGCTGGCGTGTAATAGTCAGTGCATCCGTAAATAAAATAATTGCAAATACCATTGTCGCATCCAGCAATAGGATTATAGTTCAAAGCGGAAGAGTCGGTACAACCAGGATAGACACAAGAACCATCATTGAAATTAGCAAATTGATTATAGTTACAAGCCGGGGTGTAGTAGTCAGTACAACCATAAACAAAATAATTACATATACCATTGTCACAACCAGCGAGTGGATTATAATTCAGCGCCGAAGAATCGGTACAACCCGGATAGACGCAGGATCCATCGTTGAAGTTAGCATATTGGTTATAATTGCACGCAGGCGTATAATAATCCGTGCATCCAAAAATGCGATAGGTGCAAGTACCATTATCACATCCTGCATATGCCGAAAAGTTGATAGCCTCCGGGTCGTTACATCCTGGATAAACACATGAACCATCATTAAAAGTTGCCAACGCATTATAATTACAAGCGGGTGTATAATAATCTGTGCACCCATAGACATAACCACAATTTCCGCCACAGCCCGAATAAATACATGAACTATTGGAACAACCTGCCAAAGCATTATAGTTCTGTGCAGCAACATCGGTGCAACCTGGATATGTACAAGACCCATCATTAAAATTGGCCTGATTATTATAATTACATGCGTAACCATCAGTACAACCATATGAATAATAGAAACATGATCCATTTTCACATCCTGCATAACTATTGTAGTTATCTGCCCCTGGGTCGGTGCAGCCCGTATATGTGCATGATCCGTCATTAAAATTGGCCTGATTATTATAATTACAAGCGTATCCATCGGTGCAGCCATAAACGAAATAATTACAACTTCCATTATCACAACCGGCATAGCTATTATAGTTCTGTGCGCTTACATCGGTGCAACCAGGGTAGGTGCAGGTACCATTATTAAAATTCGCCTGAATAATGTAATTACAAGCGTATCCATCGGTACAACCATATACGAAATAATTGCAGGAACCATTGTCGCATCCTGCGTATGAATTATAGTTCTGAGCATTTATATCTGTACAGCCTGGATAGTTGCAAGTACCATCATTAAAATTCGCCTGGATACTATAATTGCAGGCATATCCATCGGTGCAGCCATAGACGAAATAATTGCATGATCCATTGTCGCAACCTGCATAACTATTATAATTCTGGGCATTTATATCGGTACAGCCCGGGTATGTACATGTACCATCGTTAAAATTCGCCTGACTATTGTAATTGCAAGCATACCCATCGATACAACCGTAAACGAAATAATTACAAGAACCATTATCACATCCCGCATATGAATTATAATTCTGCGCCTCCGGATCGGTGCAACCCGGATAGCTGCAGGTACCATCGTTAAAATTCGCAGCAGCTGTGTAGTTACAAGCATAACCATCCGTGCAGCCATATTGAAAATAGACGCAAATACCATTGTCACAGCCGGCATAGGAATTGAAATTATGAGCATCAGGATCAGTACATCCCGGATAAGTGCAACTACCATCATTGAAATTTGCGGCAGACCAATAATTACAAGCAGATCCGTCGGTACAGCCAAAAACATATGACGTATAACAATCATTGGAAACTCCCTCGAAAACACAACTGCCATCATCACAAGCGGCATCTGAATCATAATTCACTGCCTGAAAATTCGTGCAGCCAGGATAAGTGCATGAACCGTCGTTGATATTAGCTTCTGACTCAAAATTGCATGCGTAAAAATCAATGCATCCATAAACATAATAAAAGCATGATCCATCGTTGCAGCCTGCACTGACATTATAGTTTACAGCCGCAGGAACCGTGCATCCGGGGTAGACACATGAGCCATCATTCAAGTTGGCGTATGAATTGAAATTACAGGCGTAAAAGTCATTACAACCGTAGGTATAATAAAAGCAAGACGCATCATCGCAACCTGCTGTTGAATCGTAATTGACGGCATCGAGCTCTGTACAGCCCGGATAAATGCAACTGCCATCATTCAGATTTGCCGATGAATCGAAATTGCAAGCATAGGAATCAATACAGCCATAGAAATAATAAAAACAAGAGCCATCATCACATTGAGCTGTGAGATCGAAGTTAACAGCACTAGCATCAATGCAACCGGGATACGTACAGCTACTATCGTTGGTATTGGCAATGGCATTGAAGTTGCAAGCGTAAAAATCTATACAGCCATACACTCGAAAATCGCATGATCCGTCATCACAACCCGCGGCTGGTTCGAAGTTTATCGCGGCAGCGTTTGTGCAACCCGGATAAATGCAACTACCATCGTTGATGTTCGCGTTTGCGTTGAAGTTGCATGCGTAAAAGTCAATACAGCCGTATAAAATAAAATCGCATGAACCATCGTCACAACCTGCCAATTCATCAAAATTCACCGCATTGATATCCGTACAACCAGGATATAGGCAATCGGTGGTATTATCTATGGATGAGGGGTTGTAATTACAAGCGTACGAATCACTACAATTCGTCTGAGAATTCGCCCAATGCGCAAAAAAAACGCTAATAAACAATACGAATACAGAATTTTTCATGAGTAAGCTTCGGTTTTTAGGTAAGACACTTCACTATGAAGTACCGCCGTAAATAAACTAAAAAATGAGTTATAAAAACTAACCCTTTCGTGTTATTATCTAAGAAAACCCATTACAGAAATTTTCGTGCCCCTTGCCATTCCCTTAACCTCAAAAGAAAATTGAATTGCTTCTGATCTTGCAGACATGTTTCGCATTCCATTTCCAGTATTTGAAATATCGTTGGCATTTTTCGAATTCACAATTCCAACGCCGTCATCAATGATTTCTATTGTAAAACGTAAATCTCTCTCAAGAAGAAAAACAACTATAATTTTTGTTGCATAAGAATGTCTGACAGCATTATTAACGGCTTCCTTCACAATTAAAAACAAGTTCCTTCTCTGGTCAGGTGAAAGCATTTGATGAGGGTGTAAAATCTGAATCTGGAAATCGATTTCAAGCGGGCTATCCTCTAAAAAAGTGAAGACAAATTGACGAGCATGTTCAACGAGCGACTCTACCGTATCAAAATCTGGATTGACCGACCAAATAATCTCATGCAGACCACTGCTAATATCACGCGCAGTATCGGCCAGTTTAACAAGCGCCTCCTGAACATTCTTTCCACGATTCTCATCAATCCTTGCCGCCTCACTCAGCAAGCTGATACGGGTAAGTCCCGCTCCCACCTCATCGTGAATATCACTTGCAATACGAATTCTAACACGCTCAATTTCATCCCGTCGTTTAATTTCTAACATTGCTAAGCGATTGCGACGATTCACAATGAAAAATAGCAGACCATAGATAAGGCTGAATATGATTAATAGAAAAAGGGCAATGAAACCCTTCTGCTGCCAGAAAGGTGTATCAACAATAAAGGAAAATAGTATAACGGATTCCGACCAGCTATTGTCTAGATTCAATGTACGAGCCACTAACTGATAGTTCCCAGGAGGCAAATCGGTATAACGGATAATATCGTCTTTACTGGCGAGTAGAAAATTGTCGTCAGCGCCCATCAAGCGATATTGTATAGGATGAGGTTCAGAGCTCTCGAAATCTATCACCACGATTTCAAAACCCACATTGCCGTGATTCCTATCCAGAATAAACGGCTGTTTCAAGCGTTTCAAAGAGTCGAGATTAGTAACCTCCACGCCTGAAATCTCGAAGGACGACAGATATAGTTGTCGGCGTCCCATTTGATTAAAAAAATCATCCGGCCTGAAATAAGTTACACCTTCAATTCCTCCAAAATAGAAATTGCCACGAGCGTCCTTTGCATATGCGCCATTGTTAAATTCCATATTGGCTATACCGTCGTTATTAGAGAAATTTCGAACTCTTCTAGACACCATATTAAATGCCGATATGCCTCTATTCGTGCTGAGCCATAAGTTGTATCTGCCATCTTCCAACAGACCATAAATACATGAATTAGCGAGGCCGTTGACCATGGAAATTACTTCCGAAATTTTCCCATTCTTTTCGAATTTAATGAGTCCATAATTAGTAGCACACCAAATAAAATCATTCGTTTCATGGAAAGCATTGAATACTATATTCGGGGGAATATTATTAAAATAATTTCCTTTAAAATCTATATTATTTAACCCTGTATTATTGAGTATAAATAACCCTTCACCGTTCGCCCCGATCCAGAGATTACCTATAGAATCTTCATGCAACCTTCCAATATTGTGATAACGCAGAAGATCTAGGCGCTGTAAAATGGTTGAACTCTGGGTATTGATTTCATAAATTCCCGCTTTCGTTGCCGCTATTAATCCAAAGCGTTGGGTATTCAAAATTTGTCTGAAATACACACCTTTCGACTCATACATTAAGCCATTGAGCTCACCACCCGCCTTCAGCTTGTATAGGCCCGAAGCAGTGCCCATGAAATCGTTTATGCCATCATCATAAAAACATGTAATTGTATTTTCCGCGGAAGTTTTACTTTCAGGCTGTATGCTCCTGATGAAGTTGCCGGAACTCACCACTACCCCACCCTCGCTGTAGGTGCCAATCCGGATTACATCATCCCTTGAGTCTATTGCCCGAATAAAACCCCTGAAAGGAATTTCAATATCCTTCTTCTTAATTGTAAAACGATAAAACCGCTCAGAGGAATGATTGATGAGCACCAAACCTTGGCCATCTGTCGACATCCATATAGTTCCATTTCGATCTTCTCGAAAACTTCTTCCCATCCTGAGATTAAACGAACCACCTAAATGTTCGTAGTCAGCGGTGCATTTCATCATAAGCGAACCCCGGCTGTCATACATAAAAACTCCTTCACCATGACATGCGATATACAAACGGCCTTTTGTATCATTAAACGATGCATTTACATTTCGGGGATCACCCAGCAATTCAGTAATACCCGCTTCGAAATTCAAGCTATAACGACCTGCTGAAGTATTAGCGACAGGGACATTACCACTAATATCCAAAGAATGAATTTTTTCTGAAGCAATGGATTCGGGAGCTTGAATGTTTTGAATAACTCTGTCTATAGGATGTATTCGAAGGAATTCCCTGCTATCTGAATGTAAATAAATCCATTCGCCATTACCGTCCATATCCACCGTTGAAATATTTGCATCTTCGTATAAGACAGAAACAGAAAAATTTTCAAGGTGCGCACGAAAAAGCCCCACTCCACCAACCCAAATGATTAACTCATTACGGCATATACCCAATGGCGCAGTGTATTTCGAAGTAAAAACGGCATCAACCGAAAAAGGATAAATAAATTGACCAAGCGCATAATCGTAATAAAACAAACCATTATCAGATCCAATCCATAACCGTTGATGCAAGGTGTCAGCAACGAGATCCCTTACTGAGTTACTTGACAGACCTTTAGATTGGAAGTCAGAGTGTGCATAATGAACGATATTCTTACTGTCATAGCGATCCAAACCATCGCCAGTAGTTATCCATAATACCCCTTCCTTATCGAAAATAAAATCATTTACTGTACTCTGAGCAAGCCCTTGATTCACCGAGAAATTTTGCAGCCTCGGCATTTGCGCGATATACGCTGCTGGCAATACAAATACAATCCACCAGAAAATGACGTTAACTTTCATTTAATCGCATAAAATTAAGTGATTTAGCATGAATATATTTCACACGAAAGTGTTACACTGAGGCGAGACAAGAACTGTATTTTTACCTAGTGAAAATCGCCATTGCCATCGTTGAAGACGATCCTGAAATCTCCGGGTCATTATTCTATATTCTGAGCGAGCACTTAGGCAAAGAAAGTATTTCTAAATATTCCTCGGGCGAACAGTTTATATCCTCATTGCAAACGAAACAACCGGATGTTGTATTGATGGATATACAATTACCTGGTCTTAATGGCATAGAGTGTGTAGCCAAAATCAAACCGCAGCATCCCGAAATTCAGTTCATGATTTTCAGTATTTACGAAGATTCAGATAAATTGTTTGAAGCTTTGTGCGCCGGGGCTACGGGATATCTCATAAAGAGCTCACCACCTGAAAAAATTCTTGCGGCAATTGAAGAAATCCACCAGGGCGGTTCACCGATGTCACCACAAATTGCAAGAAAAGTGGTCGAAAAATTCAGCAATAAAAATAGCAGCCCTAACGCGATTAATTTGCTTACTGAACGTGAGAAAGAAATCCTCACTTTTCTATCCAAAGGATTACGTTATAAAGAAATTTCGTCACAACTTTTCCTCTCTGTGGAAACGGTTAGAAAGCATGTTAGAAATATTTATAGTAAGCTTCAAGTCAGTTCCAGAACTGAGGCGTTAAATGCTGTTTATGGGGCGCCCTCGAGAAATATAAACACCTGATAAAGTCATATCATTGTACCAAATTCGATCGATACAAAAGGACGTAAGAATCATGAAATAATATTTAAATACAGCAGAAGGCTACATATACAAATCAGTTCAATATAAACTGTTATGAGAATAGTCCAATCAATATAAATAAGCCCTCTGTCGTCTCTATATTAAAAGCATATAATTGCCCAATATCTTAATGTTGACTTGAAGCCTACCCTTAATTAGCTACAGTCAAATATATAATTTATTGTATTTAGTGATGTA
>CAZKRL010000034.1:0-34938 GCA_964555295.1 uncultured Comamonadaceae bacterium | reverse complement strand
TGTTATTGCCATAGTAATTAATCACTGAAAAATTGTTAGGGCGCGAAAGTACGATGAACAAAAGGGTTAGAGGCAACTGAAAGCAAATTCATTCAAAATCTCGCGCAAGTCATTTACCGTTGGGCCTGAAACTTTATTGCCTTCGGATTATCATTGTAACCATGAAAGATGTTCGGCAACGACAGACACATGAAGAATTATGGAAACATATTTTCAGCATATTCCCGCTGATCGACATCCCCTTCGGCGTCGTATGTGTGCTCTGCTCGGCTCACTGGTTGGCCACTTTGTGCCTATTGCCGCTGTTTCCCCTTGTGGCAGTCGCGGTTCTTAAGAACAGTCTCCGGTGGCAAATTCAACCGGGATATCTCATTTTTCTTATCAATGGCTCGATATACTTTCTACTCGCTTATGTCTCAGGGCCTGAATCCCCCTCATGGTTGATGCTCATTAACATGACGATTGGTTCTTCCTTTATGTTCAACAAACCTGTTACCGGAAGAATTTTTCTTGTCGTGTTTGCCGTCTTAGTGAGCGTATCAAATTACCTGATAGGCGGCGATTGGATGGAGTCGATTATCATTTTATTATCCCTCACTGCATTTCTTGTTTTGTTCAGCCGCACCTATTCCTATTCACAGATTCAGCAACAGCGCATTCAACAAAAAAATGACGAGATTGATGCGCAGCGAAAAGAACTTGAGCTTAAGAACAAGGATATCACGGCTTCGATCAGTTACGCGCGGAGAATTCAACATGCTGTATTGCCTGGTGAAGAATCGATTTACAGAGCCATTCCTCTTTCCTTCATCATTTATCGCCCAAAGGATATAGTGAGCGGTGACTTTTTCTGGTTTCATGAAATTGACTCGTATCGCCACATCCTTGCATGCGGAGACTGCACGGGGCATGGGGTTCCGGGGGCGATGATGACGGTTGTTGGGAGCAGCGCATTAAATCACATCATAGTAGAAAACAAAGTGACTCAGCCCGCTGCGATATTGAGAGAGTTAGACCATCATATTTCAGCCACTCTGCGCCAGCATAAAGACCACGAGTATTTCGTGCATGACGGCATGGATATTTCTATCGTCTTGGTAGATAAAAAAAATCAACAGTTGGTGATATCCTCGGCCAAGCGACCAGTTATTCATGTCAGAAAAAACGAGCTGATGGAAATTCCAGGATTAAAAACTTCCCTCGGCGGAATGAATATGTCGGTCAAGAACTTTCAGGATACCACATTGTCATACGATGTTGATGACATGCTTTACATGTACACCGATGGTATAACGGATCAATTCGGTGGTCCGCAGGAAAAGAAGTTTTCAAAGAAGCGGCTGTATGAAAAACTCTCCGCCATTTCGACGCTTAAAATTGTAGATCAAAAAATTGCAATCGAACGTGCAATAAACGATTGGCAACAACAACAAGAGCAGGTAGATGACATTTTACTGATGGGTGTAAAATTTTAATTGCCAGGCAAACAGCCCTTAGGTACTACCTTCACCCGCTATGACGAACACAATCCCATTCCGCACTAGGCATTATTTCTCCAGCGCATTCAAATTATTTGGGGCATATCCATTACAATATATAGCGCTGATGATTCTCGCCGGAGTCTCAGGCACATTAGGCTTCTTGCCCATCATGAGTCGTGTCTTCTCCTACCTCATACTTCAGCCATTGATTTCCGGCATCTACTCGTTTGCACACATTCAAGCCACGGGTGAGATGCCTATGTTCATGGATTTTTTCGGTGCCTTCACCAAAAAGAAATACATCTCAATTGTCTTGATCTCTTTCATTTCTGCCATTGTTTTTATGGGGATTATGGCGGCGTCATCGTTTATCGTTTTTTCTGAGGATTTCGCAACCGTGTTACATGTGCGCGAAATTTTAATGACACCATCATTGCAAAGCCCCGGCGCGATGGAAGAAGTCGGTAATTACATTTTACTTCACGCCGTTGATTTCATTATCACTTTTTTAGTGGCGACGATTGCTTTCGTGCCGATCTACTTTCTGGTGGGTTATTCCACAATTCACTTGCTGATAAAAGGAGAAGGTCTACTTCGTGCCATTACAACTGCATTTGCCGTTATGAAGTCCGCCCCAATGCAAGTGCTTGGCTTCGTCTTGTTGAGTTACCTGATCATTGTCCTCGGGTTTTCACTATGCTTTGTCGGAGCGATTATAGCGTTTCCAATAGTGAATATTGCGTTCGTTAGCGCATTCATTGATTTGGAGGAGAAAAAAGCTCTTTGATTTTGCGCATTATCAAACCATTTCTGTGAGCTAAATGCTACCGGAAAACAAAGGCGATGGAAGCACTGAATTCGCTTCCGGGAGATAGAAACAATCCTAATGTGGGCAATACTGGGTTCGAACCAGTGACCCCTACCTTGTCGAGGTAGTGCTCTAAACCAGCTGAGCTAATTGCCCAATACAACTGAGAAATGTGGACCCGGTGGGGGTCGAACCCACGTCCAAACAAGGAATTTCCGCGGTTTCTACGTGCTTAGTGTAAAGTTGATTTTTGTCGCAACACCGGTATCACACCCACCCATGTTGCGCTTAGCCTGTGTGTTTTAGCACGCCTCTACAGACTTCGAATTGTGCGATTCTTTGTGGTTGAAGCTCCATTGCATAGGTCCAAAGAAAAAACTTTTGCGGAACTGTACTTGTCCCGGACCCAGTCCGAGATTAAGCGCAATCACCTCCGGTGATTAGGCAGCAAGTGCGTAAGAAGTGTTGTCATTTCTGACTTGCAGTTTCAGATTGAAGAGCTCCCCTGCAAAAGGCTCTGCATGCTTGCGCGGCTATTCTTCTTGCTGTCAAATCCGGGGAACGGGCCCATGTCAAGAAGAATTCTCAGTTTTCAAAGAACGGGCGTCAAATATAATTCAACTCTTTCATGCCGTGATCAAATAACATCGCTCAACCGATACCCCACCCATGTATTTTTGCCAACCCCATGGAAGCAATTCAAAAAATCGGTGTTATACGAGAAGGTAAAGTACCTCACGATCTCAGGGTAGCACTCACCCCTCATCAATGTGTGCAGGTACAGCAACAATACGGTGCACAGGTAATTGTTCAGCCCAGTGATATCAGAATTTTCAAGGATGATGAGTATCGAATTGCAGGACTACAAATGTCTGATGACCTGAGCTCGTGCGACCTCATCATCGGAGTCAAAGAAGTCCCCAAAGAACATCTGCTCCCTGGTAAGAAGTATCTATTCTTTTCGCATACGATCAAAAAACAGCCACACAATCTCGAATTGATGCGTGAAATCATTCGTCGGAAAATTGAACTCATCGATTATGAAGTGATTCGTGACTTGCGTGGAAAACGACTTATCGGCTTTGGAAGATACGCTGGTATTGTTGGCGCTTTTGAAGGTTTACGAGCATATGGTATCAAGTCGGGAAGATTTTTATTGCCGTCGCCATCTACTTGCAAGGACCGCTCAGAGATGGAGGCGCACTTCGACAAAATTTCATTGCCCGATTCGATGAAGATAGTGCTCACCGGAAACGGCCGAGTGGCCAATGGCGCGCTGGAGATTATGAAATCTCTGAAATTGAAAGAGGTTGCCCCTGAGGAATTCATCGGCAAGACTTTTGGTCATCCCGTTTACACACATCTCGACTCTAAGCATTACTACGTTCACAAGGAAAGGGGTGATTTTCAGAAGCAGGAGTTTTACAAAGAGCCCGGCACATACAAAAGTATTCTCTCACAATTTGTGAGTGAATCTGACTTACTACTCGCATGTCATCTGTGGGCGGCAGGCAACCCTGTTTTATTAGACCGAGAGCATTTAACTTCTCCTGATTGGCGTTGTTGCACGATTGCAGATATCAGCTGCGACATCAACGGGCCTATTGCCTCGTCTATCCGGTCAAGCACCATTGCCGATCCCTTCTATGGCTATAATGCCTCAACGAATCGTGAAAGTGATCCATTGCATGAGGATAGTATTATGGTAATGGCCATTGATAATTTACCCTGTGAATTGCCACGGGATGCATCGGAGGATTTTGGAGATGAACTCATCCGTCATGTGATGCCGCATTTTTTCAATGGTGATCAAGACAGGATTTTGTACAATGCCACAGAGACCACCAAAGAAGGCAAGCTTACACCTCAGTTTGCATATCTGAGTGAATACGCCGGACTCTGATTATTGTGCCGCGAATGTGAAGGTGATACTTCCACTTTGTTTGCGGGCACTTCCGCTGTAACTGAACTTCCATTTGGAACCGAAAGAAAGCGACTCACTGCGGAGGCATTCATCCGTATCAGAGGCAGACTCATCAATTCTCGCCGAAGTCACTCGGCCGGTTTCGTCGATATCAATGCGCACTACAACCTTGCCTGCTCGTTTGCATCTATAGGTAGGTAAAGGGTTATCAAGAAGGTCACGCCCCTTCATTGAGAATGATGCGGCCACTGTGCCGTTGTAACTTTTGTTATGCTGTTGTTCGCGATACCAGTCGAGATCACTTTTCTTTTGCGTGCCTCCGTCAGACTTCTTCTGTTTATCTGCCACGGATATAGCGCCATTCTTATCAGTGAGACGCTTAAACTCGTCCGATTCCATTTGCTTCAGCTCCTGCATCACCTGGTCATTGATGGCCTGTTGATTTTGTCCTCGAAAATTTTTTGTCTCATTACTTCTTTCGGAATGTTCGCTCGCTACGAGATTTTTCAGATTGGTATTGCGCGCCTCTCGCGGAGGAGCAGGTGGCAGCTCCTGCAATTTCTCCGGTGTTATCATTTCCATTTCAAGTTCATGGTACTCTGCCTCCGGCTTTCCCACGTGGTAATCTTGGGTGAGCATTTCTGTCACGAATAGCAGAAAGAAATGAACCAACAACGAAGCAATGATTGCGTTGTAAATGATCCTTCTGCGAAGGCTTAGGGGTTGTATGCTTTCTTTTTTTGAGATGATGCAGAGGAATTACGTTGTAAAATTAGCCGTATGAGAAACATTATCAGCAGAACAGATTATCGGATAGTTTGCATCAAGTGCCAACAACGGTCTCTAGTGGTTTTATGATTCGGCGCATTGCCCAGTAAATGAAGCCTCCTGCAGCGATGCCAAATGCCGCACCGCAAATCACATCTAATGGATAATGCACTCCCATATATACCCTGCTGTAAGCAATAATAAAAGCCCACAGATAAAACAGCCAGGGTGCGGCTTTAAGCCATGGCCTAGTAATTTTCGCCATGAGAAAAGCCATTCCAAAATGGTTTGCTGCATGGCTCGAGATAAAACCATATAAACCTCCGAGATATGGATGGCCGTTTTCATCACTGAGCAGGTGCAATATGCCAGATAACATGGGTTCGTGTGTTGGCCTGAGACGTTGAACGGTATTCTTTATGCCATGCAGATTGAGAAAATCAGTGCACAGTATCAATGCACAAAAGGCAAGCAAAATGTAACCGGCATTTTTCCACCCGTATTTTTTGGTGCATACCGCGAAAATGAGAATGTATAGGGGTGTCCAAATCCATGGCTTACTTACCCACCACATGAGTACGTCGAATGTGGGGTGATGATGCGAATTGATGGCCAGCAACAACGATGTATCCCACTCAGGCCAGATCATAATAAACTCATATTATTCACGATCGAAACAGTCGTCGATAAGCGCTTTCCAGTTGGCATAGATGACCTTGCGCTTCAATTTCAAGGTGGGAGTCATCTCGCCATCTTCAATGCTTAGTGCCCGCGGCAATAATCGGAATGCTCTTATTTTTTCCCAAGATCCAAAGCGCACATTGATCTTTTCAATTTCAGCAAACATCAGCTTTTTTACATCGTCGCGTAGCACCAATTCAGAATGATCTACATCAGCGGCAATTGCCTCTTTCAATTTTGCGTAATCGGGAACAATCAAAGCAGCAGCAAATTTTTGTCCCTCGCCTGTAACCACCACTTGGTCAATCAGCGGACTCTCCTTGAGAGCGTTTTCGAGCATTTGCGGGGCGATATACTTTCCGGCGGATGTTTTAAACAGCTCCTTCTTGCGGTCAGTGATGAATAGAAATCCATCTTCTATTTTACCGATATCACCCGTGTGAAACCAGCGATTGCGGATGATATCGGCCGTTTGCGCTTCATCTTTATAATAGCCCATCATAACGTTTGGGCCTTTGCATAAAATTTCGCCATCGTCGGCAATTTTCACTTCTACTCCTTGAATACATTTCCCAACACTGCCATTACGATACATTCCGCTGCGGCGAAAGGTATTAACGGTAATTACGGGTGACGTTTCGGTAAGGCCATAGCCCTCTAGCACGGGCATTTCGGCGGCATTAAAAAACCTCGCATGTCTGGCCTGCAATGGAGCACTGCCTGAGGCAATGGCCTTTATGTTTTCAAGTCCCAACGCCTTTCTAACCTTTCCAAACACCAGCATACGTGCAATTGAGAGCTTCAGTTCATAGAGAAGGCCGCCGCCACCTTCGGGTTCCCATCGTAATGCTAATTCATGTGCCCACTTGAAAATTTTACCTTTCACACCAGGTGCAGCCATACCCTTTGATACAATACCGTCGTAAAATTTCTCGAAAAGTCTGGGCACGGCCGAGAAGATATGTGGCTTCGCGTATGCCAGATCATCTTTGATAGTCTCCATACCGGTGAGGTATATTTCCACGCCACTATGGATGTATAAATAATGCAACATGCGCTCGTAGATGTGGCAGCAGGGCAAGAAGCTCACGCAGCGACTTCCCTTCTCGAGATGAGGAAGTCTTTCCTTACAGGCAAGTACATTGCTCGCGATATTCTTGTGACTGAGCATTACACCTTTTGGTAACCCCGTTGTACCGGAAGTGTAGATGATGGTAGCCAACTGTTCTTCACGCACCTTGTTGCGCAGGGCTTTGAGTTGCTCATCCTCCATATTCTCGCCCAGACTGAAGAGATCTTCCCAGTGGTTTGCCCCCGCCACCTTTTCGAATGTATAGATGTTTTTAATGCCGGGTGTCTCGGGCAACAGTTTTGAAACTTTCCGAAATAATTTTTCATCCGACACAAAACAGAGTTTGCACTCGCTATGATTCAGAATGAAAGCGGTATCAGCAGGTGTCATTGTGGGATAGATCGGAACACCTACCGCACCCATTTGCATGATAGCATGATCCAAAATATTCCACTCGATTCGGTTTCCAGAAGTGATCAATGCTACACGATCCCCGGGCTCTATGCCCAGGCCGCAAAGACCTTTGGTGGCATAGTTCATTTGCTTGACAAACTCACGTGTTGAAATGGTTTGCCAATGCCCAGCGAGACGGGAATGCATCATTCTTTTCAGAGGTTCTTTGTCTCTCTGATGCAGAACAAAATCAAATAGGCGCTGTCGCAACATGAAGTTTAAAGAGATTCGTTTAGTTTTTCAATACTCTGCAAAGTAAACAAATCATATGATACTTTAGAAAAAAATAGCATGACACTTATGGAGTATTTCCCTTAGTCGTCCTTGTATTTTCGCACGATGAAATCATTGAAAGTAGCAGTCATCGGTGCCGGTCAGATGGGCAATGGCATCGCGCATGTATTTGCACAACAAGGCTATGAGGTAAATCTTGTAGATGTATCGGAAGTTGGCCTCCAGAGAGCGATTCAGACAATAACGAAAAATCTCGATCGACAGGTGAGTAAAGGTCAGCTGGACGAATCACTCAAGCAAGCCACCCTGAACAGAATTAAAACTTCTACACAGTTGCAGAGCGCGGTTTCTGATCGTGGCTTGGTTGTAGAGGCGGCAACAGAAAGAATTGAGCTCAAACTCGACATCTTCAAAAAGCTGGATGAGTATTCAACCCCCGATTGTATTCTGGCCACCAATACGTCTTCCATCTCAATAACGCGAATTGCCGCGTCGACAGGGAGACCCGACAAGGTCATTGGAATGCACTTTATGAATCCGGTGCCCGTGATGAAATTGGTAGAAATCATCAATGGTTATTCAACCTCTGCGGAAGTTTCGAAATTCATAAAAGAACTTTCTATAGATCTGGGCAAAGTGCCGGTTGTGGTCAATGATTATCCGGGATTTGTTGCCAACAAGATCCTTATGCCTATGATCAATGAAGCCATAACAACCTTACATGAGGGCACTGCTGGCGTTGAGGAAATTGACACGGTAATGAAATTGGGCATGGCTCATCCCATGGGGCCATTGCGTCTCGCGGATTTTATCGGCTTGGATACATGCCTGGCCATATTGCGAGTACTTCAAGAAGGATATGGGTTGGATAAATATTCGCCCTGTCCGTTGCTCGTGAATATGGTTACTGCAGGAAAATTAGGAGATAAAACTGGAGAGGGTTTTTACAGCTATATCGACCCAAAAAACCCAACAGTTGCGGCTACGTTTAAAAAATAAGCATCTTCATCACGGCCTGAAACCGTTGAGTCGCCACAAATTGAAAGCTTCCTTATCGCAATTATTCATTGCGCCACTAGGAGGCATGGAATTGCCGCAGGTGTTACCATCGAAGGCCCTGCAAACCACATTGTCGCGGTCGGCGTTTACAAGATCAAAGGTGCTGTAATCTCCTTTGCTGCTGCCTGCACCATGACAACCCAAACAATTGACCTCAATAACACTTTTGAGCCTGCCTGCGTAGGATGATATTGTGTCGGTGCATGCTGCCGACTTGTACAAATAGGCTTCATTATCATAATAGCATCCTTGTAAGGCCGATAAAACAATCACTATAATTACTGCAAAAGCGACAAGGGGTGTTTTCATGGTTTCATTAATTATCCGGCATTCCCGCGTTGATCCAGTTTTGAAATTGCTGTTTGTAGCAGTCGGGCAAACCAGTTGAATTCGTTGGCATAAGTTCAATACCATTCGTGCCATTCAGAGCATCCATAAATGCGTTGTTATTGACAGCAGACCTCAATTCAGTAATGTTCTCCATCGAAATTCCGTCACTGGGATTGGATCCGCCATGACAACCTACGCAATAGGTCTCAATAATAGGCGCCAGATTATTTGAATAAGATGAGTCATCGGGATTACAGTCTGCTTCACAACTGTTATTCAGCGCACCTTGCAATATCCATTGTTTGATCAGATTTTTTTGTTCTGCGGTGAGCTGAGGTTCACCGTATGGGGGCATAGGTTCAGCCGTATTCTGAATGCCTTCGGCCCAAATAGATGAGCCATTCAAACTGCCCGGCTGCACATGTGCCCGAATGTGACTATAATCCGTTAGGTTCAAGTTCTCCTCTGGGTTGATCGCGTCGTGACAATCGGCGGTTGCGCAATAACTATTGATCAGTGGCAATATCGTATTTCTGAAATAAACAGAATCCGAATCGCACGGGTGCAGATTCACCAATACGATAGTGTCTATCGGCGTTGGTGTATCATCACTTTCATTTTCTTCTTCCTCCGCAACGACCGCTTGAATTTCTTCCGGCTCATGCTTGCAAGACTGAATAAAAAATAAGGTTAATAAGAGGAAAGCCACAAATGAAATACTGGCTTTATCTGATTTTAATTGAATCATGACCTTAATACAGAATTCATCACCGTTTTCCTTGGTGCTATCTGTAATTGCTTCTTCATCTGTGAATCACTTGGCCGATAGAAGTAAGTACACGGGTAAATGATCACTGAAGCCATTGAGCCATTTACTTCCCGCATAGGTGCGCAATGGCTGGCCTTCATACTCCCCGGGAGGGTTCAGGAGATATTCACTTTTCATGATCCGCGCCTCTTTTATTTTCATTCCTGACAACTCAGGCATAACGAGGGCAGAAGAACAAATAAACTGATCAAAAAGATTCCATTTTCCCTTGTATGAGAGCGTTCCCTTTCCATCATCAAAAAGCTGTCGCATGGGGTTGTAGTAGCCGCCTTTCTTGGCTTGGTCTACCGAAGAAACAGGATTAATAATCTCCACAATACTCGCATTTACAGGGTCATCATTCAAATCTCCCATGTATATCATTTTTGCCATTGGATTGACCTTATGCAATGAATCCATGAGTTGCGTTGCCTTCTTTGCAGCAAGCATTCTATAGGGTTGACTTTTCGCCTCACCGCCGCGTCTGGAAGGCCAATGCGCTACCATGAAATGAAAGTCCTCGCCCAACAATTTACCGCTCACAAGTAATTGATCCCGCGTGTGAAATGATTTATCGTCAGGGTCAATGACTGAATGCGTGGAAGATGCTGAGGGTTTGAAATATTTTTCCTGGTAGAGGAGCGCTACATCAATGCCCCTTTCATCAGGAGAATCAAAATGCACAATGCTATATTTCCTCGATGCGATGGCAGGCATTTTCACCAAATCTTCCAGCACTCTGCGATTTTCAACCTCACACACGCCAATAACCGCCGGACCATCGGGTGTATCTGACTTTGCCATATCGGAAATAACCCTCGCCATGTTGGTTAGCTTCTGATAGTACCTCTGCGTGTTGTATTTCTTCTCCGCCAACGGAGTGAATTCATCTCGCAGTATGAGCGAAGTATCAGGATCTACTATTGTATCAAACAAGTTCTCGAGATTGTAAAACCCAACACACAACGTAGAGTTATCGCCATGCTTCTGACATGAAGAGCTCAGGCAAACAGATCCGAAGACCCATAAAAACAATAAAGCCCTTACTTTGTCTCCCATGCAATCAACTACTTATTTTATGATAAGGCGCTCGCGCTGCGCACCATGAACAGCTGATACTTCAATGAAATACACGCCACTCTGCAAGTTCAAATCCATAGACATATTGCGAGTTCCTTGTGGCAAGAAAGCAGATTTGCTGTATACCACATTTCCACTGATATCATAAATTTTTATTGCCGCGTCTGTGGCTTTCTTGAGTTCCGTGGTAAGTGTGAAATCACCCGTGTTGGGATTCGGATACACCGTCATACCAAAATGATTCTTGTCATTTTCTACAACCGAAACTTGACCAACAGTGATTGGTGCTGATGTAATCACAGGACATTGCTGGAATTGCTGAATTTGCACAGAATACTCACCCGGCTCTGTCATAGAATAACTGGCAGCATTCGAATTGGGGATTTCAGTGCCATTGAGATACCATTGATAGCTCAGTGCAAAATCAGTACATGTAAGGAGAGAATCTCCCGAATTGATCACCTGCGGAACAAACGGTTGAAGGGTTGAGAATCGGATGAAGCATGGATAAGTTACCTGATCAATAAATGCATTCCGGTTGTGCTGTTCATATTGGTTGTATTCATTGCGAGTAATCTCCCAGCTATCCGGTAGATCCTGAAAATGCCATTGCTTGATCAATCGTTCACTCTGTCCGTATGGAATGGTAAGTGAAATTTGTTCAGGAAAACTAAAGTCAGCACCTGCCGCATTGTATTTCACCGCCTGATACATCATCGCGCGCGCGGCATTGCCCTTGAAACTATCACGCATCTCGTAAACCGTTTGTCCGCCCGCATTCGTGCCAAGTGCACAATCAACATTCACGCCATTCACGGTTTGACCACTTGTAGCTGTTGTAACTTCTCCATATGGGTAATTACTGCGCACAGCATTCACTTGATTTTGCCATACTGGCACGAGGTTGTGAAGATCACTCACCTCTTCTGAATCTTCAAAGCCTGTATCGAAATAGCTGGGCATCCAACTCTGAGGAAAAGTGTGCTCTCTGCTCAAATCAGTCCACTGGAAACTTGCATCAAAAATGTATGGCACACCACTATACTGACACTCTACCATGCTCTTTGATTGCCCATTTACCACGGTATCCCGGATATAGAAATTATTCACTAGAGTAGCGATATAGTTGCTATAGTAAATCTGGAAATAGTTCGCCGGATTCATTACGGTTGTCAGATCGGTTACGAAGTTTGGTGAGCTCGTATCGAGTGCACTATAAAGAGAGCCGAAGTTAGGAGCGGGGGTATCGAAGGTGTCGGTTAAAGGGGATGAAGTGAGGTAGTTTTCATATCCCGCCGGACCATTGAACGCGTAAACTGCTACATGATAAGTAAAGCCGGACTCAATACCACGGGCATCAAATGACGTTGTATCTCCGGAGTTAACGACGGCAACAACCTGAGCGTCACCGATCCATTGTCCCTTCACATAAGTAGTTCCATCGACTGGTGGCTGAGAAACCGCGGCTCCCTTTCTGCGCAATACCAAATAGCGCTCAGCTGTTTGAGCAGATTCAGTAATGCGAGTTTTTACATCCCATGCCCGAACATTCGTAAAGATCACATTCTGTGCGGATTGAGCTGGCTCAGTAGCCAGATCGCCGGAGATAGCATACACATGAACCAGATACATGGGCTCGCTGGTATCGTCACTTGATATGTTGAGTGTACAGAAATGCGAGCCGCTGAAGGTGGGTGCAAAATTGATGGTTACAGTAGCGCTCGACGATGGCGCGATAGAGGTGGGAATGGTTCCCAGCGAAAACTCTGACGCGTTGGTGCCCGTGATGGTGATGCCAGAGATGTTCAATGCAGTTCCGGTACCCAGATTCTGCAGGGTGATGTTAGATTGCGTGGTTCCGGCCATAACAAAATCAAAACCACTCGGGATGTTGTTGGCACCATCCGTGACATTGATTTCCTGTGCCGCAGTGATGCCTGGAACGGCAAGATTAATTTCATCCAAACCCACATTATGTCCACTGATTTTTTCGGTGTAGTACCAACGAATGAAGCGCGTGGTGGGCTGCGGCTGGGCGGTGTATTCCGTGAATGCTGTTGTTGCCAGAGCGCCGTCAACGTATTGCTGCAATGTGGTAAAGGTTGAACCGTCGCTGCTTTCTTCAATGGTGAATGTGCCTTGAAAAGCGCCGCCTGAGTTCTGCCCTTTCAGGAAATACGACAACATGCCTGGCTCTTCAGCGATTTCGAGAAGAACATACTCTCCGGTCGCATCCAGTTTGCATGCTTGGCCAACAGCACCTGTAGCATAACGCGTATTACCATTGGTGCCAAGGGATTCTGTCCAACCCGTCGGCGCAGCTACATCAAAGTTCCAAAAGGCAGGAAGCGCCGCCTGAGAATGGCCAACAAGCTGCATACAAGCGGCGAAGGCGGTAAGAACAAATAATTTCATTTTCATATCAATAGAATTTTATTTTTTTATCTGATGGTAAGTGTTAAGCCCGCTGTCCAGCGAAAGCCCATACCGTAATAAACACCCGCAGAAGCGGCGTCAAATTTCGTCCCGAATTCATTATTAAGCGCATCGGTAATGAAAACATTTTTGGTGATGTTTAAAAGTGTAAATCGAATGGCGAGGTTGTTCTTTCTTACATCTTTAGAATATCCGAAGGAAAGGTCAATTGTATGATACGCGGGCATTTTATATGATTGCTTGCCGCCATTATCTCCGCTGAGTGCGTCTGGATTGAAGTCGGCATAGTTGTTATTAAAATAGGTAATTCTTGGTTTGAAGTATAGGCCTATTTCATGAGACAACCTCATTGCGAAACTAGACTGCAATTGTGCAGCATCACCCACTCTAACATTGCGTGCATCAAACTGAACAGGGTCGCCTACGATGGTGCCGTTCTCATCTGTAACATAAGAGGTGTTTGCAGACTTCCAGCGCCAATCTCCAACGGATAAAACGCCTTCAAAACTCAAATTTCTATCCACTGTATAATTAGCATCCAATTCAACTCCCTTATGAAGTGCGCGCATTCCAGGGACGTTAAAATAATAATTCTCTGTGCCAATGCTCCTCGTTCCTGTTACTGGACGATTGTTCCAAACCGTGTAATAACTATTCAATGCCACCTTTACCTCTTTGGTTTTGAAGTTCACACCCAATTCGCCTGAAGTAATTTCTTCGTTTCTTAGATTATCAAAGACCTCCAGCGAGGTGCCATAAAAAGTATTAGCCAACATCGGGGCTCTTGACATAAACCCAGCATTTGCATACACTGAGATGTATTCTCCCATTCTTTGATTGACCCCTGTTTTAATTGTGCCCCCGAGAAACCTTTTCCAACCACTCTCGATCTCTTTGCCATTAATATCCCTTTTCGCAAAATGATCAATCCGATTGTAACTCGACTCAGATAATGTCACATTGATAAATCCTGAACCTCTTTCTCCTGAATATTCAGCCAATAAAAAACCGCCCGCCTGAATGACATTACTGGATATGTCATAGTTGATCTTATCGTTTTCGTATCGAACCACTTTGGCCAGCTGAACATCATTAAACTCTCCCGAAATGTTGGCATCTTGAATGTATCTGCTCTCAGAAGATTTCTTATCAATAAGAGCGTAATCCGCACCAAGCAGATCATAAATGATTTGATATCTGTCAACAGAATAGTACCTGGCGTCGATACCTCCTGAAAGTTCGAGGCGCTTTACAGGAACCCACTTGAAAGTAGATAAAAGACCATACCACTTATGATTGTTAATGCTTGACTGCAAATAATAAGAAGCGGCATAAGAGTTGGGATTGTCTACATACTGCAAGTTGGCCGGACTTAACTCAACACCCAAAAAGTTGGTAAACACTTTGGTGTTTTTGTCATACATATATTGAAAATCAATTTGCCCAGTAGACAAATCCGTAACGGATGTATTGGGTCTCATTCCACCTCCATTGCCGAACGATGCATACACCACATTAGATAAGGCAAAGCTTTCATTAGGTGTCCAGAAATGTTTGAAGTTCAAAATGGGCTTGTGGTAGTAATTCAATCGGCTCGTTTGCACCTCTTGTGGTGCATTGGCATCATAACGATCTCTCTTGAGATACCCCCACTCCGAATTGAAGCGAAGACCACGATCAACAGGCACTTGCTGCACTCCCAAACCGGTGGTGTCAACCCCTTGCTCGAGCGCATAGTCAACATCGTAAAAACTAAGTCGATTACGGCTCAGACGCTGATTGTGGGTTTGCGGACTTCCCATTGCAGAGAGAGAAAAGGAATGCTGGTCGAACTGCTTTTGAATTTTCAGGAAATAAAAAATCTGTTCTGAATTCAATTGATTCACCCAGCCCTGATTCTCCTTGTATGAGAATGCCGCAGTAACTCCCCAATTACCTTTCAGTCTTCCTGAGTTGATACCTATTCCGTGTCTGTAGTTTTGATTGTTTCCCACCTCAGATGATACGCGCACAGAGAACTTCTCTTCAATGCCCTGCGATAGAATATTGATATTGCCCCCTACAGCGGGAACCGCCAACTTAGAAGCCCCGAGCCCGCGCTGTACCTGGGTTTTCTGTGTGACATTATCAAGACCAAACCAATTGCTCCAATATACCCATCCGTTTTCCATATCATTCATGGGTATTCCATCAACCATGACTGAAACGTTGCGCTGGTTAAAGCCCCGGATATTCACACGAGCATCGCCATCACCGCCACCGGATTGCGTAGCGTATACGCCCGGGGTAGTATTCAGGATCATTGGCAAATCGCGCGATCCCAACTCCTCCTTGATTTTGATGGCCGATATATCACTGAAGGCCACCGGGGTTTTTCTGCCAACGGCCATATCAGCGATAACATTTACTTCGGTAATCGTTTTTCCGGAGGAAAGTTTAAAGCTCAGATTTATCGGGGAATTTCCCACCGTAACCTTTTGCTCGAGGGTGTCCATTCCAACATAAGTGACTTTAATACTGTACGCACCCGGACTCAAGCTCAAACTGAAATTACCCTCCAGATCTGTAGCCGTTCCTTTACCATTACCATAGATCACGAAAGCCCCTGGCAAAGTTTCATTGGTGAGAGAATCAATGACTGAACCGGTTACCGCGGTTTGCGACATCCCCATGGTCGCAACCATAAGCATAACGCTGCAAATCAGCGCAATTCTGTACATGCAGAAATTATCTTACGAGTAACTTCTCTACCTTACTTGCACCTGTTCGGGAATACACCTCCAGGTAATAGACGCCTTGTGCGGCTTCAGGTAAAGCCACATCGTTGTATATCATACCCGCCAAATTACCGGATAGAATCACGCGCCCATCAGCAGAATACAGAGCAAATCGATCCAACTCTGCATTACCGCGAATCACGAATCTGCCCGCTGCAATAGGATTGGGGAAAACTGAAAATGTTAAGTCACTTATGTTATGAGTGGATACTACCTCCTGACAATTGCAAAGGTGTTGTCCCAGCTCAGTGAAAGTATTTGCCGGCAGACTGTCCCACTCGAGCGAAGGATCAAAGACGGCGGGGTTATCAGTAACACCATGGAGGATCTCTTGTTTACGAATGAGTGTATTGTCCTGCGTCCACCAGCGTGTTGTGGTGTCGCCCGGCTGCCACCAACCTCCTCCTGGGTCTTCTCCAATTTTTCCCATTAAATCCAAAATCTGATTGCCATTTTTAACCAGCACAAATGCATCATCTCCGTTGAAATACATCGGTGAATTGGTTTGAACATATACCGGATTCAGAAAGGTGTCTGCCGCAGCTTGCAAGTCCGCATCCAAGGGAACTTCATTTCCTGTACCATCGGGATTGCGTTTATCCAAAGCAAAAACGCGCACGCCGTAGGGCTGAATGGTTCCTGTAATTGGCAGCAGCATGGGAACGCCTGCGCCATCCCTATCACGTCCCATGGAATACAAACCATCGAGCACAATGGGAGCGGAGGTGGGGTTATACAGCTCAATTGCCTTGTTGTTTTCAGTGCCTTCAACGTATTCTGAGATAAAAATGTCGGAACAGTTTTGGGCAGAAACCGCGCTGAAGAGACCGATGCATGACACCAGTAGTATAATTCTTTTCATAGGTAAATAATTAGGGGGCTAAAATAAACCCTGATATCCTGTGGTAATCATGTCGCAAAGATTTCATGAAAATTTAAATCCAATCGTTAGTGCAATGGAGACAACCCCTCTAGGAAACCACGTCAACAATTCGGGAGCTGTTAAGTAGGTCAATACAACTAACTATGCAACAGTTCAATCAAGTTTTGCGTATTTTGGTACACTTTTGTGCTCGTGTTAAAATCGTACTCTAAAGGATTGCTTTATGAAAACTAAAAATTTACTATTCAATTTATTGATGGTATTCGGCTGCTTGAACAGTTACGCCGCCTGGGACATCTACAAATCCGGACTTTCCGTCAATGGTGGTTACTATGACTGTCAGCTCGATGGTCTCTCTCCCAACTTTCACAACAATTACTTCGGCAGATTCAGCACGGGTGGATCACTTGTGATCAACTTCGCTGAGATGCTCACCTTCAAAAACGGAAGCTCCAACGCATGTGGCGGAAATTTACATTACCGCGTTTACAGGTCGTGCGATACCGCGCCATCGTTCAGTTCGCTTGCTCTCACATTTTGTTGCAGTCAAGGTGGAACAGATTGCTCAGGCGGAGCGTGCGGTCCCGATGTCAATAACCCCGGCGACCAAAAGTGGCGCGGTGTTCCTGGTGCAACCGTCAATGTAATCAGCGGTCTGAACCAACCCGGCACCTATATCTTCGAAGTGTATTTTGATGCAACAGGATCTACAGGCAATTCATCCGGTTGTGAGGAAACCAAATATTCTGCTAACGGCGGCATCAATTTCAGGGCTTACTTTGAATTTGGTACCAATGATTTTTTTACTGATGGGGATTTCAGTGCGCCCAGCTGGAGCGGTGAGGGTGCCAATTTCACCATCGCCAACAATAGCTCAACCTCGGGTTTGTTGGGGTCTGAAACTACTCGCACGCATACCGTTAAACTCAATGGCAACGCCGGAAGCACTTCAGGTTCTGAGTACATCAGCTCACAAATAAATACTTGGGATCAACAACAAGAATGGTATTTCTGGATGGGGCGCGATGGTCTTGGAGCCATCAACTCTCCCTTGAGCGCTACCAATCAACAGGCCGTTTATCTTTTCACTAACAACAGTAATCTCGAGGCCACCACAGGAATTAATGGCTACCGAATTATCATGGGTGAAGCCACAACTTCCTTCATTCAATTGCAGCGAATTGATAATGGCATCGCCACTACAATTTTCACCTCGACTTCGGGCATACCTGCCGGACTCACCGATTATGGCATTGCATTTAAAATCACGCGGAATCAATTGGGGCGCTGGACCATTTACAGTTCAACATTACCAACTACTCAACCCGCTACACAATCAACCCCTACTCCCCTCAGTTGTGCTGAACTCGCCACTGTAAATCACGGGCAAGTCACTGATAACACCTACGCACCTGCCACCAATAATTTCTTTGGCTTCCGAGCCATCTGGGATGCGACGAATGCAGCTGCAGCAAGAACAGCTGCAGAATTTGATAACTTCAGGTTTGTTGCTTTACCTCCTGATACATACGTGAGTCTCGGGAGCTCCAGTGGTTTGGTAGATGAAAACGCAACACTCGCGCAAAATGCATCATTAACAGTTTCGATTTTCAATCCTTCCGCATCAGCGAGCACCTCTGTAAGTTTGGTTCTTACCTCGGGTGATGCAGGGCGATGTGGTCGTGGTCTTACAGCTGGTACAGCATTCACCAATCAGTATGCGACCCTCACCCTTACATGGAGCGCCGGAGAATCGGGATCCAAAACGGTTTACTTCGATCCGCAGGATAACGCGCTTTGTGATAATTCTACCACCCTCAATTTTGCGCTGCAAGATATTTCGGGAGGTACAAATGCCTTTTTGCCCGCCAGCAACACAACCTACGCACTCACTATTGTAGACGATGACCAAGGATACATTGGTGTAGCTGATCAGAACTTTGAAGATGGCAGTCTTGCCGGTTGGAGCATTACCGGTAATGCAGCGGAATGGCTTGCAAGTGGTGTTGAACCCATAACAGGCACTTACTCCCTCAGACATAACACCACTGCTACATCAGGACAATCCACCATCTCCAAACGTGTTGATGCATGCAACGATGCAGGTGTAATCGTCGGGGCCAACACTGTGTGGAATTTTGAAATAAGCTTTCCGACGGATGCTACACTGAACAGCAATTTCCAAGTGTTTCTTGCAGCCACTGATTCTAACTTTTTCTCAGCTAACAACAACGGATATGCTGTTGTAATTGACCAGACCTCACTGCCATCTGCCGGGGCCAACGATCTATTGAGGCTCTATCGAGTTGACAACGGCGTTTATGCAAACACGCCGATTATCAATTCAACTTTGGATTGGCCCACGGCCTTCAATGGCGGCACAAGAGTGGGTATTGAGGTGACATTAAGCGAAGCCGGTGAGTGGACATTAAAATATGACGCCAATGGTGGTTTCGATGCCCTGCAAACGGTGGGTTCCGGCTCTGAACCAAATGGTATGGTGTCTTACCCATTCGCCCCTTACTACGGAGTTCGTTTTAAATATCTTGTCGCTACATCAAGTTTATTCAAAATCGATAATTGGAATGTCGATCAGAGCGGGTGTCGTGAGGTATTCACCACGAGTTCGTCTGGCGAACTCACCAATACGGCTAACTGGAATGCAACACCGCTATTATATTCAGACGGAAGCGGCACTTCGATTCTCGGTAGCCGCTTCGATAGCTTCGTTGTGCAGGGCAATGCTCAATTAAACGGAAAGCTGATTGCGAAGGACATCACTTTGGGATCCGGGGCCACCATGAACGCCAATGCCTCAGAGATATACCTGAGCGGGAATATTGAAAACAACGGATCTTTCAATGCCGGCACATCAACCGTAGTTTTGAATGGTTGCGGAGGCACCCAATATCTCGGTACGCCCACAGGAGGAGGAGCATTCGTGGTAGGTTGCGGTTCGCCCACCACCACTTTCTATAATCTAACCGTCAACAACCCCTCTGGTACAGTTACGGTAACAGATTCAACGCGTGTTCAAAACGTTTTATCCATGAAAAACGGCACATTGAATATTCCCTATAACGGTTGCGCAACTTTTGTATCAAACAATACACTCACCAGCTCCATTCAGCGAATTCACCCTACTGCCAATGTAAGTGGACCTATCACATTGGAGCGGTATATTCCAAGTATCCCGACTGTACAAGGGTATTGGTTCAATCTTGGTTGCCCCATTCAAAACCAGACACTGCAAGACTGGAATGATGATATCATTACTTCCGGTTTCACCGGGTCTGATTATCCATCATATGGCCTGAATAATATTCAATACTACGATGAGTCTGTCGCAGGAACTCGCAGCCAAGGCTACGTGTTAGCTACAAACGTGACCAATACAATACCCAATGATCGCGGCTATTTTGTGTGGCTCAACGGCGTCGCTCAAAATCTCGATAACACCGGACTCATTCGACAAGGAACTATAACCCAATCGCTGAGTTATACCGTTACCTCACCCGGTACAATCTTCGATTACGGATGGAACATTGTTGGAAATCCCTACCCATCAGAAGTAGATTGGAATTTGGTTTCGTCTTCACTAACCGGACCGCGCGTGTATTATGTGTATGACTATGAGACCAAGTCAAACAAATTCAGGAACGCATCTACTGGTTCAGGTACCGCGTCAAGATATATTGCCCATAGCCAAGGCTTTCAGGTTAAAGTAAATGCGGCCGGGCAGAATCTCGTGTATCAGGAAACGTATAAGACGAATACAGGAGCTGCTTTTGAACGCAGTGACAACTCAACGACTTCATTAGTTTCATTCCGCCTTTCAAAGGGTGCCATAGCTGACGAAAGCATCTTGCTTTTCGATAACTCCGCAATTTCTGATTTAGATGACCATGATGCACTCGATCTCGAGGGATTTGATGAAGATGCAATCAATATGTCATTGATGAGCCCATCCTCCGTGAAGTTGGCACAAGACGCCCGTCCGTTTGATCAAGAAATCAGTGTGCCAGTTTTCGTAAAAGTTCCAAGCGCAGGTGACTATACATTCACTATTGTAGATGCACAAAACATTCCTTTCGGAACATGCCTATATGTTGAGGATCTCACGACCGGGGAAGTTATTCAGCTCAATGCCGGGCAACAAATGATTGCTCACTTCAACGAGGCATTCAGTGGCAATAGATTCGTTGTGCATGGTTCAGCACCCATCGAGGTCATTAGCACACCGGCAAGCTGCAACAACACAAACGATGGAAGTATCGATGTTACTTTACCCAGTGGTGATTGGAGTCTGAGTCTCTCTGGTCTTAATAGCAATTATGATTTTACTGCAAGCGGCTCAGTTGATTTTGATCACCTCGCCCCAGGGATTTATGACCTGGTAGTAAACGGCCCCAACAGCTGGTGCGGAAATTTTACCACACAACTAAATGTAGAAGCACCAGAAAGAGCATTTTCTGAAATAGCTGCTTTAGATCATCCCAATTGCGTTTCACACACAGATGGCTCCCTCGAGATTAACGTGCGCAACGCCGATTGGTTTGCATACTCTTTATTCAATCACAACGAAGACTTGCTGCAAAATGGCAATCGTGAAGGAAGTGAATTGATCCTGGAGGGATTGAAATCCGGTGCTTACTATCTTCAACTGGAAGGTGAGTGCATGAGTGAAAGAATTCCGTTTACACTTTCTGATGAAAATGAACTCGGACTGCGCCTTGCTTCACCCTCTGTTGTCGCTAATGCCAACGGCATATTCGGAGTGGAGCTTGACGCTCATTTAAATGCTTTAGCAGATGTAATATGGACCGTCCAATCCCCTACAACCACGCAAAGTTTCGATGGCGAGAAAGTGGCTTTCACCACAGCGGAGCAAGGGGTTTACCACATCCATGCAGACGCACATGGTGTTTGTCCGGAAAATGCTTCTGTAAGTTTTGAATTAAAATCGTCGACAACAAACACCAACGCATCAAAGGTGATTTTCACACAGTCGGCTCAAAAGGTGGAGGCCCTCTTCAATGAGAGCTTTAGCGGATATTTCACAATTATGGACGCGAAAGGATCTACAGTTCAAACGCAGACTTTCTCCGCGGTAAATCGTATTGAGATTCCCACTCAATCGCTGAGTGCGGGTGTGTATCATTTCACTTTGAATGGACTGAATGCAGAGCCCGTTCATCACAGATTCATTGTTGAACATTAACCTGATGAATTTCTTTTGGAGTGTCCCGCTGCGGCGGGACATTCCTTTTGTAACCCCTGATGAAGCATCTTTGCCATTATTGATTGAATGATGTATTACGCCATCATAGTTGCTGCCGGTAAGGGAATTCGCACAGGCGATAAGCATCCCAAACAATTTGCGCTACTCGATCACACACCCGTTGTATTGCATAGCATGCGTGCCTTTCACAGCGCCATCAAAGAACTTGAAATCATCATTGTTCTGAATCAACAACATCAAGCTTACTGGGAAGAAATTGTGCGTCACTATGATGTCCCGCTGCATCGTGTTGTCTTCGGTGGTGAGCAGCGATTTGATTCTGTTAAAAATGCATTAGATACAATTCCTCATTCGGTGGAATCCTTGATCGCTGTTCACGACGCGGCTCGCCCACTCATTAGCCGAAACATGATAATCCAATTGTTTCAATCTGCCGAAGAAAAAGAGGCGGTAGTGCCCGGAATTATGCCAGCTGATTCGGTTCGTTCAGGAACATTCTCCAATAATGTCATCGCTGACAGAAATAAAATTTACCTCATCCAAACCCCACAAGTATTTCGAGGTGATATCATGAAAAACGCGTATCACTCAGATTACATCCCCGAGTTTACTGACGATGCATCGGTGGTAGAAAAATCAGGTGTGCCCATTCACATCATTGAAGGAGAAAAGGACAACTTCAAGATCACATTTCCAGGTGATCACATGCATGCAGAGACTATTCTGAAGTTGCGGGCGGGAAATACCTGAAGTAGTTCTTTCTCATTAAGAAAGCCCACAGACAAAGAACAACTGCAGAGACCAGCGGGTAAACGATGGTCCAACCAACACCCTCTTCATGTAACTCCATACTGCCGAACCCAATGAAAAGCATTACCCCGGCAAGGTTGTTCAGGAAGTGCACAAGTGCAGAGTACCACCAATTCCCGGAGAGCCAAGTGATGTACCCCAACATTGCGCCCATGACCAGTCGAGGTATGAACCCTAAAAATTGAAAATGAATCAAGCTGAAGGCCGCAGCACTCATCCAAATGGCAGTGTGAGCTCCCTTTGTTTTCATGAATAATCGCTGCAATACACCTCTGAAAAAAAACTCTTCAAAGAGAGCAGGCACCAGCGCGATGGTTAAAATCACAATAGGCAAATGCTGATCATAAGATGATAGCATGGATTCTGTGATAGACTCTATTTGCTTTTCCGATGCAAGAACATCTTCATAGAAACCCGGCATCCAACTAATGATAATATGATTGAGCTCACCCAGGACATCCATGAAACCAAATGCCAGAACCGCGAGAAGGGATAGTGCCAAAGCTGTTTTCATTGGGAAACAAGGAAGCACATCCCTTTTTCGAGCGAACGAATACATCAGCGCTGCCGGCAGACAAAATGCAAAAAGCTGAACGCCGTTATTCATCCACATCCATGGCAACGGATTGGTTTGCATAGAAGTTCTTATTGCCTCCTCACTATCGGCTGAAAGCCCCATAAAGAATGGTAAAATAACGGATGACAAACCGAATCCCAAAAGCATACCACTCCACAAAAACAAAACATGATAGCGATCCGACATAGAGGCAATAAACGACTTCATGGCACAAAAGAAAGAAAGTATCTTCGCGCGCCGCAAGATGTCAGTTAAAATAGGAGAAATATCACTTCCAGACTTTCCGCTGTTACTCGCTCCGATGGAAGACGTGAGTGATCCGCCATTTCGACAAGTATGTAAAGAAAACGGTGCTGACCTCATGTACACTGAATTCATCAGCAGTGAAGGGCTCATTCGAAATGCCGCCAAGAGCAAAATGAAGCTTGACATTTTCGAATATGAGCGACCCATTGGTGTGCAAATTTTCGGAAGCGAGATCAGCACAATGGTGGAATGTGCGAAAATCATTGAAGCTACTGGTCCTGATCTGCTCGATATCAACTATGGTTGTCCGGTGATGAAAGTTACCTGCAAAGGCGCAGGTGCAGGAATCTTGAAAGACATCCCGAAAATGGTGGCGATGACAGAGGCCATCGTTAAAACAACCTCACTTCCTGTTACCGTGAAAACACGTTTGGGCTGGGATGATCAATCGAAGAATATCGTTGAAGTTGCTGAGCGACTCCAAGATATTGGTATCAAAGCTCTCACCATACATGGCCGCACGCGGGTGCAGATGTATAAGGGTGAGGCAGATTGGACACTCATTGCTAAGGTGAAAGAAAACCCAAGGATGATCATCCCCATATTCGGTAATGGAGATATTGATTCTCCGCAGAAAGCGGTTGAATACAAGAACCGTTATGGTGTGGATGGGTTGATGATTGGACGTGCCAGTATCGGTTACCCTTGGATTTTCAACGAAATCAAACATTATCATTCAACCGGCGAACTGCTGCCGCCACCGGGAATCAAAGACCGCGTGCATGCGTGCATCAAGCATTTTCGTTTTTCCATTCAATGGAAAGGTCCGGTATTGGGTGTTTTGGAAATGCGCCGACATTATGCCAATTATTTCAAGGGATTGCCGCATTTCAAAGACGAGCGCACAGCCCTTGTGACAATGGCGAATCCAGAAGAAATCGAACAGCGCCTATTCCATATTCAAGATAAATACCATGATTATTCGCCAGGGGTTTCCCTGTGAATACTATTGCTAGCTATGATGCACGAAAGAAAAACCAATATTCTCATTCTCGGCTCCGGCGGAAGGGAACACGCGCTCACTTGGAAAATTTCACAGAGTGCCCGTTGCGGTTCACTCTTCGTTGCGCCCGGCAATCCCGGCACCGCTGAGATCGCAACAAACCTGTCAATTGATATTACTGACTTCGCAGCGGTACAAAAACAAATTGAAGCACATCAAATTGATCTCTTGTTGATAGGACCTGAGCAACCACTGGTGGGTGGAATTCGTGATTTTCTTGAAGCCCACCTACCATCAGGATATCCACTGCAAATTATCGGTCCCGGCAAAATGGGCGCACAGTTGGAGGGCAGTAAATCCTTCGCTAAAAAATTCATGCAACGGCATGCGATTCCAACGGCTTCTTATTTCGAATGCACAAAAAATAATTTGAGTGATGGCGAGAAATTTCTCGGTGAATTGCCTGGGCCTTACGTACTCAAGGCCGATGGCCTCGCGGGCGGAAAAGGTGTAATCATTGAAGATCAACTTGATGTTGCCATAAGTGCTTTGAGATCGATGCTATCAGGCAAGTTTGGTGATGCGGGTAATACTGTTGTGATCGAGGAATTTTTAACGGGCATTGAGTGTTCAGTGTTTGCAGTCAAAAGAGGAAGTCGTTTCGTGTTGCTTCCTTCCGCAAAAGATTACAAGCGCATCGGTGAGGGAGATACGGGCCTCAATACAGGCGGAATGGGGGCGGTAAGTCCGGTTCCATTTTTCTCGGGAGCTTTTAAAGAGAAAGTACTATCGCAGGTCGTTATACCCACGGTTGAAGGCCTCGTGCGCGAGGAGATTTCATACGACGGCTTTATCTTTTTCGGGTTGATCAATGTACAAGGAAACCCTTATGTTATCGAGTATAACTGTCGATTAGGCGATCCAGAAACCGAGGCAATTCTGCCCATGATTGAGGATGATTTTTTGGAGCTACTGGCAGCAACTGCAGATAGTTGGCCAACTGAAGTGCATCTGAAAAACGGATATGCAGTTACTGTGGTCTTGGCCGCTGGTGGCTACCCTGAAAATCCAGAGAAAGGTAAAATCATTCATGTTTCTGAAAACTATTACGGCGCGTTATTTCATGCGGGAACTTCATACAAGGAGGGCGTGTTAGCAACCTCCGGTGGCAGGGTGATGAATGTGGTTGCTCTAGGGTCTACGTTGAGTGCAACGAGAGAACAAGCGCAAACAATGGCCAATGAAATCGAATTTGAAAACAAATACTACCGACGAGATATCGGTGCGGATTTAGAAGCTTATCAATGAATGGTGCCTTCGCGCGTGGCCTTTTCGTTGTAGGCCTTTTGACGGCGGAGCCAGTAAATAATGGCAACAAAAGCAAAGACGATGCAAATCCAGTTAAACGCCGGGCCAATAGGATTGATGATATTCTTAAAAGTCCATTGAAAGAAATCGGCTACCGGAGACAAAATACTTTGGAGATTCATGGTTGATAATTTGAGCGACAAAACTAATCAAAGTCCTGTTCGTCCGATAACAAAACCTTCAACTTTGTAACCTAGCAGATAGAATGATACTTCGCTCCTTTGCATCGAACCTACCTTATACATTATCCTTTCCGATAGTAATTGTTATCGCGGTTTATCTCATTCCCGACCCGGCGAGCATACCGTTTATGATGGCCGGATACTCATCCGAATATCTCATGCCAGCTTCCAATGGCTGGGCGGTCACAGCAAATATCCTATTGATTCTGGCAGGAGGTTTTATGGCAAACCGACTATTCAATCAGAATGAGTTTATGAATACCCCTGTGTACACACCGGCTCTGCTTTACACTATCGTAATGACCACCACAGGAATGATTCAAACCCATATTCCTACGGGGCTTGCTAATATCCTGATAATTGCTGGCATGGGGTATCAATTGAAAATATTTAAGCAGCCCTCGATAATACATGAAGCCGTTACATGTGGTTTTCTTTACGGTTCAGCCGCCCTCATAGTGCCATCATTACTGACACTACTTCCTGCGGTTTTAATCGGAATTCTCATCAACCGCCCGTTTCACGTGAGAGAAATTGTTCTTACCGTACTTGCATTCGCAATTCCCTTCGGTTACTGGGCTGCCATTGCTTACCTTGTCCAGGAACAGCCCGACTACATTCTCATTCAAAAGACACTTACACTTAATGCCTCTCAATATTTAATTACATTACCATGGCCTGTAAAAGTCTTTGCTTTATTGTTGTTTGTCTCTCTCATTCTCGCATTGAGGCAATTCACTAAATCTGAAAGGAATAGTAATCGCGCCAAAAGCACAAGAACAACAACCGTCTTAATGGCTCTTGCTGTAGTAACTTCCTTCTTTCTAAATTCTGTTTTAACCGGTCAATGGGTTCTTCAATCGATTGCGTTTCCCGTTTCTTTTATTATTGCGTATTGGTTTGCGCACTATCGCAATTCTGTTCTCGCTCCATTCTTTTTTTACGCAATTTGCCTGGTGTCATTTCTGCTCAGCTTCAGATTGCTCTGAATCCAATTCTTCATTGGGAACATGTGGCGCCGAAATGTGAATTTCTGCTCCCATAGCAATAATCAATTCAACGTAATTTGCTCAAAATTTCTTTCATGGCATACGAGCAAATCACGCTGCATTCAGAACAGGGTATTCTGGAAATTACCATTCAGCGTCCTGAACAATTGAACGCGCTTAATAAAGCTACTATTCAAGAATTGAATAAGGCATTGTCACTCGCTGAATTCGACGAGTCAGTAAGAGTTATCATTATCACCGGCTCTGGTGAAAAAGCTTTTGTGGCTGGAGCTGACATCAAAGAGTTTTCTGATTTTGGTGTTCAACAAGGCAGAGAATTGAGTGAAACAGGCCATCGATTGCTCTTCGACTTCATTGAAAATATGGGGAAACCCGTTATCGCTGCTATCAATGGCTTTGCACTTGGGGGCGGCCTTGAACTTGCGATGAGCTGCCATATGCGTATCGCTTCAGATAATGCCATTATGGGACTCCCAGAAACATCCCTTGGATTGATCCCCGGTTATGGTGGCACTCAGCGACTCGCAGCGTTAATTGGAAAAGGAAGAGCATTTGAAATGATATCGAGTGCAGCTAAAATCAACGCATTAGAAGCGCACCGATTGGGATTGGTCAATTCCATTTATCCTCAAGCCGAGCTGATGAATCAAGCCCGTGAAATTGGACGCCGTATCATGAAAAATTCACCGAGAGCCATTGAAGCTGCTATCCGTTGCCTAAATGATTTCTCCAGAGATGGTGTTAATGGATTCCGTACAGAGATCCGCGAATTCGGTTATTGCTTTGGCACAAACGATTTCAAAGAGGGCGTGGGTGCATTTCTTGAAAAGCGCAAGCCACAATTTACCGGTAAATAATCTACTTCAATATTCAAACATCTGGCTGCCCTGCGCCAGCGTATCAAGCTGCTGATACTATTCATCTCAGCGCTCTTCATTCCATATTCATCACAGGTTGCAATCAGATGGCGGGCTTAGATTTACTCACACACCATAAACCTAAGAAAGTCAGCAGGCCATTGATCAATAGAATTTCAAATCCGAATTTATAGCCCCCGAGAAACGCTGTTGAATTTTTGTCGATCAACCAAACTATTAAGGGCGCAACAACGCAAATCCAAGGCACTCGGCGGTCGTGCACAATACGTTGAGTCATTATTCCAAATGCAAACATGCCAAGTAACGGCCCATAGGTATATCCAGCAATCTCCAGTAATATGGTTACGATCTCTTTGTTATCAAGCCATTTAAAAAACAACACCATCAAAAGAAATACGCCTGCGAAAATGAGGTGTACAGTTTTGCGAATTGCAACCCGCTGTTCAGCACTTCTATGAGCATCATCTTCAATCCGCAAAATATCGATACAGAATGAAGCTGTTAAGGCCGTAATCGCGCCATCGGCTGATGGAAATAGCGCACTGATAAGTCCAATAATAAAAATCAATCCAATCACCGGAGGCAAATGCTGCATAACAATGGTTGGAAAGAGGTCGTCACCTTGCAGCGACAATGCATTCTTCGAGGCATACATGCAGAGCAATCCACCTAAGAATAAGAAGAGGAAATTCACCCCTGTCATTACGGCACTGAATGACATCATATTCTTTTGAGAGTCCTTAAGGTTTTTAACGGAGATGTTTTTCTGCATCATCTCCTGGTCAAGACCTGTCATGCTGATAGTGATAAAAGCGCCTCCAAGTATTTGCTTAAGAAAAAATCGCTTGTCATTGAAATCAAAATTGAAGATCTGCAACTGTCCTGACGCGCTCATTTTTTCAATCGCCTGAAAGAAACTAATATCGAGTTGATTCAGAATAAAAATCACACACACTACAAGTGCCATCAACATGAAGAACGTCTGCAACGTGTCTGTCCACACGATAGTTTTCACCCCGCCTTTGAAAGTATAGGCAAGTATCATTAGCAGTATTATCAACGCTGTAACAGCAAACGGAACTCCCAGAGCATCCAGCACAAAAAGCTGCAACACATTGATCACAAGGTACAAGCGCAATGTGGCCCCGAGCGTGCGTGAAATCACAAACAGCACTGCGCCGCTTCGATACGTATTCATACCAAAGCGATTCAGCAAATACGTGTATATAGAAACAAGCTGAAACCGATAATACAGTGGCAACAACACCAGGGCCACTACGAAGTAGCCGAGAAAATAGCCCAATACAACCTGGAAATAATAAAAGTTCGCAGTGGATACAGTTCCCGGCACCGATATGAAGGTTACACCGGAGAGCGATGTTCCTACCATGCCAAAGGCAACAAGCAGCCAATGCGCCGACCGGTTCGCCTGATAGAAGGTGGCATTCGTTGCTTGCCTGGATGTATAAGCCGAAATGACGAATAACAGAAGGAAATACAGCCCAAGAACTAAAGCTATAAGGATAGGATTCATGCCTTGAAAGTCGGCACGAATGAAAAAGAAAATCTCCCTTTTCAGGGAGATTTCTCAACAGTCTATAATGACTAATCTGAAATGGGTTAACTACACCCTAGGTTGGAATTCTTTTCACTCATTCATTGCCCCTGCCGAAAACCCGCAGCAACATCATGAATAGATTTACGAAATTCAAATAGAGACTCAAGGCCCCCATGAGTGCAAGTTTCGACGCCGCTCCGGTTCCGAACTCAACACCTTCGCCAATTCTTTTGATTCGTTGCATATCATACGCCGTGAGTCCGGTGAATACAAGCACCCCAATACAACTCAACACATAATCCATTGTATCGCTCTGCAAGAACATGTTCACTAAACCTGCGATGATCATACCAATTAGGGCCATCATCAAAATGCCCCCCATGGCGGTAAGGTCCGTTTTGGTCGTGTACCCCAGCACCGCCATAACACCAAATAATCCAGCAGTGATGAAAAACACCTTGCCTATTGTGCCCAATGTGAAGATCAGAAATATGGCAGAAAAACTAATGCCCATTAAAAATGCATAACCGAAAAACAATGCCAGCAAGGTGGTTTGCGAAAAACGATTGAACCCAAGCGACATCGCAAAGACTGCAGCTAACGGCGCAAGAACTATCACCCACTGCATAAACGGTGCCGCTGTAAGCATGCGGATAAGCAGCCCAGAGTCAGCAAAATACCAGGCAGTCAGTCCAGAGATGAACAACGCGCTGGTCATGTAAGAATAAACTTTAGAAATAAAGGCCCTAACGTCGGTGGCCGACATCATGCCGGAGATGTTGGTGTTGTAAGATGAATTTCTCATGATTTCAATTTTGTGGTAAATGTAGTAGAGTGAAAAGGTGTTAGCGAAATTCCCTTCATCTTAAGATTTGCTAATTATGAGCCGCATCAGCTGCGAGTTCTCTTTTCCATTCCCGAATAGAAAACCATAGGGTGAGCATTAAAAACAGAAGAAGAGAAACGCCTGTAGAGAGCAAATCAACTTTGTCCCATAGAATGAGCCGCAGCGCAACGAAGCTCAGCACCACGAACAACAATCTACCACCCAGTAACTTCCATTCGAAGAGAGCTATGAGCTTAGCGTTGTATGATCTCAGGATATGGTATACGTAATAAATAACCTGCACATAGGTGGCTATTACTACTGCCATTGCAATTCCCTTGACAGACAAGAGAGGGTATAGCATCAGCATCAATGCGCTTGCAATCCCGAGGTCGAGCACCGCCCCCAGCAAAACGATTTTGCCCTTTCCCTGTTGTTGCAGCACAGGCGTGTATGCCATGATACGGATGGGCAGTAGCAACGACATCATGGCAAACAAAGGGGCAGAGGTTGAGTACTGGTCTCCAAATAAGGTGGTAACAATTTCAGCAGAGAAAAAGAAGCACCACCCAAACAAGGGAAATAGAACAACTGAAAACGCACTTGCACTCTTGCGAAATGCTATGGCATGGCGTTCAGAAGAAATCGATCTCGCCGCATGAACACTGAATGCCGCGCCAAATGCAGCAAGAAGCACGCCAATCAAAGGGATTTCATTCGTGCCGTTGAAGTATATCGAGAATTCTTTCGGAGTTAGCAGATATACAAGTATGAACTTGTCCAGCCACTTCGTTGTGAATTGCAGAGCATCATTCGTTGCAATCCATTTCAGTTCGTTGGGTTTTTCTGCATCATTGCTGTCAGGAACAAGCGATGTACGCATCATCCACCAGCGAAATATTCCTGCGATAAACATCATCACCAGCCAGGGTGTATAACCGAATCCCAATTGTTGTACTATATAATGACCCAATAAAAAACAGACCGAGAACCCGCAAGAGGCGAGCATTATTTGCTTGTTTCTGTGCGCATGTAATAGGGCAGATTCGCATACGAGCACCATTATTTGCACAAGAATTGTAGCCATAAAAAAAAGGGTTTCCGCTAAGGAAAAAACATCGCGGAATGGCGAGACCAGAAAACCTGTTACAACTATAATGCACCCGATGCCGAAGAGTTTCAGTCTGTTGTGCGCCGAGAATAATTGATCAAACGAACCAAACGTCAAAAGGTATTTCGGCAGCCCGATAGAACCCAAAAGCGTAAGCGCGTTTATCCATAACCATGCACTTTGATACGATGCGTAGTCATCATAGTTCAGCGTGCGCGCATAGTACATGTTAACGGCAAGCAACGCAATGGTCGGACATGCGCGTGACACCATCAGCAAAGCCGAGGTTTTCAGCACATTCGGAGTGTCATTGGTCATGCCGTGATTTTGAATCAGCCTTCTCGCCTTCAGAAATATGACGGATGATTTTTGCAGGGTTACCCGCAATAACACAATGCCCGCTCTCAAAAGATTTTGTCACTACCGCATTGGCACCAACAATGGTATAGTCACCCAACCTAACACCCGGCAGAATCACTGCACCCATCCCAATCCAACAATACTTACCAATAATGATAGGCGGTGATGAAAGATGCCTGTCGTTGTTCAGCGGGTCGTGATTGGCTGAAATAATACCAACGTTAGGTCCGATGTTGGTGTAGTCTCCCAACTCAATGCCATGAATGGCTTGTATATAATTTCCCGGTGAATCTCCCGGGTATACCTGCTTACCCCGGATGATTTTTTGGGGCTCAACGATGGTGCTAGTGAAATGCACTGCCCAGGATGTTCCGGCGTTGTTGCGCATGATGATCCGGAACCAAAAATCCCGCAGGTAGAATCCGATCCCCATCTCCGGACGAAGGCCCAGAATTCTCATCAAGCTTTTTTTCATTTGCTGCACTATGACTTTACGGGTTTAAACAACCTGATTGGACAAATATAAACGCACTGCATTTTCAAGTCTATCAGCTCACAATCCGCGCTATTTTCAAACTAACAGCGAGGCCGCAATGGTATTTCAATTGCCCCCTTGATTTGCAGAACGTCAATACTCCACTGTCATTCCAAGCATGAAATTTCGTGTGGCCTGAGGGTACAAGAAAACTTCTGACACCCTTGTCTCATACAAGTAGCTATAGGTATAACCATTGGATGCGTAATGCTTGTTAAAAATATTCTGCGCCCAGGCTTGTATTGTAAGGTGAAGGCGCCCTCCGACATTGGGCTTGAACTTGATATTTATGTCTGAGATGAAGTAATCAGCCATGCTGGGCTCGTCAGCTCCCGTATTATCAAGATATTGTTTTCCTACATACTTGCTCAATAAAGCACATGAAAGTTCATTCTTTTTCTTACCCACAGTACCCGTCCAGCCAAGCGAACCCCCGCCACTCACACGTGGTGAAAATGAAATGGGCGTGTTGTGATACTGAACCGTATCAATACTCGGGCCGTCTCCGTAGTTGTATAATATCTCATCGAAGTGTTGAATGATGTTGCGCGATAGAGTGGCGTTGATCATCATGAATATTCCATTTCGGAATAAATAATTGAACTTCATTTCCGCTCCTTGCCTGAAGCTCTTGTCGACATTCGTACGCAACGGTGCACCAACATCATTCAATGCGCCTGTCAAAACCAACTGATCTCTATAGTCCATGTGGTATAGATTTATTCCGTAACCCCAGGTGTCCCGCAGGAACTCATAGCCCAGTTCATAGTCTATCATGTATTCAGGCCTTACCATTGCAGGAATGGCCGCATCTACAAAGTCATTCCGGTTGGGTTCCTTTCCCGCCTTTGAAATTGAGCCATACACCCGGTGATTGTAATGCGTCCAATTCAGACCACCCTTCGGATTGAAGAAAGTCATCTGAGTCTGCACATCATACTGCCTTCTATCATTATCCATTCCACGTGTCGTATAGTCTACATGACGCATCTGTAAATCCAAAAAGAGGGAAAGCTCTCGCCAAAATTTATATTCCGTTTGCCAATAACCACTGATGTCCGTTTTCTGTCCATTGCCCTGATAGTATTTCTTTCCTTGTTCGGCAAATTGCGTATTGAGAATGTCTACTACTTCACCGAAATGATGACCATCATATAGGTTCGCAGCTGCGCCTACGGTGGTTTGTAGATGTGACCAACTGCCCATAAGGTTTTGAATCACCCCGTAGAAATGATTGTCGAGCCAGCGTCGGCGAATTACATCAGCATCATAAACATATTCTCCACTCAATAGCGGCAATGAGTCTATACCATATCGCATCAACCCATCAGTCGGTTTGAACTCCTCGAAATATCCTCGGCCTCTGGTGTAGTGGAGCGTGGTTTGTGATTTCCAGCGCTCGCTCAATTCGGTTTGCACAAACAACTGTCCGTGATGCTGCCGGTATCTGTCAACCTGATTTTCATACGTGTAGAAATTGTATCTGCGGCCTTCGCTGACCAAGCGCATCAGCTCATCAGAAGAAAGTCCGTTGCGTTGCGCATATTGTTCGATGCCTTGAGTGTCGCCATGCACCACCGCGGCAGGCGTGCCGTACCAGCTTTGATAGGTTTCTTCATTGCCGCCAAAGAGGGTGAGCTTCATTGTGGTAATTTCATCACGATACGCAGTTTCGGTGAAATAAGAGAACAACTCTGATCGTGCCCTATTGATGTAGCCATTGCTTTCTGCCCTGCTCAATCGGCCTTCAATGGTCCAATGGTCTTTGAGTGTCCCGCTTCCTGCCTGAAGATTGATTCTACCGCTGCCGAATGATCCAGACACCAAAGAACTTCTCACATAAGGTTTTGCTTCGGTTGAACGCGTATCGATTCTTATTCCGCCGCCAAACGATCCCACCCCGATGCTACTGGTGCCAATGCCTCGCTGAATTTGTATGGAAGATGCGCTGGAGGCCAAATCCGCAGTATTGACCCAAAACACTTGTTGACTCTCGGGGTCATTCAGCGGCACACCATTGATACTCACATTGATTCGGGAAGGGTCACTTCCTCGAATCCACATTCCGGTATATCCCATGCCGTTTCCCGCATCACTTGTGGAGATCAACGACGGGGTGAGTCGAAGTATTTGAGGCATGTCCTGACCGTTGTTCATCCACTCGATGTCTTTGGATTGCAGCTCAGAAACTGCAACCGGACTGTACTTTCTGGCGCGTGTTGCTTCAATGATGATGTTGTCGGTAGTTATTGTGCCGAGAGGAAACAGGAGGTTTGTATCGGCAGAATTGTATACCGAATCATTTTGTTGTGAAAGGCACAGTAGTGACACCACTGATGCGAAAAACGAACAGGCGAATTTTCTCATTGTTCTAAAAATTTTGCCGATCGTCAGGGGCCAGCGACCGATGTTGCATTGGCCTTACTCCCTTGGCGGCA